>NZ_JALCYU010000001.1:0-450544 GCF_023507765.1 Chromobacterium sp. IRSSSOUMB001
GCGGGCTTGGTTGTATTTTGCGATCGCCTGTTGCAGGCGCAGGCCTTGGAGAGTTTGCTGCCCGGATTGGATTTGGCCTTGTACCAGGAGGGCGCCGTTGCGCCTAGGGCACCGCTGTTCCAACGTCTGCATGCTTCATCCGAGCGTGATTGGTGGCCAGTGTTGCGTCGCCTGGAGGCTAGACTCCCGCTTTCAAGCGTGGCGCAGTCTTTTGTGCTGAGTGTGGCCAGAGATGTCAGGGTAACGGATTTGGCGCTGTTACCGTGGTTGTGGCAGCAGTCGTTGTTGTTGGCTTTTTTCGTGTTCGCTGGTTTGGTTCACTTGCAACGCATGGCTTTACGACATGAACGTCAGCAATCGGACGAGGCGATCTTTCTTCAAAGCGAGCGGGCATCCGTTACGCTGAGCGCGATTCACGATGGTGTGATTATTTTGCGCCAGGATCATGCAATCGAACTGGCTAACCCGATGGCTTTGGAACTAATGGGGATGGCGGTGGACGAGGTGGTTGGCCGGGTTTGTCACGAGGTGTTCCATTTACAGGCCGAATTAGCCGCGGAGTTGGCGGAGGACCCAATCCGCGAGTGTTTCCGGACCGCCCAACCGGTGGTGTTGGCGGAGCGGATGCAGCTGACGTCGGCGAGAGGACTGATTCGTTCGGTTGAAGGGGGGGTGTCGCCGCTGTTCTCTCGAGAGGGCGGTTTGATCGGCGTTGTGTGCGCTTTACGCGATCTGGGGCCCTTGCGGCAGCGAACGGTGGCGGCGTTGGAGGCCAGCGAGAGCAAGGTTAAAGAGCATTTGGAGAAACTATCTCATGTTGCCAGGTTGCATACGATGGGTGAAATGGCGTCCGGCATCGCGCACGAGCTGAACCAGCCATTGACGGCGATCGCTAACTATTGCCAGGCCAGTATCCAGTTGTTGGAGGGAGTGGAGGAGGCTCCGTCCCAGGTGAATGCCGCGCTGCGGTTGGCAGTGGCGCAAGCGGAACGGGCCGGGGAGATCATCAAGCGCCTGCGCGCCTTGGTTAGCAAGCGGGCGATTGAGACGCGGCTGATCGACTTGAATCAGGTGGTTGGCAATTGTATGTTCCTGGCCGAGTACGACCTGAAGGAGCGGGGCATCGAGGTCGTGCAGTTGTTGTCGGGCTATCCTGTCGCCGTGTTGGCCGATAGCATACAGTTGGAGCAGGTGGTACTGAACCTGCTATCGAACGCAATGGACGCATTGCGCGATGAGCCAATGATGAAGCGCCATGTGATCGTGCATACCCGGCGTGAAGGCAAGAAGGCGATTCTTGAGGTGCGCGATACCGGGCGCGGCATCACGCCGAACTCGTTGGAAGTGTTGTTTCACCCATTCTTTTCGACCAAACCGAACGGTATGGGGCTTGGGTTGTCGATCTGCCAGACGATTGTGGAGCAGTATGGTGGCTTGATCTCGGCGGAGAACATTCCTGCCAGCGGCGCTTGCTTTCGGATTGAGTTGCCGCTGTCGCGACAGGGCGAGCCGGAGCGTTCTTCTGTGCCGTCGCCGGATGGCTGCGGGGCGGGCGTCTGAGTGGCCTAGTTTTTGGCGGCAGGGACCGCGGTTTGAGTGCGGTGCGAGCGTTCCTCGCGCGGGGTGATGCCGAAATGATTGCGGTAGGTGCTGGAGAAGTGGGGGCCGCTGGAGAAGCCGCAGGCAAGGCCGATCTGCACGATGGATTTGCTGGTTTGCTGCAGCAATTGGCGCGCTCGACTCAATCGCAGTTCCAGATAGTATTTGGACGGCACCGTGCTCAGGTATTGCTTGAACAGGCGCTCCAGCTGGCGGCGGGAGACGCCAACATAGTAAGCGATGTCGTCGGTGCTGAGCGGCTCTTCTATATTGGCCTCCATCAGGCTGACCGCCTCGGTCAGCTTTGGTTGGCTGCCGCCGATGCGAGTGGCCAGTGGAATGCGTTGGCGCTCATTGCCGGGACGGATGCGTTCCATGCTGAATAATTCTGACAGCTGAGCGACAAACTCGTGGCCGTGCTGATTGCCGACCAGGGTCAGCATGAAGTCGAAGGTGGCCGCCCCGCCTGCGCAACTGAGGCGTTTGCCGTCGATCTCAAACAGATTGGACGAGGTGATGACGTCCGGGAACTCTTCCGTGAAACGGCTGATCTCGCGCCAGTGCGTGGTGGCACGCAGGCCATTGAAGTGCCCGGTGCGGGCCAGCCAGTAGCTGCCGCAGCCTATGCCGCCCAGTTGGATTTTATCCGGGCCGCAGGCGGTAAGCCCTTTGCTCAAGGCGTCCAGGCTGAAGTCCGGATTGATGTCGTCCGCCAGGACCAGCAGGCAGTCCAGCTTGGGGGCGCCGTCCAGGGGCAGGTCCACAGCTAACCGCGTGCCGTTGGAGAGCGGCACAGCTTGTCCATCCAGGGAGAGCAGCAGGGTTTCGTAGAGCTTTTTCTCCGCCAGCCAATTGGCGTGCAGCAGGACCTCGGAGGCGATGGCGTAATCGGCCATTGAGGCATGGGGCAAGAGCAGAAAGCCGTAGCGCAGTGGCAGTGGCTTGGCGGGGTGGGACGGATGCTGACCCATTGGTTTTCGCGGCGAAGGATGGAGATTACAAAAACACACCATGCCGGGCATGAGGCCGGCATGGTGTGCGACATTTTTCTATTGTACGATTTATTTCAGGCTGCCGGAGAGGAATTGTACCAATCGTTCGCTCTGCGGGCGGACCAACACTTCCTTGGGGTGGCCTTGCTCTTCTATCTTGCCTTGGTGCAGGAAAATGACGTGGTTGGATACTTCGCGGGCGAAGCCCATTTCGTGGGTGACAACCACCATGGTGCGGCCTTCGCCGGCCAGGTCCTTCATGACCCGCAGCACTTCGCCAACCAGTTCCGGGTCCAGCGCAGAGGTGGGTTCGTCGAACAGCATGACTTCCGGTTCCATCGCCAGCGCGCGGGCGATGGCGACGCGCTGCTGCTGCCCGCCGGACATATGGGCCGGGTATTTGTCTTCGACGCCGCGCAGGCCCACCTTCTCCAGATATTTGCGCGCGCGGGCGCAGGCTTCGTCACGGCTGAGCCCCAATACGTGGATAGGCGCTTCGACGATGTTTTCCAGCACGGTCATATGCGCCCATAAGTTGAAGTGCTGGAACACCATGGCTAACTTGGTGCGGATGCGGGCCAATTGCTGGGCGTCGGCGGCCTTGAGCGCGCCGGTTTTCCGGTCTGAGACCAGCTTCAGCTCTTCGCCGGCGGCGAGGATGCGGCCGCTGTTCGGTTGCTCCAGCATATTGATGCAACGCAGAAAGGTGCTCTTGCCTGAGCCGGAGGAGCCGATGATGCTGATGACGTCGCCGGCGTGAGCGGTCAGCGATACGCCTTTCAGCACCTCGTGAGAGCCGTAGCTCTTATGCAGGTCGCTGACTTGCAGCTTCAGATTCTTATCGGTGGGTGTGTGCATGATGATGTTCCTGTATCGCTATCCGCATTAGTGCTTGCGTGGCGCCAGATAGGCCAGCCAGCGTTTTTCCGCCTGCTTCATCAACCAGACCAGCAGGAAGGTGAGCGCAAGGTAAATGGCGCCTGCGGTGAGGAAGGGCTCGAAGGCCATGTAGCTGTCCGCGTAGATGCGGCGGGCTACGCCGGTGATGTCCGCCAGCGTGACCAAGCCGGCGATTGCGGTGCTTTGCAGCATCATGATGACTTCGTTGCTGTAGGCGGGTAGCGCGCGGCGCAGCGCCGAGGGCAGCACGATGCGGCGCATCATCAGCCATTTGCTCATGCCCATGGCTTGGGCGGCTTCGATCTCGCCCCAGTGGGTGTTTCTGATCTGGCCGGCGATGATTTCCGTGGTGTAGGCCGCGGTGTTCAGAGTGAAGGCGAGGATGGCGCAGAAATAGGCCTCCTGCAGGTAGTTCCAGGCCCAACTGTCGCGGACCCAGCCGAATTGGGCCAGGCCGTAGTAGATGATGAATAGCTGCACCAAGAGCGGCGTGCCGCGGAAAACGTAGCCATAGACGCGGACAGCGCCGGATGCCAGCCGGTTTTTGGAGACTTGCATCAGCGCCATCGGCACGGCCATCGCCATGCCCAAGGCTAGGGAGATGAACAGCAGTTCCAGCGTCATCAGCAGGCCGTCGCGGGTGCTCATGACGGCGTGGCCGTCGCCGCCGCCGAAAAAGGCGGGCAGTTTATCCAGAATCAGTTGGAAATCGATCACAGTCCGCTCTCCTTGACGCCCAGCGAATAGCGTTTTTCCAGTTTGCCCAGCAATAGGTTGGAAACGCCGGTGATCGCCAGGAACAGAAGGCCCACGATCAGATAGACGGTGAAGGGTTCCTGAGTGGTGGATTTGGCCGCATCGGCGCGGTACATCACGTCGTTGAGACCGATGACCGAAACCAGAGCGGTGGATTTGACCAGCACCAGCCAGTTATTGGAGAAACTGGGCAGGGCGAAGCGGACCATTTGCGGCACGGTAATGCGGAAGAAGACGCGCAGCGGCGTCATGCCGTAGGCCATGCCGGCCTCCATTTGACCTTTGGGCACCGCCATCATTGCGCCGCGGAAGGTTTCTGTCATATAGGCGCCGAAGATGAAGCCCAGAGTCAGCACGCCGGCGACGAAGGGATCAATGTTGGGGCTTTCCCAGCCCATGCGGCCGCAAAAATCATTGATCATCATCTGGACGCCGAAGAACAGCAGAAACATCCAGACAAGGTCGGGTACGCCCCGGACCACAGTGGAATAGAGCTCCGCCAGCCAGACCAGTAGTTTGGAATGGGCGGACTTGAACAACGCGCCAATCAGGCCCAGCACGATGGATACGAGCAGTGCTGAGCCGGCCAGCTGCAATGTGAGCACCGCTCCTTGCAATATGCTGGGAAGGTAACCTTGCAAAAACATGGTGTTACTGCCTCATTCATCAGCCTTGCGCGCAAGGCCGGTCCTTGCTCGGCCTACCAAAGTGGGGCCGAACAAAAAAGTCCCGGCTTGAGCGTGGAGCGGGCGGCAGCAAGCCGCCCAGCGCCTTAGGGCGCTCGGCCGGGACGGGTGCGATAGCTGAGGGGATTAGCCGCCGTAGACGTCGAAGCTGAAGTACTTGTCCTGGACTTTCTTGTAGCTGCCGTCCTTGCGCACCTGGTCTATCGCTTTGTTCAGGCGATCGGCCAGCGCTTTGTTGCCTTTCTTGACGGCGATGCCCGCGCCCAGGCCGAAGTATTTGACGTCGGCGTAGTTCGGGCCGACAAAGGCGTAGCCCTTGCCGTTGGCGGTTTTCAGAAACTCCTGGTCGCCGACGGCGCCGTCGACGAATACAGCGTCAACGCGGCCGGACTTCAGGTCCAGGAAAGATTCGGGCGACTTGGCGTACGGTACGATGGTGGCGCCGGATTTACCCCAGTAGTCCTTGGCGAACTTCTCTTGGGTGGACGCGCGCAACACGCCGATCTTCTTGCCCTTGAAGCTGTTTTGATCGACGGCGGTGCCGGACTTGGCCACGATGCGGCTGGCGATGTTGTAGTACTTGCGGCTGAAGTCGACGGCTTTCTTGCGTTCCTCGGTGATCTGCATCGAGGACAGGATGGCGTCGAATTTGTTGGCGTTGAGGGCGGGAATCAGACCGTCCCAGTCTTGCGGAACGATTTGACAGCTGACTTTCATGGCGGCGCAAAGGGCATTGGCCATGTCGATGTCGAAACCTTGCGGCTTGCCATCGGCGCCTTGTTTGGAGAACGGCGGGTAGTTGAGGTCAACCCCAAAACGCAGTGTCTCTGCTTGGACGGAAAAACCGGACAGCAGAGCTGCCGCTGCGGAGGCGATCAGGACTTTTTTCATGGCGTGGATTTCTACTTCTCTATCGGGTGTTCGCGTCGTTTGGTTGGACGCAAACCCAAGCTTGTAAACCCGGCGCTTGGAACGAGGCTGCTCACGGTGTCTCGCCCAAGCCGGAACCATTGTAGTTATTTCTACTTTTGCCAGTAGTTGGCCGCAGCTTGCAACGGTTATCCGCCGTGCGCAAGATGGGGCCATTGTCTGGCAATCGGTGTGAGCAAGTGTTCGTATTTTAACCGATATTCTTGCTTGATGGGAAATTCCAAAAAAATCAATGGGTTATATTTCTTTTTTGGACTTGTGTACAATGTGAGCCTGGGAGAGAAATTTGTAAGCCGCCGTCGCATTGCTATAAGGCTAAAAGTGGCGTCCGCCACGATTTATTCTTGCGGCATCAGGCGGGGGCGAGCAAGCTTTTCCATGAAAATGTACGTCCACGTCGCATTAAGGAAATCCCGGCATGATGGGGGTATCTACAATGCCTCGACACACTCCGTGCACACAACAAGAGAAGCAACATGTCGCTTACCAATAAGACCGAACTCGCGAGCCTGATCGCCGATATTCAGGCCGTAGCAGAGACCAAGCTTTCTGAAAAGGAGAAACACCAGCTCGAGCCTTTCTTCCCGATCTACTTCGAAGAAGCCGAGCACGCCGACCTTAGACAGTTCTCATCGCTGGACTTGTTCGGCGCCGCGTCGGCGCATTACGCGTTTGGCGCCAAGCGTTTGAGCGGTCAGAACAAGGCTCGCATTTACAACCCCGATTTCGAGCGCGACGGTTGGCAAAGCACCCATACCGTGATTGAAGTGGTCAACGACGATATGCCGTTCCTGATCGACTCCATCACCATGCTGCTGTCGCGCCATAGCCTGAACCTGCACTTGCTGGTGCACCCGGTCCTGTCGGTGGGGAGAGACAAGAACGGTGTGATCCAAGAGGTCAAACGCACCGAGGACCGCAGCCTGCCGCTGGAATCCTTCATCCACGTGCAGATTGATCGCGTGACCGACACGGCCATCCTCAAGCAGCTGGAGTCCGAGCTGAATCGTGTGCTTTCGGATATCCGCCTGGTGGTAAGCGACGAACCGACAATGCGCGAAGTGTTGGCCGATATCAGCAAAGACCTGTCCCAGGTCAAAGGCAAGCGCGCGGTGGAAGCCAAGGAAGCGGTGGACTTCCTGGCCTGGATGTCCAAGCGCAACTTCCTGTTCATGGGTTATTGCGATTACGATCTGGTGCGCCGCAACGGTAAAGACAGCCTGAAGATCGTGAAAACGTCCGGCCTGGGCATTTTGAAAGACCAGGGCGACAAAGAATATTCCGCCAGCTTTGAACAGCTGCCTCAGGAGCTGCGCGAGCTGGCTCACCTGCCGCAGTTGATCATTCTGAACAAGTCTCAGACCCGCTCCATCATCCACCGTCCGGCTTATATCGACTTTGTCGGCATCAAGCGTTTCAACGACAAGGGCGAAGTGATCGGCGAACGCCGTTTCCTGGGTCTGTACACTGCCAGCGCCTATCAGGACTCGCCCAAGGATGTGCCCATCCTGCGCCAGAAAGTGGCGACAGTGATCCGCAATTGCGACTACGTGGACGACAGCTATAAGTCCAAGACCTTGAACTTTGTGCTGGAGGCTTATCCGCGCGACGAGCTGTTCGAAATTCCAGCCGAAGTGCTGGGGCCCATCTCCGAGGGCATCGTCAGCCTGCAGGAGCGTCCGCGCGTGCGTCTGTTCGTGCGCAAGGATCGCTACCATCGCTATGTCAGTTGCCTGGTGTACGTGCCGCGCGACAGCTTCAACACCGAAGTGCGCCTGAAGATCGAAAAAGTGTTGATGAACGCTTTCAACGGCACCAGCGCCGAGTTCAGCGTACAGATCAGCGACGGCTCGCTGGCTCGCGTGCATTACATCATCCGTACCAACGCCGCCAAGTTGCCGGAATTCCACGAGGCCGACATCGAGGCTGAAATCGCCCGTTTGGTGCGCGGCTGGGTGGAGGAACTGCATCAACTGCTGGTGGAGACCCACGGCGAGGAACTGGGCAACGCCTTGTTCAACCGCTACAAGGGCGCGTTCCCGGTGGCTTATCGCGAAGAGTTCGCGGTGCGCAACGCGGTGCTGGACATCCAGCATATCGAATCGGTCAACGCCGATTCCCCGTTGGCGATGAAGCTGTACCGGCCGTTCCATCGCGGCGCTTCGGCGTTCAATCTGAAGCTGTTCCGTGAAGGCGAGGCGCTGGGCCTGTCGGCCAGTCTGCCGATTTTGGAGAATATGGGCGTTAAGGTCCGCGACGAGCATCCGTACTGCGTGCAGCGCGCCGACGGCCGTCAGGTGTGGATAAGCGATTTCGGCCTGGATGTGGGGTCTGCGGAAGAGCAGATTGCAAGCGAAGAAGTGCAGCTGGACTTCCAGGAGCTGTTGACCCAGGTATTCGCCAAGCGTTGCGAGAACGACGGCTTCAACCGTTTGGCGCTGGTGGCCGGGTTGGACTGGCGTGAAATTTCGCTGGTGCGGGCCTTGGCCAAGTACCTGCGTCAGGGCGGTTTGACCTTCAGCCAGGCTTACATTGAGCAGTGCGTGGCTAATTATCCGGCTATCACCCGTCTGCTGGTCGAACTGTTCGCCGTGCGTCTGGATCCGACGCATGCCGACGACGCGCGCGCCGACGCCTTGCTGGCCAAGCTGCGCGAGCAACTGGACGGCGTGGCCAACCTGGATGAAGACCGCATCCTGAACGGTTTCCTGTCCGTGATCCTGGCCACCCGTCGGACCAACTTCTGGCAGAAGGGCGCTGACGGCGAGTTCAAGTCCTACATCTCGTTCAAGCTTGAGTCCAATCTGATTCCCTTCCTGCCGCAACCGCGCCCGATGTTCGAAATCTGGGTGTACAGCCCACGCGTGGAGGGCGTGCATTTGCGCGGCTCCAAAGTGGCGCGCGGCGGTTTGCGCTGGTCTGATCGCATGGAAGACTTCCGCACCGAGGTGCTGGGCCTGGTGAAGGCGCAGATGGTGAAGAACTCGGTGATCGTGCCAATGGGCTCCAAGGGCGGCTTCGTCGGCAAGCAGTTGCCGGCGCCTAGCGACCGCGAAGCCTTCCTGGCCGAAGGCGTCGCCTGCTACAAGATCTTCATTTCCGCGCTGCTGGACGTCACCGACAATCTGGTGAATGGCCAGATCGTGCCTCCGGCGGATGTGCGCCGTCTGGATCCGGACGATCCGTATCTGGTCGTGGCGGCCGACAAGGGCACGGCTACGTTCTCCGACATCGCCAACGGTATTTCCGCCGATTATGGCTTCTGGCTGGGCGACGCCTTCGCTTCCGGCGGTTCCGCTGGCTACGACCACAAGGGCATGGGCATTACCGCCCGCGGCGCCTGGGAATCGGTCAAGCGCCATTTCCGCCACCTGGGCATCAACACCCAGGAGCAGGACTTCAGCGTGATCGGCATCGGCGACATGGCCGGCGACGTGTTTGGCAACGGCATGCTGTTGTCCGAGCACATCTGCCTGAAAGCGGCGTTCAACCACCTGCACATCTTCCTGGACCCGACGCCCGATGCGGCCAAGAGCTACGCCGAGCGCGCGCGCTTGTTCAAATTGCCGCGTTCCAGCTGGACCGATTACAACCGTGAGCTGATCTCCAAGGGCGGCGGCATCTTCGAGCGCTCTGCCAAGTCCATCCCCTTGTCGCCTGAAGTGAAGGCCTGGCTGGAAACGGACAAGGACAGCATGGCGCCGAACGAGCTGATCCACGAGATCCTCAAGGCCAAGATTGATCTGCTGTACAACGGCGGCATCGGCACCTACGTCAAGGCGTCTAGTCAAAGCCACGCCGACGCGCGCGATCGCGCCAATGATCCGGTGCGCGTGGACGGCCGCGATTTGCAAGCCCGGGTGGTGGCCGAAGGCGGCAACCTGACGTGCACTCAGCTGGGACGCGTCGAGTTCGCGCTGAACGGCGGGCGCATTGCCACCGATGCCATCGATAACTCCGCCGGCGTGGATTGCTCCGACCACGAGGTCAACATCAAGATTCTGCTGGGCGGCGTAATGCAGGCCGGGGATATGACCTTGAAGCAGCGCAATCAGCTGCTGGCGGAAATGACCGACGAGGTGGCGCAGCTGGTGTTGCGCAACAATATCCAGCAGACCCAGATTCTGGCGATCAAGCGCCAGGAGGCTGCCGCGATGCTGACTACCCATGCGCGCATGATCGCGCACATGGAAAAAACCGGCGAGCTGAACCGCGAGATCGAGTACCTGCCGTCTGAAACCCAGATTAATGAGCGACGTTTGGCCCGTCAGGGTCTGACGGTGCCGGAAATCGCGGTGCTGTTGTCCTATAGCAAGATTTCACTGGATCAGGCGATTTTGGCCACCGATGTGCCGGACGACGCGGACTTCCTGTCGATTCTGACCCATTACTTCCCGAAACCGCTGCAGCAGCGTTTTGGCGCGCAGATGCAGCAGCATCAGCTGAAGCGCGAGATCATCGCCAACCAGTTGGCCAACCAGATCATCAACCGCATGGGCACCACTTTTGTGTTCCGCATGCAGGAAGAGTCTCCGTTCTCCGCCGGCGACATCGCCCGTGCCTGGTGGATTGCCAGCCGCGTGTTCGACGCCGAGCGCCTGTGGAGCGAGATCGAAGCTTTGGACAACAAGGTGCCGGCGGATCGTCAGGTGGAGATGATGGTGCTGGTGCGCACGCTGGTGGAGCGCGTGACGCGCTGGGTGCTGCGTAATAAGCGTCCGTTCGCCTCGGTGAACGCGGTGATCGAACAGTACGCCGCCAAGGTGCAGGCCCTGTTGGCGCAGCTGCCCCAGTTGATCGCTTCCGGCGGTTACCCGGCGGTGGCGGTGCTGGAAGAACGTCTAAGCCAGCCGGGCATGCCGCAGCCGCTGGCGCAAGTATTGGCGCGACTGGAGTTTGCCGTGCCGCTGATGGATATCATCGAAATCAGCGAAGGCAGCAAACTGCCGCTGGAGCTTTTGGCCAAGAACTACTACCAGTTGGGTCACGCGATGCAGTTGGATTGGCTGCGCGATGCGATCACCAGCCTGCCGCGCGACAATCGCTGGCAGTCGCTGGCGCGTTCCGCGCTGCGCGACGATCTGTACCGCGTGCATCGCAATCTGGTGGGGCAGGCGCTGCAGGACGCCGCTGGCGTGGAGACCTTTGCGCAACAGTGGATGGAGAAGCGCCACCAGCAGGTGGAGGTTTGCGCGCAGATGTTCGCGGAACTGCAGTCGTTCAGCGTGCTGGATTTGGCCATGTTGTCGGCCGGCATGCGCGAGCTGAGCAACCATCTGCTGTCGTAAGCGGCCTGCGGATCGCGTCAATTGAAAACCGGCTCCTTGGAGCCGGTTTTTTTACGCCAGGAAGATAGGGATTGGAAGCGGAGCGGCTTGGTTTAGAACAAGTCGATTTCGCCGAAACGCTGCGCGCTGTCGAGCTGGCCGCCTGCCACCAGCTCTTCGTAACTGCACACCAGATTGCGGCCATGGGTTTTGGCGTAATACAAGGCCCTATCCGCCTGCTCCACCAGCTGTCCCGGCAACAGCTGCGGCAGGATGCGGGTGAAGCCGAGGCTGACGGTCAGGCGTCCGACTTGGGGGAAGGCGTATTGCTCGACGCGCTGGCGGAAGCGTTCCAGCGCCACCGCCGCTTCGGCCGGAGGCAGTCCTTGGAAGATGATGGCGAACTCCTCGCCGCCGTAGCGGAACAGGCTGTCGTCTTCGCGAAACGACTGCTGCATCAGCTGCGCGAGCAAGAGCAGCACCTCATCGCCCACCATGTGGCCGAACTGGTCGTTGACCCTTTTGAAATGATCCACGTCCAATAGTGCCAAGGTGCAGGTGTGACTTTCGCTTGGAGATTGCAACTGAGCCGCCATCAGGTTGAACAGGCGCAAATCGAATTTGCGGCGATTGTTCAGCGCGGTGAGCATATCCCGGTCCGCCTCGAACAGCAGGCGCAGGAAGTTCTCGTGAATCCTGGCCATGGCCTTCAGCATGGCCTTGTTGACTTTCTGTTCGGAGGTCACATGAATGACCAGCAGGGATACGATGCTGCCCATGCAGCGCAAGGGCAGGCATAGACCGTGGGGAATACGGAAAATGCCGTCGTCCCTGTCCAGCGCGTTGAGCAGGTCGTAGAGGAAGATGGGCGGGGGCAGCCAGCTGTCGCTGGAGGTTTCCGTAATCTGAGTCTTGCCGTCGACGGAGGCGGCGCTTAGTCTTCGGCGGGTGTAGGGTACGCCGTTGACCCAACGACAGGCGAATAGCTCCACCTTGTCCACGCGCATCACCTCGACCAGCGTGGAGGCCAGGCTGCTTTCCAGCAGGTCCTGTTCGCGTTGGGAGGTGAGTTCGACAAGATTGTCGAGAATCCGCTTGCTGTCGTCCTCGTGAGGGCTTTGCTTCATGCCGGCGCATCCTTCTTTGCGAGGGTTGGGGACGGCGTGGCGTACCCCGCAAGCTCCAGGGGCCCACGGGAGCCGCGTGTGCGGCCGCCGCGGCCGCGCGGGATCGCTCCCGTTCAGAGTGAGTATAGGCAATCGCGAGGCGGCCGGCCTCAGTTGCGTCCGGTGCTGCCGAAGCCGCCGTCGCCGCGCTCCGAGCTTTCGAAGTCGTCGACGATATTGAAACCCACCTGAACGATGGGCACGATGATCATCTGCGCAATGCGTTCCAGAGGCGTCAGCCGGAACGGTTCATGGCCGCGGTTCCACACCGACACGAACAATTGTCCTTGGTAGTCGGAATCGATCAGCCCCACTAGGTTGCCCAACACGATGCCGTGTTTGTGGCCAAGACCGGAGCGCGGCAGCAGCATGGCGGCCAGGTTGGGGTTGGCGATATGGATGGCCATGCCGGTGGGGATCAACTGGGTTTCGCCCGGAGCGATGGTGATGTCCTGCTCGATGGCTGCGCGCAGGTCAAGCCCGGCCGAGCCCGGGGTAGCGTAGTTGGGCAGGTTTTGTTTCAGACGCGGGTCCAAAATCTTGACGTCAATGACGGGTTTCTTCATGAGAGTCCTTTCGTGTCGGCTGCGCGAGGCGGCCGCGGTGTCGATTGCTTATTGGTTTTGCGGCAACAGCTTGGCCAGATGCTCGACAATGGCTTTGGCCACGTCCGGCTTGGGCATGCTGGGCAGGGGGTGAGGGCCGTTCCGGTCCAGCAGCGCCACCTGATTGTCGTCGGCGCCCATGGCTTGTTGCGCCAAGTTAGCTACCAGCAGCGGCAGTTTCTTGCGCTGGCGCTTGGCTTCGGCGAACTCCAGCAGGTTCTGGCTTTCCGCCGCGAAGCCAACGCAGAACGGGGCGGCGGGCAAGGAAGCGACGGTGGCGAGAATGTCCGGGTTTTCCTCCAGCTCCAGGGTGGGCGGCGTGGCGCCTTTCTTGATCTTGTGGGCCGACGGGTTCTTGACCCTGTAATCGGCCACTGCCGCCACGGAAATGAAAATATCGCTTTGTCCCACTTCGGCCATCACCGCATCGTGCATTTGCCGGGCGCTGGCCGCATCGACGCGACGCATGCCCAGCGGGGCCTCCATGCCGGTGGGACCGGAGATCAGGGTGACTTCGGCTCCGGCGTCGCGGCAGGCGCGCGCCAACGCGTAGCCCATCTTGCCAGAGCTGATGTTGGTGATGCCGCGCACCGTGTCTATGGCCTCGTAGCTGGGGCCGGCGGTGAGCAAAACCTTCTTCCCGGCCAGCACCTTGGCGCAGAAAAATCCTTCCAGTAATTCCGCGACCTCTTCCGGCTCCAGCATGCGCCCTTCGCCGGTTTCACCACAAGCCTGGGCGCCGTTGGCCGGTCCGAAGACGGCGACGCCATCGGCGCGCAACTGCGCCATATTGCGCTGATTAGGCGGATTGTCCCACATTTGCCGGTTCATCGCCGGCGCCACGATCAGCGGACAAGCGCGGGCGGCGGCCAGCGTGGAGAGCAGGTCGTCGCAGGCGCCGTGGGCCAGCTTGAACAAGGTGTTCGCGGTGGCCGGCGCAATCAGGAAAACATCAGCGCGGCGGGATAGATCGATATGAGCCATCGCGTTGCTGGGGCGTTCGTCCCAGAGGTCGGTGTACACCGCGTGGCCGGACAGGGCCTGGAATGTGGCCGGGGTCACGAAGCGCGTGGCCGACTCCGTCATCACCACTTCCACGCTGTGGCCGGCTTTGACGAGAAGGCGGGTCAGCTCCGCCGCCTTGTAGGCGGCGACGCCGCCGGTAATGCCTAGCAGAATTTTCTTGCTTGTCATGGGCTTGTCGCAACAGGCGGTAAATGTCCAATTTTAGCGGATTTCCACGGACTGGGCGCGCTGGCCGGCATGAGGCTTCGATGATATGGTAGGCCATGCTTCATCGCGTTTGGTCTGACCCTGAAAACAGTGCTATAGCCAGAGGAGGAGCGTGCAGATGTCTATCGCCCATTGGCCGGAGGCCGAGCGTCCCCGAGAAAAGTTGTTGGCTCAAGGAGCGGCCGCGCTGTCGGACTCCGAATTGCTCGCCATCTTTCTACGCACCGGCATGCGAGGGCTGAGCGCGGTGGAGATGGCCAGACAGTTGATGTTGGACTTTGGCTCGCTGTCCGGTTTGCTCAACGCCAGTTTTGACGAGTTTCGGGCTCGGCGTGGTTTGGGCGCCGCCAAGTACGCGCAGTTGATGGCTTGCAAGGAGTTGGCTCAGCGGGCGTTGGCGGAGGATATGAGCCTGACGGACGCCTTGCGCAATCCGCGGCAGGTGCGCGACTTCCTGAGACTGGCGATTGCGGGCAAGGACGTGGAGGTGTTCGTCGCCGTATTCTTGACTGTGCAGAATCGTGTGATAGCGGTAGAAGAGTTGTTTCGAGGCACCCTGACCGAAACTCGGGTCTATCCGCGCGAACTGGTGCGGCGGGCCCTGGCCAACAACGCGGCGGGGGTGATCATTGCCCATAACCATCCATCCGGCGTTTGCGAACCATCCGCCGCCGATCATTCTCTAACCAATACATTAAAAGCTGCGCTGCAGTTGGTCGATATAAGGTTGCTGGATCACTTCGTCGTGACCGGCGCGCGGGCGGAGTCCTTTGCCGAGCGAGGCTGGTTGTAGGCGTTGAGCCGTTGCGGGGAGCGCTCGCGAGGCTTGGAACCGGCGCCGCTTTTGCTGTCTTGTTGGACCTTGTCTCTCACCGCATCATTAGGAGGTCGCCATGAACATCCTGCGTCTGCTGAATGAGTCCGACTATATTCAGGTTAACAATCAGTTCGTGAAACCGGATTTCCACACGGCTTCCGAAGAGTTTTCCGATGACGATGATGTGGTGTTGGAAGCCAACCTGGATGGTCAGGAGCTGGTGTTGACCGTGGCGGATCTAGAGGAGGCGACGCCGCTGGCCGATGGCGGCTTTTGGTTGGAAGGCGTTGGTTATTTACGTTTCCTGTCGCAGCAGAATCTGCATTGATTTCATCCGAAGCTTCACGTTAGCAGGCCCGGCGATGTCCGGGCCTGTTACATTGTGGCGGCCCTTGCGGCTCCGCTTGATTTGGCTCAAATAGCGACCAGGGTCAAAGCTGTTACAGTGCGGTGTTTATTTGATAGTCATATTTGGGTGGCCGCATGGAACAGATCAAAGTAGGCATGATAGGCGCGGGTGAAACCGGAACGCCGCTGTTGCGGCAGCTGTTGGACGCGCCGTTTGTCGGAATGGTGGGCGTGGCGGACTTGAACCTGGATTCGCCGGGCATTCTGCTGGCTCAGCAACGTGGCATTTCCGTCACGGATAATTTCATCGAGTTGGCCGAGCAGGGCAGCAGCATCGACATCATCATCGACGTGACCGGCTCGCGCAAAGTTCGTGAGGACTTGCGCCGTTACATGCAGTTTTCCGGCAATACCCATACGGTGATTGTCCATGAACGCGTCGCCCTGCTAATGCTGTCCCTGGGCGCGGGCAAGCTGGTGACGACCCGGCACGACGATTCGTTGGCGTATTGATGGAGAAATCCAGGATTTGACTGGCGGGCAGCTGGTTGAATTTTGAGGACGCTGGGGGGCTTTCGCCCCCCTTTTTTTATTCTCGATCACGCCTCCCCGCAACTCAATCGGGCTGCTCTTTCATGCTCAGGTGCTATATTTTGATGGCGGCGTTGGCACCGCGCATATTCTGAAGTCCCGGACAAAGCATCCGGGAGCGGTTGTAGTTTCCATTTGATGGGGGGTATTCATGCAGACGTCTTTCATGGCGGGGCACGCCTTGTTGCTTGGCCTCAGCCTGTTCTCCGGCCCTGCCTTGGCCGCCTTGGGGCAGCCTTTGCCGGCGGGGCGCGCGATTGTTGCTCCGCAAGCGCTGGCCTTGAAGGCTGCGCCGTCGGTGCTCTATTCCGTGGCGCAGAGCCGGGACGAGGCAGGCCGTCTCATCCGCGAGTTCGCCCGACAGGCGGACGGCGTGGTGTTCGCGGTGGCGTGGCAGGGCGCATCGCTGCCGGATATGAGGCAGCTGCTTGGCGACTACTTTTCCAGCTATGTTTCCTCTCAACAGTCCAATCAGGCGGGGCTTAATCGCTTGGAGGGGCGCAAGCCGGGGCTGATTGTGGTCTCAGCCGGTCGCGGTCGCGCTTTTTTCGGTCTGGCCTATGTGCCCGCGCTGGTGCCGGCGGGACTCGACATCGATCAACTCAAATAATTCGGGTGGGACGAGATGAAACAGGCTCTCTTTTGGCTGAGGCTGACGTGCGTGCTGCTATTGACGGCGTGCGGAGGAGGGGGAGGTGGAGCTGGCGGCATTGCGCCGCCGGACAACGGCGGGTCGACGGCTAATTCGGTGACGATGACGATAGACAGCGGCCCGGTGCCCAATGTCTATCAGATCAATATGCCCTATGTCTCGGTGACGATTTGCGCGCCGGGCGGTAGCCAATGTCAGACGATCAGCCGGGTGCTGGTGGATACCGGCTCCAGCGGTTTGCGCCTGTTGGCCAGTGCCGTGAGCGGACTGACGTTGGGCAGCCTGCCCGGCGTGACATCGAATAGCCGGCAACTGGTGGAATGCATGCAGTTCGCCAGCGGCTTCACCTGGGGCAGCGTCCGCTACGCCGATGTCAAAATGGCGGGCAAGACAGCGTCGTCCCTGCCCATCCAGATTATCAGCGATCCCGCCTACAGTTTTATTCCGGCCGCCTGCAGCGGGGTGGGGAACAATTTGGGGAGCCTGTCGACGTTGAAAGCCAACGGTATTCTGGGCGTTGGCCTGCGGCAGCAGGATTGCGGTAGCAACTGCGCCAGCATTAGCAATAACGGCTATTACTACGCCTGCCCCACTGCCTTGACTTGTCAACAGGCTCAGGCGGCCGCGGCTTTGCAGGTGTCCCATCCTGTGGCGGGTTTCGCCGGCGACAATAACGGGGTGATGCTGCAATTGCCGGCGGTGGCGATCAGCGGGGCTCCTAGCGTGGCCGGGACGCTGTATTTTGGCGTGGGTACGCAGAGCAACAACGCTTTGGGGTCGGCCAAGGCCTTCCCCACCACACTAGACGGCAATGGCGTGGATGCGATCACGACCAGCTATAAATCGCTCAGCTACAGCAGCTTTCTGGATAGTGGTTCCAATGGGCTGTTTTTCCCCGATGCCACGATCGCCACCTGCGTGGTGGGCAGCAGCACCTGGTTCTGCCCCGGCGGCATCTTGAGCCTCAACGCCAGCTTGAGCAGCGGCGGCAACAGCAGCGCGGTGGGCTTCAATCTTGGCAACGCCGTAACGCTGTTGTCGCAAGGTTATTCCGCTCTGCCGGCGGTGGGAGCGCCGTCCAGCGGCTTCCTTAGCGGCTACTTTGACTGGGGCTTACCCTTCTTTTACGGCCGCAACGTGTATATCGGCCTGGAAGGAAAGAGCAATCCGCTAGGCAGCGGGCCGATGTTCCTGTTTTAGAAGGATTTGCGGGATTCTTGCAACGCAATATAAAGCGTCCTATATCTGGATAGTCATCTCGATGACTTCTCCTTTGTTGAAATTAGCAATCTGTACGCCCGGCGAGCGCCGGGCTTTTTTTATCCGCGTCGGATGGCTAACGGCACCTTCGGCTAGAATAGCCGCTTCATGTTTTCTCGAGTATGCCCATGTCTCGTTTGCTCGCAGTCGATCTGGCGAAATCCTATCGTTTATTGAACCATGGTCCCACGGTCTTGGTGTCCTGCGCGGCCGGGGAGCGCAGCAATGTGATGGCGGCGGCCTGGGCCATGCCGCTGGATTTTGATCCGCCCAAGGTGGCGGTCGTCATCGACAAGGCAACCTACTCTCGGGAGCTGATCGAGGCTTCGGGCGAGTTTGTGCTCAACGTGCCTTGCCGCGCTCAGGCCGCGGAGGTGCTGCGCGCCGGCGGCGCCGACGGCAGGCGGGTGGACAAGTTTGCGCACAGCGGCCTGAGCCGGCTTCCTTCGCTGCGAG
Source organism: Chromobacterium sp. IRSSSOUMB001 (assembly GCF_023507765.1). Classification (NCBI taxonomy): domain Bacteria; kingdom Pseudomonadati; phylum Pseudomonadota; class Betaproteobacteria; order Neisseriales; family Chromobacteriaceae; genus Chromobacterium; species Chromobacterium sp. IRSSSOUMB001. Next base: position 18,259 of record NZ_JALCYU010000001.1, read on the forward strand.
TGGGCGCGCCGCGCGTGGATGGCTGCATCGCCTATCTGGAGTGCAGAGTAATCAGCGAACCGGAAAATGAGTCCCGCTATGATCTGTTCATCGGAGAAGTGGTGGCGGCGGAGGCGGACGCGGAGGTGTTCGCCGATGGCCATTGGCGCTTCGATGACGATGCCAAGCGCAGCTTGCACTATATTGCCGGCGGCGCTTTTTTTGCTACCGGGGAGGCTTTCGAGGTGGAAAAATAGGGTTCCGACGATAAAAAAGCGGCCGTCATGGCCGCTTTCGCTTGATGCGAGTGCTGCGCTCAGCGCCATTCCACCAGCGCGTAATTCTTCTTGCCGCGCTTAAGCAGGGTGTAGCGGCCAAACAGGCGTTCCGCGTCGCTGAAGCGCTGCTCCAGGCTGTCGGCTTTGTCGCCGTTGACGCTGACCGCGCCGCTCTGGATGAAGGTGCGCGCCTCGCTCTTGGATTTGGCCAGGCCGCCGGCGGCCAGCGCGTCGATCAGGCTGTCGGCGTCGCGTTCAAGCTGGATGCTGGGCAGGCCGTCCTGAGCCAGTTGAGCGAAATCGTCGGCGGTGAGGCTGCTCAGGTCATTGTTGAACAGGCTTTGAGTGATGCGCTGCGCCGCTTCCAGCGCTGCGGCGCCGTGCACCATGGCCGTCATCTGTTCGCCCAGGATGCGCTGCGCTTCCGGCTTGCCGTCGCGCGCCTGGTCGGCGGCTTCGATCGCGGCGATTTCTTCCAGCGACAGGAAGGTGAAGTAGCGCAGGAATTTGTACACGTCGGCGTCGGCGGTGCCCAGCCAGAACTGATAGAAGGCGTACGGCGATGTCTTTTTGGCGTCCAGCCAGATGGCGCCGGATTCGGTCTTGCCGAACTTGGTGCCGTCGGATTTCGTCACCAGCGGCACAGTCAGGCCGAATACCTGCTGCTGTTGCAGGCGGCGGGTGAGGTCGATGCCGGCGGTGATATTGCCCCACTGGTCGGAGCCACCGATCTGCAGCTTGCAGCCGAAGCGGCGGTTCAACTCGGCGAAGTCATAGCCTTGCAGCAGACTGTACGAGAACTCGGTGAAGGAGATGCCCTGGTCTTCGCGGTTGATGCGTTGCTGCACCGATTCTTTCTTGATCATTGCGTTGACCGAGAAATGTTTGCCGATGTCGCGCAGGAAATCAAGCGTGTTCATTTGGCCGAACCAGTCGTAGTTATTGGCCATCAAGGCGGCGTTGTCGCCTTCGAAACTGAGGAAGGGCTCGACTTGGCCGCGGATCTTCTCCACCCAGCCCTGGATCACGTCCGGCGTGTTCAGTTTGCGCTCGGCGGCTTTGAAGCTGGGGTCGCCTATCATGCCGGTTGCGCCGCCCACCAGCGCTACCGGGCGATGGCCAGCCTGCTGGAAGCGACGCAGCATGAGCACCGGCACCAGATGGCCCAAGTGCAAGCTGTCGGCGGTAGGGTCGAAGCCGCAATAAAGGGTTACCTGCTCCTTGCTCAGAAGTTCCTCCAGCGCAACGGCGTCCGTGGTTTGCGCAATCAGGCCGCGGGCCTGCAGATCCTGAATCAGGGGGGCATGGTTCATTTATCGGGTCTCCAACAAGGTGATGCGCGGCAATGGCGGGATGAGGGCGCCGCCGCAAAAAGTTAGGCCGCCCGTTGGCGGGCGGCGTAGCCGGACTCGCCAAGCGAGCCCAGTGAAGGATATTAACCGAAAACCAGTGGTTTTTGCCCCCTTTTTGTCGGTAGAATTGGGTAAAACCCCATTTGGGTTAGGGTTTGTCAGCCCTGCACGGTAATATCATGTTGCAATGCACTAACTCAGGTAATGCTTGGGCGGGCGGATTTTGGATACACGGAGTGAAAGCGCGATGACGCAATTGGTAAAAGTGTGGGATGTTCCCACTCGCTTGTTTCACTGGGCGCTGGTGATTCTGTTCTGCGGCATGTGGTATAGCGGCGAGCAGGGCGGAGATTGGCTGCAATACCATATCTGGTGCGGTTCCGCCCTCGCCAGTCTGCTGCTGTTTCGTTTGATATGGGGCGTGATAGGGAGCCAGACCGCGCGTTTCGGCAATTTCATCAAGGGGCCGCGCAGCATTGTCCGCTATTTGCGCGGCGAGCTGACCGAGAACGAGCAGCCGGGCCACAACCCTTTGGGCGGCCTGATGGTGTTGGCGATGTTGTTGGCCTTGCTGGCCCAGGTGGGCACCGGACTGTTCGCCGCCGATGTCGACAGCTATTTGTACGACGGCCCGTTGGCCAAGCTGCTGAGCGGCGACGCGGCCGAAGCCGCTACCTCGTTCCACAAGGGCTTCTTCAATGTGATCCTGGGGCTGGTCGGCCTGCACTTGCTGGCCATCATCGCTTACCGTTTGTTCAAGAAGAACAATCTGGTGAAGGCGATGATCACCGGCAACAAAGCCATCGCCGGCGATGTGCCGCGTCTGGAGTTCGCGCCGGCCATCATCGCGCTGGTGGCCTTGCTGGTGTCCAGCGGCGGCATTTATGTGCTGTTGACGCGTTTGTGAGCGCAAGTCGCGGAGCGCTGTCCGCGTCGCGTAGGCAGGCAAGAAAAAGGGCGGTCAACACCGCCCTTTTTTCATGGTCGCGATTTATTTTTCCGGGCCGCGGAAGGCGTCGTGACAGGACTTGCAGCTTTGCGCCACCGCGCCGTAGTTTTTCTTGATGGCGGCGAGGTCGCCGCCTCGGGCGGCCTGTCTCAGGTCGGCCACGGCTTTGAGGAAGGCGTCCTTGTCAGCCTGGAACTTGGCGGGCTGGCTCCAGATTTCCGGCTTGGCTCGGCTTTTTCCGCTGATGCTGTTGGCGGGGAAGTGATTGAAGGGCTCGGCCGCGATCAGACTCAAGGTGTCCGCCTGACGGATGAAGGCGTCTTTCTGGTACGGATCACGCCCACGCACCACCGCGCCCATGGGTTCGAAGGCCAGCAATACTTTCTTGAAGGATTTGGTGCGTGTTTCGGCCGGCGTGTCGGCCAGTGCCAGCGGCGCCGCGATGGCGCCCAACAGCAATACGGTCAGCAGTTTTTTCATTCCGGGGTCTTCGAGGTGGTGTCTGACTGCGGATAGGCAAGCAAACAGCCCGCTGGCGAGCGGGCTGCGGGGGCCGACGCGAAGGACTTAGTCCTTGCGGAATGCGTCGTGACAGGCTTTACAGGTCTTCTGGGTGGCGCCGAACTGTACCTTGATTGCGCCCAGATCGCCGCCGGCGGCTACTTGCTTCAGTTTGGCGGTGGCGGCTTTGTGGTTGTCGATGGCTTTTTGCCATTCGGCGGGCTTGCTCCAGATTTCCGGTTTGGCGTCGGTCTTGCCGGTCCCGCTGCCCGCCGGGAAATGCAGCCACGGTTTTTGGGACAGAGCTTCCAGCTCGCCGGCCAGCTTGGCGAACTCATCCTTGTTATAGGGCGTTTCGCCCTTCACCATCTTGCCCATGCCGCCAACCACCGGTTTGTATTGCTTGAAGACGTCTTTGCGCTGAGCAATCGGATCGGCGGCAAAGGCCTGGCCGGCGAGAGTAGCGGCAAGGGCGAGCATCAACAGCTTTTTCATGTCATTTCCTTATATGAGCGATGGGTGGTAAGCCATAAGCCTATCATGGACATTCTGGAGCACAAAGCTACCATGAGTGGCGGGCATGATAAACCGATGAATGATTAATCCTTGTGAATTTGAGATGTTATACAGTAACATTGCGTCCTGATTAAACAAGCGGGTGTCCGGCATGGACCATCAAGCCTATCTGGCCGCGGCGGAGCGGCATTGTGAACGGCGCGGCAGCAAGCTGACCGCGTTGCGCCGTCAGGTGCTGGAGCTGGTGTTGCGTTACAGCGGGGTGGTCAAGGCCTATCAGGTCCTGGCGGATCTGCAGCAGGAGCGCGGCGCCGCCGCGCCGCCCACCGTGTATCGCGCGCTGGATTTCCTGGTGGAACACGGCCTGCTGCACAAGGTGGACGCCTTGAACGGCTTCATCGTCTGCGATCACTTCGAATGCCAGCATGAAGGGCTGATCCTTGTCTGCGGCGACTGTGGCCAGGTACAGGAGATCGATGCCGCGCCGGCCTTGAGCGCGTTGCGCCAGGCCGCGCAGGCGGTGGCCTTCTCTCTGTGCCCGCAAAACCTGGTGTTGACGGGGCGTTGCCAGTCCTGCAGCGCCTGAATCCACGAATTCCCTGATCCATGAAAAAAACCATAGTCAACTTGTTCACCGGCTTTCTCGGGGTAGGCAAGACCACGGCGTTGCGCCATTTGATCGAGCATCGTCCCGCTAATGAGAAGTGGGCGATCATCGTCAACGAGTTCGGCGAAGTCGGTATAGACGGCGCGGCTCTGAGTCAGGACGAACTGGCGGTGGCGGAAATCGCCGGCGGCTGCTTGTGCTGCGTGGCTGGTCCGCAGATGACCGCCACGGTGGCGACCCTGTTGCGCCGCGAACGCCCGGACCGCCTGCTGATAGAGGCTAGCGGTCTTGCGCACGCGGCCGGCGTCATCGACGAATTGCGCGCCAAGCCCTTGGGCGAGGCGCTGGAGGTGGGCGCGGTGCTTACTCTGGTGGACCCCCGCCAGTTCATTCAGTCTGATTATCACCGTCAGCCGCTGTACCGAGACCAGGTTTCCATTGCCGACGTGTTGGTGGCCAATAAGATCGACACGGCCGACGTGCCGACGATGGAGGCTTTCCGCCAACAGGCGGGGGCTTTGTTTCCGCCCAAGTCGCTGGTGGGCGAAGTGCGCAATGGCGAATTGGATCCGGCTTGGCTGAATGCCGCCGCCGCGCCCAAGCCGCGTTACCGGCCGGCTGTGCCGGACGACGCCGCTGCCCAATGGAGCTCGATGGGCTGGACTTTCGAGCCGGAGCAGGCTTTTGACGGAGAGAAACTGACCCGCTTTTTCGATGCGCTGCCGACCTTGGTGCCTGGCCTGGTGCGCGCCAAGGGGGTGTTCAAGGTGCTGGACAGCTGGGTGTGGCTGAACTGGGCAGCGGGGCAGTGGGGCGCGGCCCAGGTGTCTTGGCGGCGCGACAGCCGTTTTGAACTGATTGCCGAGGATTTCGACGCCGCCGCGATTGAGGGCAAGTTGCGGGAGTGCTTCGAATGACGTCTAAACATCAACATCCGCGTGCGCACCGGCATCTGACTCCGGCCAATTTCAAGCCGCCGTTCAGCCTGCTGGCGATGTCGGCCTGGCAACGGCTCGGTCTGGCCGGCGCCGCGCTGGCGGTCTTATGGGTTCTGGTGATCTGGGCTTTGAGGGAGGCGGCATGAGCGTCAGTCTGCGGAACCTGACCGTTTCTTATCAGCGTCACCCGGCCGTGCACCATGTCAGCGGCAGTTTCGTCGCAGGAGACGCCACCGCGATTTTCGGTCCCAACGGCGCCGGCAAGAGCACCTTGCTCAAGGCCATGATAGGCGCTTTGACGCCGGATTCCGGTTCGGTGCAGTTGGACAGTTTTCAGCGCCGCGACATCGCCTATCTACCTCAGCAGTCTGAGATCGACCGTTCTTTGCCGGTCAGCGTGCTGGACTTGGTATGTACCGGCCTGTGGCACGATACCGGCGTGTTAGGCGGCGTTAGTCGTCGCGGCCGCGATCAGGCCTTGCTGGCCTTGGAGCAGGTGGGCCTGGCCGATTTCGCGCTGCGGCCCATCTCGGCGCTGTCCAGCGGCCAGTTCCAGCGCGTGTTGTTCGCCCGCATTCTGGTTCAGGATGCGCGCCTGATCCTGCTGGACGAGCCGTTCAACGCGGTGGACGCCAAGACCACCTACGACTTGCTGGAGCTGGTGCGCCATTGGCGGGAAGAAGGCCGCACCGTGGTGGCGGTGCTGCATGATTACGAGCAGGTGCGCGCTTATTTCCCGCACACCTTGTTGTTGGCGCGCGAAGTGGTGGCCTGGGGCGATACCGCCGAAGTGCTGTGCGACGCCAATTTGAAACGCGCGGTGGACACCGCCGCGCATTGGCAATCCCAGGCTGCGGTCTGCGAAGTGGATGGAGCGCAAGCCTGATGTCGCACTTATACGATTTACTGGTGTCGCCGTTTGCCGAATTCGCCTTTATGCGCCGAGCGCTTATTGGTTGTCTGGCCCTGGCCCTGGGCAGTGGCCCGATCGGCCTGTTTCTGGTGATGCGGCGCATGAGCCTGATGGGAGATGCGATGAGCCATGCCGTGCTGCCCGGCGCCGCGGTGGGCTTCATGATGGCGGGCCTCAGCCTGCCGGCTATGAGCCTGGGCGGATTCTTCGCCGGCGTGCTGGTGGCGCTGCTGGCCGGCTTGGCCACGCGTTTCACCAGCATCAAGGAAGACGCCAGCTTTGCCGCCTTCTACCTGCTGTCGTTGTCCATCGGCGTATTGCTGGTGTCGCGCGGCGGCAGCAATGTGGACTTGATGCATATCTTGTTTGGTTCTGTGCTGGCGGTGGACGATGCGGCCCTGTTCCTGGTGGCCGGCGTCGCATCCTTCACTTTGTTGGCTCTGGCCTTGATCTACCGCCCCCTGCTGCTGGAAAGCCTGGACCCGGTCTACCTGCGCGCCGTGGGCGCGCGCGGGGGCTTGTGGCACATGTTGTTCCTGATGCTGGTGGTGCTGAACCTGGTAGCCGGTTTCCAGGCGCTAGGCACCTTGATGGCGGTGGGACTGATGATGTTGCCGGCGATCACCGCCCGCTTGTGGACCGAGCGCATCGAGGCCTTGCTCGGCTTGTCGGTGGCCATTGCCTTTCTGGCCGGCTTGGGCGGTCTATTGCTGTCCTATCATTTCGAACTGCCTTCCGGGCCGGCCATCATTCTGCTGGCGGGCCTGGTCTATCTGCTGTCGCTGCTGTTGGCGCCGGTGGGCGGGGCTTTGCCGCGCTACATCCGCGCCCGGCATCTGGAATCCTGAACCCTTGATAAGGAAGTCGCCGATGAAGAAATCAATCATGGCCCTGTTGTTGCTGGGCCTGCCCTTGTCCGCCTGGGCCAAGCTGCCGGTTGTGGCCAGCTTCAGCATCGTGGCCGATATGACGCGGGAAATCGGCGGGGATCGCGTCGAGGTGTCCTCGCTGGTGGGACCGGACCAGGACGCCCATGTGTTCCAGCCGTCGCCGGCCGACGTCAAGAAAGTGGCGGGCGCCAAGCTGCTGGTCACCAACGGCCTGGGCATGGAGGGCTGGATGGTGCGGCTGAGCAAGGCCGCTCATTTCAAAGGCGTGCAAGTGGAGGCGGGCAAGGGCATCAAGACCCGCGAAGCGGAGGACGAGGATCATCATGGACATGATCACGGCCATGCCGGGCATGATCACGGAGCCATCGATCCGCACGCTTGGCATGATCCCAAGCGGGTACTTACTTACATCCGCAACATCGAGGCCGGCCTGAGCCAGGCGGATCCGGCCGGCAAGCAGGAATACGCCCGCCGCGCCGCCGAGTACGCTGCCAAAGTGAAGGAAATGGACGCCTGGGCGGCAAAGGCCTTTGCCGCCGTGCCGGCAGCCAAGCGAAAGATGCTAACCTCGCACGATGCCTTCGCTTACCTGGGCGAGCGTTACCAGCTGCAAGTGTTGGCCATTCAGGGGGTGAGCACCGAGTCCGAGGCATCGGCCAAGGCGGTGGCGCGTCTGGTGCGCCAGGTGCGGCAGGAGAAAGTGTCGGCGGTGTTCATGGAGAACATGACGGACAAGCGTCTGTTGGAGCAGTTGTCGCGAGAGGCCAAGGTGACGATAGGCGGCAAGCTGTACGCCGACGCGCTGTCAGGCCCGTCCGGTCCTGCGCCCAGCTACTTGGCGATGTTCCGCTACAATGTTGACACCATTCTGAAGTCGTTTAAATAAGCGCCCGCAGCAACTGCCAGGCGCCGATGCCCGCAACGACCAGTCCCGCCGTGAGGCGGACTGGTCGTTGTTGCATCCAGCGGCGCAGGCTGTCGGCAAAGGCGCCCATCAGTAAGAGATTGGGCAAGGTGCCGAGGCCGAAGGCCAACATGGCCAGCGCGCCGCCGGATGCGCTGCCGGTGGCCAGCGCCGACAGCGAAGCGCTGTAGACCAATCCACAGGGCAGCCAGCCCCAGACCATGCCGGCCAGCAATGCGGATTGCGGTGAGCGGACCGGCAGCAGGCGTCCCAGCAGCGGCTGCAAGCGGCGCCAGATCGGCACGCCCAAGCGCTCGATCAGATTGACCGCCCCGGCCAGGCCGGCCAGGTAGAGGCCCATGGCCACCAGCATCAGGTTGGCTAACAGCGCCAAGGTCAGTTGAAGGCCGCGGATGTCCAGCAGGGCGAGGCCGGTGGCGGCCAAGCCGCCCAGCAGCGCGCCGATTAGCGCGTAGCTGCCGATGCGCCCCAGATTGTAGGCCAGCATAATGCGCCAGCGGCCGGTTTCGGGGGGCAGATTCAGCGTCAGCGCAGCGACTATGCCGCCGCACATGCCCATGCAGTGGCCGCCGCCCAGCAAGCCCGCCAGAAACAATATCCACCCGCTCGTTTCAATCATGCCGCAACCTGTCTCAGAAAGCTCTATGGTAACAGAGTGGCGGCCTGAGCTTGCGCGCGCGGTGGTCATATTTGCTTTTGGCATTTATTGCCTTTATCAAAATTTTACTTGGCATCTCCTTAAAGAAAGTTATAAAAAAAATGATGGTCTTGTTGGCCGACTACTGGTCAAAAGGTCAGTTTGCAATGAGAATGCTGCTTTGGCTTCGGACCTATGCGCAATGGGGCCCACGCTGAGGATCCAGGCGCTCGACCTGGTCAAAACATATGCATAAGCGATGTAATCCATGGGGATAGAGTGAGGAAAATATGGCCAAGTATCTGACACTTGAGCGGCTGGGCCAGTCAGCGATCGTGACTCTCAAAAACGCGCCGGCGAATCTGCTGACCACGGAGAGCCTGAATGAGCTGGCTACGACGATGCGGTCGCTGGATGCGGATCCGGCTGTGCGTTCGGTGGTGCTGACCGGGGCTGGCGACGCGTTTTTTTCCGCCGGCGCCGATTTGAAGCAATTCGCCTCCGGCGACGCGGTCGAGGCCGACAAGGTCTTCGACGCCTTCGCCGGAGCTTTGCGCAGTTTGCAGCAATACCGCGGCGTCACCGTGGCCGCGATCAACGGCTACGCTTTGGGCGGCGGCCTGGAACTGGCGCTGGGCTGTGATTACATGGTGGCCGAGCGTGGAGCCAAGCTCGGGTTGCCGGAGGCCAAGGTGGGCATCATTCCGGCGGCGGGCGGCACCAAGACGCTGGCGGACAAGGTGGGCGTCTCCTGGGCCAAGCGCATTATTTTGGGCGGCGAAGTGGTGACGGCCGAGAAGGCCTTGACCATCGGGCTGATCGAGGAGGTGGTGGATCAGGGCTTCGCCAAGATCGTGGCGATCAGCCTGGCCAACAAGGTGGCGAACCAAGCGCCGGGCGCGGTGGCCGCGGCGCGTCGTCTGATCGAGGAGAGCGGCAACCTGACGCTGGCCCAGCATCTGGAGCGCGAGCGCGCCGCGGTGCGTCAACTGATTGGCGGCGCGGAGCAGATCGAGGGCGTGAATGCCTTCATCGCCAAGCGCAGCCCCAGTTGGGTCGAGTCCGGCGATGATTGAACATCGCGTATCCCATGCAAAAACCGCCTGTCGCCGTTTCGGCCGCAGGCGGTTTATTTTTGACGCTCCGCTCGCGCGTCTCCTGTCTGGCGGGGGCCGTCAGCGCAGTTGACGCAGAAGGAAGGCGTATTCCATCGCCGCGATATCGGCCTCTTGCTGGTGGTTGGCGGCGGCGCCGTGCCCGCCCTCGGTACGTTCGAAATACTGCACCGGGGCGCCCATCGCCTGCATGGCCGCGAACATCTTGCGGGCATGGCCGGGGTGGACCCGGTCATCCAGCGTCGAGGTCATGAACAGGGTGGCCGGGTAGCGCGCGTCCGGCTTCAGGTTCTGATAGGGCGAATAACGGCGGATATAGGCCCAGTCTTCCGGCTGGTCTGGGTTGCCGTACTCATCCATCCAGCTGGCCCCGGCCAGCAAGCGGTTGAAGCGGCGCATGTCCAGCAGCGGCACCTGGCAGACCACGGCGTTGAATAGTTCCGGCCGCTGGGTGAGCATCACTCCCATCAGCAGGCCGCCGTTGCTGCCTCCTTTGATCCCCAGATGGCGGGCGTTGGCCACGCCGCGCTTGGCCAGGTCCTCGGCGATGGCGGCGAAGTCGTCGTAGGCGTTCTGGCGCAAGTGTTTGCGCGCCGCCTCGTGCCAAGCCGGGCCGTATTCGCCGCCTCCTCGGATATTGGCCAGCGCGTAGACGCCGCCGCGGTCCAGCCAGGCTTTGCCCAGCGCGCCGTTGTAGCGCGGGGTCAGCGACACTTCGAAGCCGCCGTAGCCGTACAGCAGCGTGGGGTTGGAGCCGTCAAGCTTGATGTCTTTGCGGCTGACCAGGAAGTAGGGCACCCGAGTGCCGTCGCGAGAGACGGCGAACCACTGTTGGATGCGGTAGGGGCTGGCGTCGAAAAAGCCGGGCTGTTGTTTCAGCGTCTGGCGTTGATCGCTGCCGGCCTCGGCCAGCGCCAGCGTCGGCGGCGTTAGAAAGTCGGTGAAGCTGTAGAAGTAGCGGTTGTCCCGATCAGGGTCGACCGCGCGCACGCTGATGCTGCCGAAGCTTGGGGTATCCACTGTGCGTGATTGCCATTGACCGGCCACGACCTTCCACTCCCGCAAGCGGCTGCCGACATTGTCCAGCGTGGTCAGCAGCAGGCTGTCGCGGGTGGACGTCTGTTCCGCCAGCGAGACGGTGGCGCTTGGCTCGAACAAAGGGGTGAAGTCGCGCGCTCCGGCCAGATAGGCTTCAACATCGATGGCCAGCAGGGAGCCGCTGCGCCAGGTTTTTGCGCCGATTTTCCAGTCCTGCTTGGGGGTTAGCAACAGCCAGTTGTCGAAAAAATCGACGCCGACGTGGTCTGGCTTGTCCAGCCGTCGCCATTCTCCTGCAACCAGCAGGCGGGTTTCCGTGGTGAAGAAGGTGGGCGCGCGCGTGATCACGTCGTAGCGGCGGCCTTGGGCGTCAATCCGGGCCGCGTGCACGGCGACGTCGGCTTGCCGGCCTTCGAACACGGTTTGCGCCTGGGCCAGCGGCTGGCCGCGGCGCCAGGTTTTGACCACGCGGGGGTAGCCGGAATCAGTCAGCGATCCAGGGCCGAAGTCGCTCATTACATAAAGGGAGTCATGGTCCTGCCAGCTGACTTCGCTCTTGGCTTCCGGCAACTGGAAGCCGTCCTTGACGAAGGCTTTGGCGACCGGATCGAATTCTCGCACCACCGCGGCGTCACCGCCGCCGCGGCTTAGGCGCAGCAGGCAGCGCTCTTGATTGGGACGCAGGCAGTCAGCACCTTGCCAAACCCAGTTTTCCCCTTCCTCCTTGGCCAGCCCATCCAGATCCAGCACCGTTTCCCATTGCGGCGCGGCCTTGCGGTATTCGTCCAAAGTGGTGCGCCGCCACACTCCGCGCGGGTGATCCTTGTCGCGCCAGAAGTTGTAGTACAGCCCGCCAATCTTCTCGACGGAGGGGATGCGGTCGTTGGAGTCCAGGATGGTCAGCAGTTCGCGGCGCACAGTCGGATAGTCGGCTTGCCGGCCGAGGTCCTGGCGCGTGTTCGTGTTTTGCTGGCTAACCCAGGCCAGTGCTTCTTTGCCTTGAATCTCCTCCAGCCATAGATACGGGTCTTGAGCGGCGCTTGCCGCGGTACTGAGCGCGAGCAGGGTGAGGGACAGGGTGGGGCCTAAGGTTTTCATCCGGACGGGTTCCCTTATTTCAGCCAATGGCTGTAGACAGTGAATTTGTTTTGATGTGTCCGAATACTGTAGCGCCCGTGAATTTGTTTGTCATCAACTGCCGCGCGGGCCGGCAAGCCAAACGGCGGCCATGATGAGACAGGACCGCCGTTGGCGAGGAGGGTATGGACGTGAACTTAGAGCCTGTTTACGATCTTGCGAGCTAAAGCGAAAACGGCAGAGAAAGCGGAGCGTACACACGGTACATGAGCATGTTCGAAGCCATACTCACCGTGTAACGCTCTACAACGCGCGGCGGATCGTGAGCAGATTCTTAGCAGCCGTCCAGCCCGCACATCGGCGGCAGGTCGGCCAAGCCGGAGCGGGAAGCGGCGCCGAGTTGCGCCAAGTGCTGGCTGAACATGTCCGGCTTGCCCAAGTAAGAACCTAGATCTAGGGCTTCGAAGCGGCCGTCCACTTCCAGTGCCGCGGATGGGAAGCCGCGCAGGCCCAGACGATTCATCAGGCGGCGGCTATGGTCTATATGTTCGACGCTGTGTGCCAGGCCGCCGGCGTAGGCATCGGCGAAGCGGCCGGCGGGCGCGCCCAATTCCGCTGCCAGTCGGGCAAGCACGGCGACATCGGCAATCTCCAGACCGTGCAGATAATGAGCGGCTTGCACATGGGCCAGCATGGCTTGCGGCGCAATGCCCAGTTCCGGCGCGGCCAGAACGGAGGCGATGGGCGGCGTCGAGTCCAGGCGCGCTTCGCTGCGCAACAAGCCGTCGAAGTAGGCGTCGCCGAAGGGCTGGCCGCTGAGAGCGGCGATGCGGTGATCGTGAGGCATCACATAGCCGCGCCATTCCAGGTTCACGCGCCGGTTGTGCGGCGCGCTCAGCATGCCGCCGCCGTGCAGCGCCAGTTCGACTTCCGGCCGCGCCGCGGCCGCCAGCAGCAGCGGCGAGGCGCCGTAGCACCAGCCGCACAGCGGGTCGTAAAAGTAGTGGAGTCGAATCTTGGTGGCGCTTACCATTTCATTTCGCCTTTGTTGACTTTGGCGCCGATCTCCAACGACATGTCTTCGCCCGCTTGCGGGAAGGCTTGCTTCATCGCCTGGATCAACTGGGCGCTATCGGCCGACTTGGCCAGATTCAATTCGAAGCGCTGCAAGTATTGGCGGGTGAAGCGCACGGCGCTCAGATCGGTTTTATCGCCAGCTTGCATGTGGCCGGGCACCACGATCGCCGGTTGAAGGCCTTCCATTTCATCCAACTGCTTGATCCAGGCCTGGCGTTCGGCTCGGCTCTGGGTGTCCGCGGTCCAGACGTGCATGCTGGGAGCGATGACGCCGACATTGCCGACAATCGCGCGGATGGATGGAATCCACACATAGCCGCGGTGGGCGAGTACGCCGCGCGTGCCTTTGATTTCCAGCGTCTTGCCTTCCAGTTCCAGACGTTCGCCTTTCAGCTCATCGGGCAGCAGCGCGGCGCTTGGCGCGTTCGCGCCCATTTTGGGGCCCCAATAGGCGATCTTGCCCTGAATATTGGCCTTGATCTTGGCCAGGGTCGGACCGTTGCTGAGGACTTGGGCCTGGGGGAAGATTTTCTTCAGTTCGGCGGCGCCGAAGTAGTAGTCAGGGTCTGCTTGGCTGATATAGATGGTTTTTAGTTGCTTGCCGCTGTCCAGCACCTTGGCGGCGATGCGGTGGGCGTCGGCGCGGGTGAAGCCGGTGTCGATCAGGATAGCGTCTTTTTCGCCGCTGACCAGCACCGAGCTGACATTGAAGCTATTGCCGTCGGCGTTGTAGATGGACAGCTTCAGCGGTTCGGCGGCGAAGGCGGCCGTTGCCGCCAGGGTCAAGGCGCCAGCGATGAGGATTTGATGGGGCATCGATTCATTCTCCATATGGCCCGACGTCTATCGCGGGCAGTGAGTGGTGGATTGCGACGCTCACTATAAAACGCACGCTTAATGGGAATAAACCATCTAAATCGCACTAAATTGTTGCTTATTTCGATCTAATTGGCGCTAAGACTGGGGGACGCCGTCTCCAGATAACCCCTTATGTGGAGGCGTGGCCGTATGAAATGCGGCTGGCGCATCGAAGGCGCGCCCCCCGCGCCGGGGGGGTGTGGCGGCCGTTCTTAAGACAGTTGCAGCCAAGACGAATAGGATGGGCTATGTTTCAGCCATAAAATCGCGCAGCGAAGAATGTCGGATGGGCGTTGAGTGCGATGGTCTCATTCTTGCTTGATGTGCGATGTGTCGCGCCGTGCATTTTTTGTCAGCGTCGGCCGTCTTTTTGGGAGATTGTATCCATTCGAATCATGAAAGCGAGCGAATGTTGTAATGCGAATTCTTTGGTGGATGTCTTTTCGAAATCGAACATATTTTGCGCCGAGACATGATCAAAATCTGAAAAACGAGCTGCTGACTTAGGGTTTGTCTTTATCCGGAGAAATTCAAAATTTCTTTGGCCGGTTTTGTCTTTTTTTTCAAAAAAACACATGAAAAACAATGTGTTAAATTGTTTTTAAATAGGCTTGATTTGGTGCCGTTTTAACCAATCTTTAAGATTGACAGTCGCTGGAATCCACCTACATAATCCGTTCGCCTGTCAGACAGAATCCAAATAATCAAGGCTCGTCCGGGCACTCAAGAACAGGCAGCAGCCAATAAGAGGGAAAGCCCCGCAAGCTGCCGGTCGTCAATACAAAGGAGATCTCCCAACGTGGACATTTTTCTGCAACAAATCCTGAACGGTCTCGTTCTGGGTAGCATTTATGCGTTGATCGCATTGGGCTATACCATGGTGTACGGGATCATGGGGCTCATCAACTTCGCTCACGGCGAAGTGGTGATGTTTGGCGCCATGGTCACCATATCCGTCATCAATGCCTTGTCCGGTTCCGGCTTGCCCGGTCCCGCTCTGGTGCTGATCGGCCTGCTGGTGGCGATTGCGGCCTGCATGCTGCTGGGCTTCACCGTAGAGCGCATCGCTTACCGCCCGCTGCGCGGCAAGCAAAGACTGGCGCCGCTGATTACCGCGATCGGCCTGTCCATCGTGCTGCAGCAGGTGGCTATCCTGATCTGGGGCCGCAACTACATTCCGTTTCCGCAAATCCTCGACCATGACGTGGTGTCCTTCTTCGGCGCCAGCATCACCAAGCTGCAGATCACCATCATCGTACTGTGCCTGGTGATCATGGCTGGTCTGCTGTTGATGGTGGAACGCACCAAGCTGGGTCGCGCGATGCGCGCCACCAGCCAGAACCCGGCGGTAGCCGGCCTGATGGGCGTCAACGTCAACACCATCATATCCGCCACCTTTGTCATAGGCTCCAGCCTGGGCGCGGTGGCAGGCGTGATGGTGGCCACCAACTATGAGCAGGCTCATTACTATATGGGCTTCATGATTGGTCTGAAGGCCTTCACCGCGGCAGTGCTGGGCGGCATCGGCAATCTGGGCGGCGCGGTGGCCGGCGGCTTGCTGCTGGGCATCATCGAAAGCCTGGGCGCCGGTTATATCGGCACGCTGACTGGAGGCTTCCTCGGTTCCAATTATCAGGACATCATCGCCTTCATGGTATTGATCATGGTGCTGATTTTCCGTCCGTCCGGCCTGCTGGGCGAAAAGATGGCCGACCGTGCCTGATCCTGGAGACGACATATCATGACCATGGCACTCAATATCCATAAGATGGACACCGGCAAGAAAGTCGGCCTGTTCGTGCTGTCCGCGGTGGCGATGGCGGTTCTGCCTTTCCTCGTGGGCGGCCTGCTGGGCAACTCCTGGGTCCGCATCGTCGACTTTGCCTTGCTCTACGTGATGCTGGCGCTGGGCCTGAATATCGTGGTGGGCTTCGCCGGTTTGCTGGACCTGGGCTTCATCGCCTTCTACGCTGTCGGCGCTTACACCTTCGCCTTGCTGGGTTCGCCGCATTTTGGCCTGCATCTGCCGTTCTACATCACCATCCCGCTGGGCGCGGTGCTGGCGGCTTTCTTCGGCATCTTGCTGGGCACGCCGGTATTGCGGCTCAAGGGTGACTATCTGGCCATCGTGACGCTGGGCTTCGGGGAGATCGTGCGCATCTTCATGAACAACCTGAACACCCCGGTCAACATCACCAACGGTCCGCAGGGCATCAACCTGATCGATCCGATCAAGGTGGGAGGCGTATCGCTGGGCGAGACGATGGAGCTGTTCGGCGTGAGCTTCCACAGCGTTTATCTCTACTACTACCTGTTCCTGGTGTTGACCGTCGGTGTGGTGATTATGGCCTGGCGCTTGCAGCATTCGCGTATAGGCCGCGCCTGGGTGGCGCTGCGCGAGGACGATATCGCCGCCGCGGCGATGGGCATCAACATCCGCAATATCAAACTGCTGGCTTTCGCTTTGGGTGCTTTGTCCGGGGGCGTGGCCGGCGGCTTGTTCGCGTCCTTCCAGGGCTTTGTGTCGCCGGAATCGTTCAGCCTCCTTGAGTCCATCATGATTTTGGCGATGATCGTTCTGGGCGGCATGGGTCACATCCCGGGCGTGATTCTCGGCGCCGTGGTATTGACCATTGCGCCGGAAATCCTGCGCGACGTGATTGGCCCGCTGCAGATGAAAACCTTCGGCAAAATGCTGATCGATCCGGAAAACGCCCGCATGCTGTTGTTTGGCTTGGCGATGGTGGTGATGATGCTGGTGCGGCCGGAGGGCATGTGGCCGTCCAAGCGCCGTAAAGCCGAGTTCCGTGACGATAGAGAAGCCGCAGGGCAGAAAGGTTGAGCATGGCTGAAGTTTTGCTGAAGATAGAAGGCATCCATAAACGCTTTGGCGGCCTGCACGCGCTCAACAATGTGGCGCTGACCATCAACAAGGGTGAGATTTACGGCCTGATCGGCCCCAACGGCGCGGGCAAGACCACGCTGTTCAACGTGCTGACCGGCTTGTACGTGCCGGACGAGGGGACGTTTGAGTTCGACGGCCACAATCTGTTTCAACAGAAGCCGCATGTGGTCGTGGCCGCCGGCATCGCGCGCACCTTTCAGAACATCCGCTTGTTCGCCGAAATGACGGCGCTGGAAAACGTCATGGTGGGGCGCCACATTCGCTCCAAGGCTGGAGCGTTGGGCGCGGTGTTGCGCGACAGGCGCACCATGGCCGAAGAAAAGGCGATTACCGACAAGGCATGGGAGCTGCTGGAGTACGTGGGCATCGCCGACGTTGCGCACGAGCGCGCCCGCAATCTGTCCTACGGCCACCAGCGCCGGCTGGAAATCGCGCGCGCGTTGGCCACCGAGCCCAAGCTGTTGGCGTTGGACGAACCGGCCGCCGGCATGAACCCGCGCGAAACCGAGGAGCTGAAGGCTCTGATGTCCAAAATCCGCGCCGGAGGCGTGACCGTGCTGCTGATCGAGCACGACGTCAAATTGATGATGGGCCTGTGTGACCGGATCGCGGTGCTGGATTACGGCAAGAAGATTGCCGAAGGCGTTCCCGAAGAGGTGCGCAAGAACCCGAAAGTGATCGAGGCTTACCTGGGAGCGGCACACGCATGAGCATTTTGGAAGTCAAAGACCTGCAAGTGGCCTATGGCGGCATTCAGGCGGTCAAGGGAATCGATTTTCACATCAAGCAGGGCGAGTTGGTAACCCTGATCGGCGCCAACGGCGCCGGCAAGACCACTACGCTGAAAACCCTGGTGGGCATGGTGAAGAAATCCGGCGGCAGCATTCACTACGACGGCAAGGACATCTCCACCATCGCACCGCACAACTTCGTGCGCCACGGCCTGGCCATGGTGCCGGAGGGCCGCGGGGTATTCGCCAAGCTGACCGTGGAAGAAAACCTGCTGATGGGCGCTTACTATCGCGACGACAAGGCCGCGATCCAGAGCGAGGCCGAGCGGGTGTACGAGTTGTTTCCGCGCTTGAAGGAGCGGCAGAAGCAATTGGCGGGCACCTTGTCCGGCGGCGAACAGCAGATGGTGGCCATGGGCCGCGCCATGCTGTCCAAGCCCAAGCTGCTGCTGCTGGACGAACCGTCCATGGGCCTGGCCCCCATCATCGTGGAGAAGATCTTCGAGATTATCCAGATGGTGGCCAAGGAGGGCGTGACCATGCTGTTGGTGGAGCAGAACGCCAAGCTGGCGCTGGAAGTGTCGCAGCGCGGTTACGTAATGGAAAGCGGCCGCATCACCATGAGCGGCCCGGCCAAGGACCTGCTCAACGACGAACGCGTGCGCAACGCCTACCTGGGCGAATAAGCTAGCGTTGCGCCCGCCAAACCCCGGACTTGTCCGGGGTTTTTCTTTTCAGAACGTGCTTACGATCTTGCGAGCTAAGGCGAGACAAGGCGAGACAAGGCGAAAACGGCTGAGAAAGCGGAGTGTACCCATGGTACATGAGCATTTCGAAGCCGTACTCACCGTGTAATGCGTCCACGACGCGCAGCAGACCGTAAACAGGTTCTCAGGACGCGGCTTCTATGGCGGCTTGCAGCATGGCCTGCACACCCGGATGCCGCAGCCGGCGACGGTTGGCGATGGCGTAATAATGTTCCCAGACGCCGTCGACCTCGCCCAGCGCCTGCGGCGCGTTCGCGTTGCCGTCGCTTGGCGCCGTGGTGGGAAACAGACCGAAGCCCTGGCGGCCGAAGGCGTCCAGCAAGGCGCCGTCGTCGAACTCCGCCACGATGTCCGGCTTGATCCTGCGTTCTTCAAACCATTGGTCCAGCTGGCTGCGCAGCACATGGTGGCGGCTGGGCAGCAACATTGGCGCTTGGTTCAGGCTGGCGGGGAATCCCGCGGCGTGGCGTCGCCATAATTCCGCCGCGCCGGCGATCTTTACCGGGCAGCGCATCAGCAGCCAGGATTGAAAGGGCTGCGATCCGCCAGCCGCCATTGGCCGGTCCGCCAATACCACGTCCAGCCGGTGGCGGGTCAAGTCGGCCAGCAATTCGTCGAAATCGCCTTCGCCGCATTGCAGCCTGACCTTGGCGTCCAGCCGCAGCGCCGGTTCCAACAGCTTGAGCGCAATGGCCTTGGGCAACACGTCCGAGATGCCCGCCGCCAGGCGGATGGTCTTGTCCAGCTGCGCGTCTTCCAGCGTTTCCTGCAATTCCTCGCCCAGCATGAAGATCTGGTCGGCGTAGCGCAGCGTTACATGGCCGGCTTCGGTCAGAACCAGCTGGCGCCCCTGTTGTCGGAACAAGGTTCGCTCCAGGCTCTGCTCAAGACGCGAAATCTGGCCGCTGACGGTTTGGGTGCTGACGCCCAATTGTTCCGCCGCTCGGGTGACGCCGCCGGCGTGGGCAACCGCCCAGAAGTAATGCAGATGCTTGAAGTTGATCCGTTCGGACATGATGGTTCGAAAAAACTTGATGTATTTTCTGATTATATTTGATTTTTTCCGAGGGACGCAGCGTCTAGAATGCACTGTGTCGGGCGTTCCACGGAATGCCGTCGAATTCAACGCAAGGGCCAACACCATGAAACGAGTCATTCTATTAATCGCCACCAACATCGCCGTGATGGTGGTGCTGAGCATTGTGGCCAGCTTGTTGGGGCTGAACCGCTACATGACGGGCAACGGCCTGAACCTGGGCACGCTGCTGGGCTTCGCCGCGGTAATGGGCTTTGGCGGCGCCTTCATTTCGCTGATGCTCTCCAAGACCATGGCCAAATGGAGCACCGGCGCGCGCGTGATTGAAACACCCAGCAACGATACCGAGCGCTGGCTGGTGTATACCGTGCAGAAGCTGGCCAGCCGCGCCAATCTGCCGATGCCCGAGGTGGCGGTGTACGAGGGGGAGCCCAACGCCTTCGCCACTGGCCCGAGCAAATCCAATTCTCTGGTGGCGGTGTCCACCGGCTTGCTGGCCTCGATGACGGAAGAAGAAGTGGAGGCGGTGCTGGCGCACGAAGTCGCACACATTCAGAACGGCGACATGGTGACGCTGACGCTGATCCAGGGCGTGGTCAACACTTTCGTGTTCTTCCTGGCGCGCGTGGTCGGCTATCTGGTGGACAGCTTTCTGCGCCGCAACGACGAACAGTCCAGCGGCCCTGGCATCGGCTATATGGTCACCGTGATCGTCTGTGAGATCGTGTTCGGCATCCTGGCTTCCGCCATCGTGATGTACTTCTCGCGTCAGCGCGAATTCCGCGCCGATGCGGGCGCGGCCACGCTGCTGGGCGGCGCGCGTCCGATGGTCAACGCGCTGCGCCGTCTGGGCGGCGTCGCCGCCGGCGATCTGCCGCAGAACATGGCGGCTTCCGGCATCTCCGGCGGACGCGGCGGCCTGATGGCGCTGTTCTCCAGCCACCCCAGCATTGAGGAGCGCATCGGCGCGCTGGAACACGGCCGTTAAATCTTGACCCGCCTCCGCGGCAGCGGGGGCGGCGTTTGTGAATTCAGGCCCCGGGGCGGTTCGCTCGGCCCGGGGCCTTTCTATTGCCGAAAGGAATGCTTATGGAATGGTTGAGCGCTGGTTTTGCCGGCTATCCCTTGTGGGTGTGGCTGATGTTCATGGCCATCGTGCTGGCGCTGCTGGCTTTTGATCTGGGCGTGCTGCACAAGGAGGAAAAAGAGATCGGGGTTAAGGAAAGCCTGATGCTGTCGGCTTTCTACATCGGCGTCGGTCTGGCCTTCGGCGGCTGGATCTGGTGGTATCAGGGCGCGGACGCCGGCATGCAGTATCTGACCGGTTATGTGGTGGAGAAGTCGCTGTCCATGGACAACGTCTTCGTGATGTCGCTGATCTTCTCCAGCCTGGCGGTGCCGCGGCTGTATCAGCACCGGGTGCTGTTCTGGGGGATTCTCGGCGTGATTGTGATGAGGGCCTTGATGATAGGCCTGGGCGCGGCGCTGGTGGCGCAGTTCCAGTGGGTGCTGGTCTTGTTCGGCCTGTTCCTGATCGCCACCGGGGTCAAGATGCTGTTTTCCGACGACGAGCACGCGCCCATCCAGGAAAACCGCATGTACCAGTGGCTGCGCGGCCATTTGCGGCTGACGCCGGACTTGCACGGCAAACAGTTCCTGGTGCGCGGTGAGAAGCATGGCTTGGCGCGTGGCTGGTGGGCGACGCCGCTGCTGTTGGCTTTGATCATGGTGGAGAGCGCGGATCTGGTGTTCGCGGTGGACAGCATCCCGGCCATCTTTGCGATTACCCAAGACCCGTTCCTGGTGTACACCTCCAACATCTTCGCGATTCTGGGCCTGCGCGCGCTGTACTTCGCGTTGGCTGCGATGGTGCATCGGTTCCATTACCTGAAGTACGCTTTGTCGCTGGTGTTGGTGTTGATAGGCGTCAAGGTGGGCCTGGTGTTCTTCAACGACGCGGGTTGGGTAACGTTCAAGATCCCCACCGCTTGGTCCCTGGCTGCGACACTGGGCTTGCTGCTGGCGGGCGTGCTGTATTCGCTGCACAAGACGCGAGACCAGAACCCCAACGATTGAGGTAGGCGCATCGTCAGCGCCGGAGCATGGCCCCGAGGGCGAAAGAGAAGCCGGTCACGCGCGATGCGCGTGGCCGGTTTTTTGTAAACCTTGTGTAAACCTTTCTCATTTGCCCACGATTTCTCCCTCAGCCCGGCGGGCGGGCGCGGTATCCTAATAACAAAGCCGCAATGGAGAAAAGCTGTTATGACTGTCGATTTGCCAAGACTGCTGGTGGTGGATGACGACCCCGATCTGCGCGATCTGCTGCGCGACTACCTGGGCAAGCAGGGCTTTGCCGTCGACGTCGTCGGCGACGGCCAGGCCATGCATCAGGCGATTGCCGCGCAGAACTACAATATGTTGATCCTGGACCTGATGTTGCCGGGCGAGGATGGTTTGACCCTGTGCCGCAACTTGCGCGAACGTTCCTGCATGCCCATCCTGATGCTGACCGCGCGCGGCGACGAATTGGATCGCATTATCGGCCTGGAAATGGGCGCGGACGATTACCTGACCAAGCCGTTCAGTCCACGCGAGTTGCTGGCGCGGATCAAGAGCATTCTGCGCCGAGTATCGGATCAGCCTGCGAATACGGCCAGCGTGCGCCGGTTGCGCTTCGCCGGCTGGACGCTGGATCTGAACGCCCAGCATCTGCTGGACGAGGCCGGCGTGGTCACCCCGTTGTCCGGCGGCGAATTCAAGCTGTTGCAAGCCTTGGCGGAAAACGCCAACGCGGTGATGTCGCGCGACCAATTGATGGAGGCGATGAACGGCAAGGAGGCCGGACCATTCGACCGCACCGTCGATGTGATGATAGGACGGGTGCGCCGCCGGCTGGGCGAGGACGCGCGCGAGCCCATGCTGCTCAAGACCATACGCAGCGGCGGCTATATGCTGGCCTGCGAGGTGGAAGCCTTGCGATGAGGTGGTTGCCGCGCACATTGTATGGCCAGATTTTGCTGACGCTGGTGGGAGGCTTGCTGCTGGCCAACGCCTTGGGCATTTATTTCATCCTCAGCGACCGCGACCGCTTGAGCAATTCCTTGCGCGTGCAGTACACCGCGCAACACATCGCCGACATCGTCAATCTATTGGACGAGTGCCCAAGCAAATACCGGGAACAAGTGATTTCAGCCTTGAACCAGCCCACGCTGCTGGTGCGCATGGACCGGTTCTGGGAGCGGCCGGAAAATCCGTTGAGCTTGCATGGCCGTTCGTTTCAGCAATTGATCAAGCGCGACCTGATCAAGCCTTACCCGCTGCAGGTGCTGTCCAAGCAGCAGGATTCGTCGGCAGGGGGGCGCGCGGCCTTGATCGAGAAGGTTGGGGGCCTGGGGTTGAAGAATTTCACGCCCACGCGGGACGCCGGCGTCGGCGGCTCCATTGTGAGCGAGGAGTTGACCGCGCTGGGCCCGCTGGCCGAGTTCAAGACCCACCTTGCAACGGTACAGGCTCGACTGAGCGACGGCACGGTGCTGACCTTCAACGCTTCGCGGCCGATTTCGCTGGCCGATCAACCTATCCGTATCTTGGCTTGGCTCTTGTTGGTGGCCTTGACGGCGGCGATCCTGGGCGCCTGGGCAGTGCGGCAGTTGATTCGGCCGCTGGATCTGTTCGCGCGCGCGGCTCGTGGCCTGGCCAGCAACCTTAATCAGGCACCCTTGCCGGAAACCGGTTCCGAAGAGGTGGCTGAAGCCGCTAGAACCTTCAACCGGATGCAGACTGAGTTGCAGCGCTTGCTGAAGACCCGCAATCAGATGCTGGCCGGCGTATCGCACGACCTGCGCTTGCCCATCACGCGCATCCGCTTGCGTCTGGAGGGCTTGGCCGAATCGTCGGAAAAACAGGCGATCGAGCGCGACCTGCTGGAAATGGACCAACTGATCAATGATTCGCTGACCTATCTGCGAGGCGGCTGCGGCAGTGAGGGGGTGGTGAAGCTCAATCTCAACGCCTTGTTGGAAAGCGTGGTGGAGGATATGGAGGCTTTCGGCGCCGACATCCAGTTGCACAGCGAGCCGGTAGCCCCGGTGGCCGGCAAGGTCGGCGCCTTGCGCCGCTGCCTGGGCAATTTGCTGGAGAATGCTCGCCGCTATGGCGGCGGGGCGATCGAGGTCAGCCTGCGGCAGCGGGAGGACTGGGTGGAGGTGCGTATTCAGGATCAGGGGCCGGGCATCGCCGAAGCCGACCTGGAGCGGGTCATGGAGCCTTATGTGCGTCTGGAGGACTCCCGGGCGCGTCATACCGGGGGCAGCGGTCTGGGCCTGGCGATCGCGCGGGCGATTGCGCGAGACCACGGAGGCGACCTCAAGCTTAACAACCGGCCGCAAGGCGGCTTGTGCGTGCAACTGACTTTGCCGGCCGGGCATTGACAGCATTTTGATCTTACAGCCCAGCCGCGCTAGCGCGGCTTTTTTCTTGTCCCGTTGCCGGGGGCCATGAAGGGGATGAATAGCCGTCTGGTGTCTTTGTATCTACCGAATTCTCAAAATTTACGATGTGTTCACACTTTATTTACATTAAAGCCGTATTGTAAATGGACTTTTACAAAGTGATTGATTACAATCAGTGTCAGAATTCACTGATACAGATTCTTTTTCGCTTCTTTGAATTCGAGTCAAGTCTATCCAATCTTAAGCCCGCCGCGTGCGGGCATTTTTTTGCTCAAATGCTTGTGGTTAATGAATTTTAACAAGTTGAGAGTGAAACTTCGCCTGAGTGTTCCAGTCTGATTGCCTGAAGTCTGATGTTGTTTTTTTGACACTACTGTTGTTTAATGACCACAAGTTTGCATGGCTAGTTGCAAATGTGAAACACAGCAACTAGTATTCGCTCACTTCCTAAGTAAACAAGAAGGATAGCCACATCATGAAAAAAAGTCTGATCGCTCTGATGGTTGCCACTCTGCCGGCAGCCGCTTTCGCCGACGTAACCGTGTTCGGTACCATCAAAGGTGGTGTTGAGTACGTTGATAACGCCTCCAACAAGCAAACCAATATCGACGACCTGGGTTCGCGTATCGGTTTCAAGGGCAATGAAGATCTGGGCAATGGCCTGAAAGCCATCTGGCAAGTTGAAACCGGCTTCGGCATCGACGGCCAGAGCCGCACCGGTGAAAGCAGCGGCACCTTCGGCAGCCGCGAATCCTTCGTGGGTCTGTCCTCCAACTTCGGTACCTTCCGTCTGGGTCACCTGGCCAACTACGGCGAGTCCGACATGGCTCAAGTTAACCCGTGGGAAAGCAGCAGCAACGCGCTGCAACTGAACGCCTTCACCCGCGGCGACGGCTATGTTAAGAATGCCGTGCGTTTCGACACCCCGGAATTCGCCGGCTTCCAAGCCGCCTTCCTGTACGGCACCAAAGAAGACAAGAGCAACGCTGCTGCTAACAAAGACCGCGAGACCTACAACCTGGGTCTGTCCTACGAGAACAGCGGCTTCTTCGGCAAGTACCAGTACATCCACGAAAGCCCGGTTACCGTTGGTCTGAATGCTAGCAGCAAGGCCAACAACAAGCACCGCATCGAAGCCGGCTACAACGCCAATAACATCTTCGTGGCGCTGGGCTACCGTAACGACAAGGGCGACGCTACTGTTACCCCGGGTTACTTCCTGTCCAATTCCGAGGCTGCTACCGATGGTCGCAAGTACGAATCGCAAGAATACGCGCTGACCGCCGGCTACCAGATTGGCGCCTTCATGCCCAAGTTCACCTACGCTCAGTCCAAAGACGTGAAGATTGACGGCGTGAAGCAAAACGATAGCGGCTACAAACAGTACCTGCTGGGCGTTGATTACAGCCTGTCCAAGCGCACCGTGGTTGGCGCTCAGTACGGCGAAATCAAGATGGACGGCAACGCCAAGGCTATGGTCAGCAACGGTGTTAACACCGACAAGATCAAGGCCTTCGGTCTGAACGTCGTACACAAGTTCTAAGCGTTACGGGCTAGACGTAAAGCTGCGAACAGTTTGGAATGCCGCCCCTGGCAACAGGGGCGGCATTTTTCATGTCCGGCGCGCGGCTAGGCGTGGGCGGCGACGAGGTCGGCGACGAAAGCCTGCAGCGTCGGATTGGGATGGCCGCGTTTGCGGGTGACCAGCTGGAATTCGGCCAGATAGCGCCAGCGCGCCGGGTCCAGCGCTCGCAGCAAGTCCCGCTCCGCCAGCGGCGCGGCATAGTGTTCCGGTAAAAAGCCCAGATGTTGGCCGGACAAGACCAGCGCGGCGATCGCCTCCATATTGTCGGCGCGGGCGCTGATGCGCCAATCCCCCACCGGCAGCCCGGTATCGGGCAGCGGATAGCTGCGCCAGGCCCAGTCGTGCGCGGCCAGATCGGCGGGGCCCAGCGCTCCGGCTTGCGGGAATAGCGGGTGGTCGCGGCCGCAGTAGGCCTGCTGCTGTTCGACGAACAGCGGTTGGTAATCCAGCTGCGGCGCGCGATGCCAGCAATAGCCGATGCCCAGATGAATGCCGCCCGATAGCAGCGCCTCCTCCAGGCCGCCCGGCGGCAGCATGGACAGAATCAACTCCACCGCTTGCGGCCGCGCGCGAAAGCGTCGGATCGCCGTTGACAACCGCGCATTGGTGCCCAGCGCGGTATGGCCGATCACGCCGATGCGCAGTTGTCCGACCAATTGCCGGTCCAACTGACGGGCTTCCTGACAGAACACTTCAATCGATTCCAGCAGCTGCCGGCTGGCGGTCAGCAGGCGTTCGCCCTTGGCCGTCAGCGCGAAGCCGCCGCGGCCGCGTTCGCACAGCCGATAGCCTAGCCGGGTTTCCAATGCCGCCAACTGATTGCTGATGGTGGACTGGCTGATGTTCAGCGTGCCCTGCGCGGCGGAAACGCCGCCGGCCTCGACTACGGCCTGAAACACGCGGATCAGCCTCAAATCCATGCTGCTCAAGGTATTGATCATGGGCCTCCGCGCCGCTTGGCGCTAAGGGTGGGAATGGACTGATTAATACATTCATTTCCATCCATGTAAACCGTGGCGCTTGGTGATGTTAGCCGGGGAGACGGCCGAATAGACTGCGTGATCCTATCCATCAAGACGCAGGAGGTCTTATGTCCGCCCCTTTGCTCAACCAACCGCTGAGCGGTAATGCGATGCCGCGTTTCGGCGGCGTCGCCAGCATGATGCGCCTACCTCTGCCCGACAGCGCCGCCGGCCTGGACGCCGCCTTCATCGGCCTGCCGCTGGATATCGGCACCTCTAATCGCAGCGGCACCCGCTTTGGCCCGCGGGAAATCCGCAGCCAGTCGGCGCTGCTGCGCCCCTACAACCTGGGTAGCGGCGCGGCGCCGTTCGAACGGCTGCAAGTGGCTGATCTCGGCGATGTCGCCACCAATCCCTATAACTTGGCGGACAGCGTGGCGCGGATCGAGGCGGCCTATGATCTGGCATTGCGGCATCCGGTACGTTTGCTGGGCATGGGCGGCGACCACACGGTTACCTTGCCGGCCCTGCGCGCCCTGGCGCGCAAGCATGGTCCGCTGGGCTTGGTGCACGTGGATGCTCACGCCGACGTCAACGACGAGATGTTCGGCGAGAAGATCGCGCACGGCACCACCTTCCGCCGCGCCTGGGAGGAGGGGCTGCTGGCCGAGGGGCGGGTCGTCCAGATCGGCCTGCGCGGCAGCGGTTACGGGGCTGCGGACTTCGACTGGTCGCGTCAACGCGGGTTTAGGGTGGTGACGGCGGAGCAGTGCTGGCATCGCTCGCTGGGACCGCTGATGGCCGAGGTACGTGCGCAAATGGGCAAGACGCCGGTGTATCTGAGCTTCGATATAGATGGCATCGACCCAGCGTTCGCGCCCGGCACCGGCACGCCGGAAGTGGGCGGCCTGAGTTCGATGCAGGCGCTGGAGATCGTGCGCGGTTGCCGGGGCCTGGATCTGGTGGGCGGCGATCTGGTCGAGGTGTCGCCGCCGTATGACGCCAGCGGCAATACCGCCTTACTGGGCGCCAATCTGTTGTTCGAGATGCTGTGCGTCTTGCCCGCGCCGGCGCGCTAAGCCGCGCAGACTCCATGCACGCGAGCGCCGGAGAATGCGCCGCGGACCCGAGAACAAGAGGAGAACGAGATGAGTCTGGATCTATTGACGGTGGCCGCCTATATCGGCGCCATGTTGTGGCTGGGCTGGCTGGGCATGCGCCGTGCCAGCGACCGGGAGCAGTATTTGGTGGCTGGGCGCAATCTGGGGCCGCTAATGTATATGGGCACCATGGCGGCGACGGTGCTGGGCGGTGCTTCCACCGTGGGCACGGTCCGGCTGGGCTATGTTTACGGCATTTCGGGTTTTTGGCTGTGCGCCGCGCTGGGCAGCGGCATCGTGGTGCTCAATCTGTTTCTGGCCAAGCCACTGCTGCGCCTGCGCGTGTTCACCGTCACCCAGGTGTTGGAGCGCCGCTATCATCCGCTGGCGCGCAAAGCCAGCGCGCTGGTGATGCTGTCCTATGCCCTGATGATCTGCGTGACCTCGGTGCTGGCGATAGGCACGGTGATGCAGGTGCTATTCGAATTGCCGTTCTGGCTGGCCGTCATCATCGGCGGCGGAGTGGTAGTGGCTTACTCCACCATCGGCGGCATGTGGTCGCTGACGCTGACCGACATCGTGCAATTCGTTATCAAAACGGTTGGCCTGATGCTGGTGCTGCTGCCAATCTGTTTGTGGCGGGTGGGAGGCTGGGAACAGTTGGCCGTCCGGCTGCCGGCGTCCGCGTTCAGTTTCGCGGGCCTGGGCTGGGGGACGGTGCTGACGTATTTCCTGATCTATTTTTTCGGCATCATCATAGGCCAGGACGTGTGGCAGCGGGTGTTTACCGCGCGCGACGGCAAGGTGGCATGCTTTGCCGGCAGCGCCGCCGGCCTGTATTGCTTGTTGTATGGGCTTGTTTGCGCGTTGATCGGCATGGCGGCGCGGGTGTTGTTGCCAGAGTTGGAGAATCCGAACAATGCCTTCGCCGCTGTCGTCAAAGGCGTGTTGCCGGACGGCGTGCGCGGCCTAGTGATCGCAGCGGCGTTGGCGGCGATGATGTCCACCGCCAGCGCCGCCTTGCTGGCCGCGTCGACTACTCTGACCGAGGATTTGCTGCCGGGGGAGAGGGCCGGTTTGTGGCGCAACCGGGCGGCCACCTTACTGGCCGGCGTCTTGGTGCTGGCGCTGTCGATGTGGGTGAATGACG
Source organism: Chromobacterium sp. IRSSSOUMB001 (assembly GCF_023507765.1). Lineage (NCBI taxonomy): Bacteria > Pseudomonadati > Pseudomonadota > Betaproteobacteria > Neisseriales > Chromobacteriaceae > Chromobacterium > Chromobacterium sp. IRSSSOUMB001. The sequence goes on from NZ_JALCYU010000001.1 coordinate 46,596, forward strand.
TGATCCAGGCGCTGACTCTGGCCTACAACCTGCTGGTGGGCAGCATGCTAGTGCCCCTGCTGGCGGCGATTTGCTGGCCGCGGGCCACGACCACTGGCGCTGTAAGCGCGATGCTGGGCGGCTTGGGCACGGCGGTGTTCTTCATGCTGAGAGATGGTTTGGATGCCAATACACCGATTTATTTCAGCTTGCTGACCAGCGCCGGCCTGATGCTGGTTCTGAGTCTGGCGGACGGCCGCGCGCGGCCGTATCCGGCGCAGAAGTAGCCGCTGGCTTATCAGGCCAGCAGCTTGGCCACCGCGCTTATGGCCTTGGCGGTCAGTTTGATGGCGTCGCCCACGCGTTGCAGCTGCCGTCCTGCGTGGTCGGCGGCATCCGTCGCCGCCTGCAGCGCGGCTATAGCGTGTTGGAAGTTTTCTGTGTCGGCGTTCAAGTCCCGCGCTATCAGCGCCAGGGTCTGGTTGGCCAATTCATCCTGCTGCGCCAGCAGGGCTCGGCTGTCCGCGCCCAGGCTGGCGACCGCCAGATTGTTGATGCGGGATGCCAGGCCGCTGGCAAGCTCGGTCACTCGGTGGCTGTCCATATGCTGCCTCCTTTATTTGGCGGGCAGATCGCGATAAAAGTTGCGCAGCCGCCTGGCTTCGGCGGCGAAGTCGCGCAGCGCTTGTAGTTTGGATTGAGGCGCGTCCAGGCTTTGCAGCAACTGTCGATTGGTGTCGGGGAAAGCCTGAATCGCTTTGTCGCTGGCTTGCAGCGCGGCCTCGATCTGTTCGAATTCGCGCAGCCGGTCGGCGATGGCGAGGTCGAACTGATAGCGCTCCCAGCTGCCGTAGCGCGGCCGGCTGAAGTTGGCGTGACGCAGCAGGCTGTCCCTGAGCACGCTCAGGTAGCCGGGCAGCGCGCTCAAGGCGCGGTGGCTGCTGGCGGCCAGCAATTCCAGCCCGGGCTGGGCGATGGTCATGGTGTTGCGCAACGCGTTCTTGCGTTGCGCCATCGTGAGTTGGCGGCCCAGCGCGTCGGCCGCGGTGGCCAGAATCTTGGCGGCGGTTTCGTCGCCGCCGCGCAGTTTCAGGTCCTGGACGCTGTCGGACAAGTCCTGGGCGGCGGCGTCGACCCGGGCTTCTGCCTCGCGGTCGCCGGCGAGGCTGCGCAGGGTCCGGGCGTATTTTTCCAGCGCGTCCAGCGTGGCTTGCAGCTGTCCCAGCGCGGGGCCGAGATCGTAGCTGGCGCCGTTGCCGGCTTGAGGCCTGAAGGTGTCCGCGCGCAAGGGGGCGTTGGGCGCGGTGAGCACCGCGTTGAGGCGGGTGTTTTGCTGGATGCGCGCCAAGGTGCCGGCGGAGCTTTGCGTGACGCTGCGGGCGGCGTCGTCGAAATCGGCGAACGGTTTGTCCGGAGCGTTGTTGGCGCAAGCGGCCAGCAACAGCGGCAACAAGGGCAGCAGGCGGAAGGCGGGACTGACGGACATGGCGCGGCTCCATCGGCAGGCGGGCGCTGGCGCGACCGCGCGGTTTGCGGGATGAAACTTGCGCGGACGCTATGGCGGGCGCATGTCGTGGTATAGACGATCCGTCGTCGTTGCGAGCCTGTACCAAAGACAGGGCAATGAAAAAGGGAGCCCTGGGGCTCCCTTGCGTCTGCCTGGCTTGGCCCGTTTACACGCCGGCCTCGTGAGCCTGCACGTCGGCGTGGTAGCTGGAGCGCACCATCGCGCCCACGGCGGCGTGGACGAAGCCCATTTCATAGGCTTTTTTCTCGAACATCTTGAACACGTCCGGATGCACGTAGCGCAGCACCGGCAAGTGGCCGTCGGAGGGCTGCAGGTACTGGCCTATGGTCAGCATGTCCACATTGTGGGCGCGCAGGTCGCGCATCACTTCCAGGATTTCCTCGTCGGTTTCGCCCAGGCCCACCATCAGGCCGGACTTGGTGCGAACCTCGGGGTTCTTGGCCTTGTAATCCTTCAGCAATTGCAGCGAGTGCGCGTAATCCGAGCCCGGGCGCGCCTGCTTGTACAGCCGCGGCACGGTTTCCAGATTGTGGTTCATCACATCCGGAGGCGTCTGGCTCAGGATGTCGACGGCCACGTCCAGGCGGCCGCGGAAGTCCGGCACCAGGGTCTCGATCTGGGTGTTGGGCGACATTTCGCGCACCGAGTTGATGCAGTCGGCGAAGTGCTGGGCGCCGCCGTCGCGCAAGTCGTCGCGGTCCACCGAGGTGACCACCACGTATTTCAGTTTCATCGCGGCGACGCTCTCCGCCAGGTGGCGCGGCTCGTCCGGGTCCAGTGGGTTGGGGCGGCCGTGGCCCACGTCGCAGAACGGGCAGCGACGGGTGCAGATGTCGCCCATGATCATGAAGGTGGCGGTGCCCTTGCTGAAACATTCGCCGATGTTCGGGCAGGTGGCCTCCTCACAGACGGTGTGCAGCTTTTGCTCGCGCAGGATCTGCTTGATCTCGTGGAAGCGCTGGCCGTTGGGCAGCTTGGCGCGGATCCATTCCGGTTTTTTCAGCTTTTCGTCCAGCGGGACGATCTTGATGGGGATGCGGGCGGTTTTGGCCGCGCCCTTGTGTTTGACCCCAGCCTGGTTTTCCGGCTTCATGTCAGTTCCTCGGTGCTGTTCAGGAGGCGCTCCAGATGCGGCAGCAGCGTATCGGCGGCGGCGGCAAGGCTCAGCTCCACTCCCAGTTGTTTCAGATCGGTCACCTTGAGGTTGGCGTAACCGCAAGGATTGATGGAATCGAACGGCGCCAGGTCCATGTCCACATTGAAGCTGAGGCCATGGTAGACCGCGTGGTTCTTGATGCGCAGGCCCAACGAGGCGATCTTGGCGCCGGCGACGTATACGCCGGGCGCGTCCACGTCGCCGTTGCCGTGGATGCCCAGTTCCGCCAGCGCGTCTATCACCGCCTGTTCGATGCGGCGCACCAGCTCGCGCACGCCTATGCCCATGCGCTTGAAGTCCACCAGCAGGTAAACCACCAACTGGCCGGGGCCGTGATAGGTGATTTGGCCGCCGCGGTCGGTTTTCACCACCGGGATGGCGGTGGCGTGCAGCAGGTGCTCCGGCTTGCCGGCCAGGCCCTGGGTGTAGACGGGCGGGTGTTCAACCACCCACAGTTCATCGGGGGTGTCGGCGTTGCGGGCGTCGGTGAACGCCTGCATGGCGCGCCAGGTGGGTTCGTAATCCACCCGGCCCAGATGTTTGACGATGCGCGGCACGGCAATCTCCTGGCGCTTAGAGCACCATTTTGACCATCGGATGGCCGGTCAGCGACAGATAGATGTTGTCCAGCTGTTGACGCGAAGTGGCGGTGACGGTGACGGTCAGCGCGTAAAAGCGGCCATTGGAGCTTTCGCGCAGCGTGACGTCGTGGTCGGCCAGGTCTGGCGCGTTGACGCGCACAACCTCGGTGATGGTGAGGACGAAATCCTCGTGGCGCTCGCCCATCACCTTGATGGGAAAGCGACAGGGGAATTCCATGAGTTCCTGTTTTTCAGACATATTCAATCAAATCCACTAAGAACGGGTTTACGATTTCGCGAGCAAGAGCGAGACAAGGCGAAAGCAGTTGAGAAAGCGGAGTGTACACACGGTACATGAGCATTTCGAAGCGGTTTTCAACGCTGTATCACCGAAGCGCAGCAGATCGTAAACAGGTTCTAAAGACGCCGCGCCCGAAACGGGCAAAGGCGCAGCAGCCAGTTGTACTGCAAACCGGGCCATCCGCGCCAATACATTTTACGGTCGTCTTTATTACTAAAACGTCACATCATAATACAGCAGCGGCGTCCGGGCGATGCCCGGCGCCGCGATCAACGGCGGACGCCGTTTATTTCCAGCCCAGCATCAGCTTGATGCTGTCCCACAGCCGGCTGAAGAAGCCGCCTTCTTCCACTGCCTTCAAGGCCACCACCGGGCGCTCGAACAGCGGCTTGCCGTCCAGCGACACCACCAGCTTGCCCACTACCTGGCCGGCTTTGACCGGGGCGATCAGCGGCTGCATCGTGGTCAGATCTGCCTTGAGCTTGGCGGCCTGGCCCTTGGCCACGGTGGCGAAGACATCGTTGGCGAAGCCGACGGAGACGGTTTTGGCCGCGCCCTTGTAGATGGGCAGCTCGGACACCGGCTTGGCTCCGCTATACAGTTTGGGCGTATCGTAAAACTGCAAGCCGTAGTTGAGCAGCTTGGAACTTTCCACCGCGCGCGCCTCCGGGCTGGCGGTGCCCACCACGACCGAAATCACGCGACGGCCGTCGCGATGGCTGGTGGTGATCATATTGTAGCCGGCGCTGTCGGTGTAGCCTGTCTTCATGCCGTCGACGTTGGGGTCGCGGTAGAGCAGCAGGTTGCGGTTGGGCTGCTTGATGTTGTTATAGGTGAAGGACTTGATCGAGTAGATCGGGTAGAACTCTGGGAAGTCGCGGATCAGCGCGCCAGCCAGGATGCCCAGATCGTGCACGGTAGTGTAGTGCTCTGGATTGGGCAAGCCGGTGGCGTTGCGGAACTGGGTGTTCTTCATGCCCAGTTTCTGCGCCTGCTGGGTCATCACTTGTGCGAAGACTTCTTCGCTGCCGGCGATGGCTTCGGCCAGCGTCACGCAAGCGTCGTTGCCGGACTGCACGATCATGCCCTTGATCAGGTCGTCGACTTTGGCAGGCACCTTGGGATCCAGGAACATGCGCGAGCCTTCGGTCTTCCAGCCCTTTTGCGACACCGTCAGCGTTTGCTCCAGGGTCAGCCGCTTTTCCTTCAAGGCCTTGAAGGTGAGGTAGGCGGTCATCAGCTTGGTCAGCGAGGCCGGCTCCACGCGGGAGTCCGGGTCGCGCTCGGCCAGCACTTGTCCGCTGTTGAAGTCGGTCAGGTAATAGGCCTTGCCGGCGATCTCGGGCGCGGGCGGCAGGAAGGCGGCGGAAGCGAAAGAGACGGACGGCAGCGCGATCGCCGCCGCAGTGAGAATGCTGGTGAATGTTTTCATTGTTCCTATGGGCAACGCTGGGGGTTGAGGTCCAAATAGTAGCCGTTGATTATACACGCGGATTGCCGTCTGGTTGCCGCGAAGTGGCGATTTTCTGCGGGCGGGGCGGCTGGAGCCGTTGCGATGCCGCAATGCAACAATCCAATATTATCAAGGCTTCCCGTTCAGTTGGAGTTCCTGCTACTCTGGCAGTTCAAGGAAAATAATGATCGGGACAAAGGCTTTGCCATGCAAGAGAAGCAAGACTATCTGGAACGCATCCTGACGTCGCGGGTTTACGACGTCGCCATCGAAACGCCGCTGGAGCTGGCGCCCAATCTGTCGCGCCGCTATCGCAACACGATTCTGCTCAAGCGCGAGGATCTGCAGCCGGTGTTCTCTTTCAAGCTGCGCGGCGCCTACAACAAGATGGCCAAGCTCAGCGCGGAGCAGCGCGCACGTGGCGTGATCACCGCCAGCGCCGGCAACCACGCGCAGGGCGTGGCCTTGTCCGCCAGCCGGCTGGGCTGCGAAGCCACCATCGTGATGCCGGTGACCACCCCGCAGATCAAAATCGACGCGGTCAAGCAATACGGCGGCCTGGTGGTATTGCATGGGGACTCTTTCAACGAGGCCTTTCTGCACGCATCCGAATTAGCCGCTCAAAACGGTATGACTTATATTCCTCCATTCGACGATCCGGATGTGATCGCCGGCCAGGGCACCATAGGCATGGAGATTCTGCGTCAACATCCGGACGGCTTGAACGCGATCTTCGTCGCCATCGGCGGCGGCGGTTTGGCCGCCGGCATCGCCAGCTTCATCAAGCGGCTGAAGCCGGACATCAAGGTGATTGGCGTGCAGCCGGTGGATTCCGACGCAATGCGTCAATCGATTGCCAAGGGCGAGCGGGTGGAGTTGAAGGACGTGGGCCTGTTCGCCGACGGGGTGGCGGTGAAGCTGGTGGGCGAGGAGACCTTCCGCATCTGTCGCGAATTGCTGGACGAGATCATCCTGGTGGACACCGACGCCATCTGCGCGGCGATCAAGGATATTTTCGAAGACACCCGCTCCATCGTGGAGCCGGCGGGCGCTCTGGCGGTGGCCGGCGCCAAGGCCTATGTGGAGCGCGAGGGCTGCGAGAATCAGACCCTGGTGGCGATTTCCTGCGGCGCCAATATGAATTTCGACCGCCTGCGCCATGTGTCCGAGCGTTCCGAGCTGGGCGAGCGGCGCGAGGCCATTATCGCGGTGACCATTCCGGAAAAGCCGGGCAGCTTCAAGCGCTTCTGTACCGTGATCGGCGGCCGCAACATCACCGAGTTCAATTACCGCTTCGCCGATCCGGGCACCGCCCATGTCTTCGTCGGCGTGCAGATCAGCGGCAAGCAGGACCTGGAAGGCATACTCGCCAGCCTGAACGCTCACGAGCTGGAGAGCATTGACCTGACTGATAATGAGCTGGCCAAGCTGCATATTCGTCATCTGGTGGGCGGCCATGCGCCGCAGTTGAAGGACGAGCGGGTGCTGCGCTTCGAGTTTCCGGACCGTCCCGGCGCGCTAATGCGTTTCCTGGAGGCGATGAGCGTGGACTGGAACATCAGCTTGTTCCATTATCGCAATCACGGCGCGGATTACGGCCGCGTATTGGTGGGCGTTCAGGTGCCGGCCAGCGACGATGCCGAGTTCCAGCGCTTCCTCGATAATCTGGGCTATCCCTATGTCGAGGAAACCCAGAATCCGGCTTACAAGCTGTTTCTGGGCAAGACCATACGTTGAACCGGGCCGGCGGGCTGCTTATGGTCGGCAGCCTGACGTCGCGCTCCTTCATTGAAGCGAATCATGATCAAGGCAGTTCTATTCGATCTGGACGGCACTCTGGCCGACACTGCGCGCGATCTGGGCGCCGCGCTCAACCGCCTGCTGGCCGAGGAGGGCTTGCCGCCGCAGCCGTACGCGGCGGTGCGGCCCATCGCCAGCCACGGCGCGCGCGGGCTGGTCAGCCTGGGTTTCGGCATAGACCGCGAACATCCTCGTTTCGAGGAATATCGTTTGCGCTTCTTGGATCACTACGAGCACAGCTTCGCCGACGAGACCGTGTTGTTCGACGGCGTCAACGGCCTGATCCAGGGCTTGATGGACAAGGGGCTGACCTGGGGCATCATCACCAATAAGCCGATGCGCTTCACTGACCGTTTAGTGCCGTCGTTGCCTTTTATCACGGCGCCGGCGGTGACGGTCAGCGGCGACACCGTGGGCGTGCCCAAGCCGGATCCGCGGCCAATGCGTTATGCGGCCGATCAGATCGGCATCGCGCCCGAGCATTGCCTGTATGTGGGCGACGCCGAGCGCGACATCGCCGCCGGCCGCAGCGTGGGCATGAAAACGGTGTTGGCCAATTGGGGCTATATCGCCGACAGCGACCGGCCGGCGGAGTGGGGCGCCGACATCGCCATCGATCATCCGCTGCAATTGCTGGATCACGTTTAAGCGGCAATGGAAATGAAAAAAGCCACGGATCTCCGTGGCTTTTTTGGTTTCAGCCTGATTTGGTGCTCAGGCGCGCAGGTTTTGCGCTATCGCATAGATGGGCGACAAGGCCGCCTCGCCCAGGCGCAGGCTGCGCTGGCCGCTCCAGCCGAAGTCGTCGTCCGGCAGATTGGCGTTGTCCTTGAACGGCATTTCCAGCGTGAAGGCGAGACAGCCGAAGTTTTCGCACACCCAGTTGGTGGCGATGGTCATATTGGCCTTGCCCGGCGCGTTGCGCGGGTAGCCGTGTTCGGTCTGGTAGTCCGGGCTGGCCAGCAGCAGGTGGTGGCGGAACTGATCGGCCAGGGCTTCCAGGCGCCCGTTCCACGACGGCACGCCCTCGGTGCCGGCCAGGAACACATAGGGGATGTTCTCATCGCCGTGGATGTCCAGGAACAGGTCCACACCGGTTTCCTGCATCTTGTTGCGCACCGCCAGCACTTCCGGGCTGGTTTCCGCGCTGGGGTTGGCCCATTCACGGTTGAGGTTGGCGCCCGCGGCGTTGGTGCGCAGATTGCCCAACACCGAGCCGTCCGGATTCATGTTCGGCACCACGTAGAAGGTGGCGCGGTCGAGCAGCGCGCGGCTGGTGGGGTCTTGCGGGTCCAGCAGGCGATTGAGCAGGCCCTCGATAAACCATTCCGCCATGGTTTCGCCGGGGTGCTGGCGGGCGATGATCCAGATTTTCAGATCCGATTCCACCTCGTGGCCTATGGTCAGCAGATTGATGTCGCGCTGCTGCACGGTAAAGCCCAGGTCGCTGACCTGGCACAGGCCGGAGCCCTGCGCCTGACCGATCAGGTTCAGATGCTGGTCGTAGGAATAGGGTTCGAAATAGGCGTAGTAGATGCTGCCGGACAGCGGCACGTGATCTATCGTCATCACGCCGTTTTCGTAGTGGGTGGGCACGCGGAACCAGTTGATGCGGTCGTAGGAGGCCACCGCCTGGTAGTCGACCCAGCCGTCCGGATAGGCGCTTTCGCCGGCGTTCAGGAAATTGAAGGTGCAGTGCTGATAAGCGGCGCCTTGCACGCGGAAGTAGAACCACTGGGCGAAATCGGCCGCATTGTCGCGGCGGATGCGCAGTTGGATGTCTTCGTAGTTGTCGGCGGAGACGATCTCGATGCTGCCGGCGTCAAAATTGCTGCTGATTTTCATGCGCTGAACCTATTGGTTTCCTGAAACGTGCTTAACGCGGAGATTGTAAACCTGTCGCCGCTCACATGCCATCCTCCGAAGCAAGGCAAAGAAAAACCCCGTCGGCTGGACGGGGTTGTGCTTTAGCCTTAAAACTGCGCTTAGGCGGTGGGTGCGCGCTTGCTGGCGGTCTTCACTGCATCGGCGGTGGCGCTGGTGGCGGCCTTGACGCTGCTGTCGGTGAATTCCACCACTTGCTGGGCGGCTTTGCTGAAGGTGTTGACCGCGGCGGCGGCGGCGGCCACCGAGCTCTTCACCGCGTTCAGCGCGGCGTCGGAGCCGGCCGGAGCATTCTTGGCCGCGGACTCGATTGCACCGATCAGCGACTTGTTGAAGCTGCCCAGGTTTTCTTCGGCCAGCTTGGTCAGTTCGCTTTGAGCGGAGGAAACGATGTCGTACAGATTGCGGGAGTTGGCCAGAGCGGTGTCGATGTTCTGGGTGGCCAGCTTGTTCAGATGGCTGACCGCTTCTTGCGGGTCGGTCACGCCGCTCAACTGCTTGGCGATTTTGACGTTTTCTTCCAGCGACTGCTTGGAGATTTCCAGGTTCAGCTTGACCAGACGCTCGGCGCTATCCAGAGTGATTTGCGAAAAGCGGAAAATGGTTTCCAGACCGTTGAGGGACAGCTTGTTCAGTTGCTCATTGCTGATGGACATAATGTATTCCTCCGCTGTGGGGTAAGACCTTAAAGGAGATAGTCTGAATCAAAAATTTTGCACTGCACAATGACGAGTAAATGTATCATGCATTGCAGCAAAAATGGGAGCTTTGACTGAAGATTTACTCTAGCGTGTTGTATTTATGATAAATTGCCGGCACACGGCACACCGTAACAAAATAAACCGGGAGCGTTACATGAGTGTTGAAAAGCGGGTCATCAAAAAGTACCCGAACCGCCGGCTGTACGATACCGCCACCAGTTCCTACATCACCTTGGGGGATGTGAAGCAATTGGTGCTTGATAATGTGGATATTCAAGTCGTCGACGCCAAGAGCCAGGAGGACATCACCCGCAGTGTGCTGTTGCAGATCATCCTGGAGGAGGAGAACGGCGGCATGCCTATGTTCAGCTACGAGGTGCTGACCCAGTTCATCCGCTCTTACGGCCAGGCCATGCAAGGCATGATGGGGCCTTTCCTGGAGAACAATCTGCAACTGTTCGCCCAACTGCAGCAGAAAATGCAGGAACAAACCCGCGCGATTTACGGCGACAACACCATGTTGAACGCTAATCTGTGGGGGGAGTTCATGAAATTTCAGGGGCCGGCGGTGCAGAACATGATGGCCAACTACATGGAACAGAGCACCAGCATGTTCCTGGACATGCAGAACCGGATGCAGGAACAGACCAAGCAACTGTTCGGCGGCTTCGCCTTCCCAGCATACAAGCAGGGCGGCGAGGACGACAAAGACCCGTCCTAAAAACCTGTTTACGATTTGCCGCGCTTTGGCGATGCGGCGTTAAAAACGGCTTCGGAAAGCGGATAAGTTTTCCAAAGCTTCGCTAAGCGCAGCAAAGATTGAGCAGAGGCGGCCGTCTGGAATGGCCGCCTGTCCGTTTCCATCCGCAGCGCCCTTGGAGGGCTTGCCATGCTTACCCCCGCAAGCTGGATGCCGGGCGCCGTTGACGGCGTCAATTTCTCTCGAGCGGCGTTCGCCGCGTTTCGTTTTCCCCTGTTTTCAATAGATGATTCAAACAGGCTGAGCCGGCAAGGCGCCCCGACATGTCCGCCGAGGACTTGAACGCCTGCTTGCGCGCGGCGCAACGCAGTCACCTGGAGGGGGACTGGGCGGAGGCAGAACGGCGCTACCGCTCCTGCTTGCGCGATTGGCCGGCTTGCGCCGCCGCCAAATCCTTCCTGGCTTTCCTATTGCTGCAGACTCAGCGTCCGGAGGAGGCTGAATCTTTGTTGAGCGAGGCGATTTCCGCGGAAACAGGCCATGCTGACTGGCATTTCAGCTTGGGCATGGCCCAGGCGCGACAGGGGCGCTTGGGCGACGCGCGGCGGGCTTTCGCCGCGGCTGCGGAGCTGGACGGCGGACAGCCTATGTATTGGACCAACCTGGCCGCCGCCTGCGAGCAGGGCGATGATTTAGCCGCCGCGGAACAGGCTTGCCGGCAGGCGCTGGCCGTGGACGGAGCTTGCGCCGACGCGCACTTTCTGCTGGCTGGATTGTATTTGCGTCAGGAACGCCATACCGAGGCGCGGCGGCACAACGCGTTGGGCATCGTGGCGCGGCCCGCGGAGCATGGGCCGATTGCGCGCATCGAGGCCTACTGCGAGTTGGACCGGCGCGAAGAAGCCTTGGCGCTGCTGCGCGGCTGGCTGGCGCAGGCGCCGGATGATCCGGTGGCTTTGCACCTGCTTGCCGCCTGCGGCGGCGCGGAGCCGCCGCCGCAATGTAGTCCCGAGTTCATCCGGCGGACTTTCGACGCCAACGCCGAGGCGTTTGACGCGACCCTGGCCAACTTGCGCTACCAGGGGCCGCAGTGGCTGGCGCAATGCCTGAAGCGGTTGGGGCCGCCAACGGCCGCTCTGGAGGTCCTGGACCTGGGCTGCGGCACCGGGCTGGCCGGCGTTGCGCTGCGGCCGTACGCGCGTCGTTTGCAGGGGGTGGATATCAGCGGAGAGATGCTAGGGCGCGCCGCAGCCAAGAGCGTGTACGACGCCTTGACTCAAGGCGACATCATTGAATTCCTGGCGGAGCTGCCTCCGGCTAGCGATCTGATCTGCTGCCTGGACACCCTCAGCTATTTTGGCGATCTGAGGCCAGCCTTAAACTGGATGGCGCGCGCGCTCAAGCCGGGCGGCCTGTTGCTGTTCAGCATCGAGCGCGCGCTGAGGGCCTTGCCCGAAGGCCACCAGCTGCAGCCCTGCGGACGCTATCTGCATGATCCGGACTGGGTGGAGGCGCAACTGGCGGCGTGCCGGCTGCGACTGGTGGAACGACAGGACATGATGTTGCGAGAGGAGGCGGGGTGTCCGGTGCCCGGCGCCTTTTACTGCGCCGAGCGTTTGGACTGAGCCCACATGTTTACGCCTTGTGAGCCAGAACGAGACAAGGCGTTGCGTTTGGCGAGACCGTTTTAGCGCCGTATCGCCGACGCGCCGCGGTTCCTAGTGCTTGCTTTGCATCAGCTTGTCGGTCCAGGCCATCACCAGCGCGGACAGCAGGAAGGTGCAGTGGATCACCACCTGCCACATCACGCCCTGCTCGGTGAGCGGGTTGCCGGGGCTGCCCAGATTGGATGCGCTGATAAAGGTTTTCAGCAGGTGAATGGAGGAAATGCTGATCAGCGCTAGCGACAGCTTGGTCTTCAGTACCCCGGCGTTCACATGGGAGAGCCATTCCGGCCGGTCCTCATGAGTGTTCAGGCTGTCGATCTTGGAGACGAAAGTCTCGTAGCCGCCCACCACTACCATAATCAGCAGGTTGGCGATCATCACCACGTCGATCAGGCCCAGCACGATCAGCATGATCTGGGTTTCCGTCATGCTGGAGGCGTCGGCGACCAAGTGGATCAGTTCGAGCAGAAACTTATAGACATACACCCCCTGGGCGACGATGAGGCCAAGGTAGAGTGGAGCCTGCAGCCAGCGGCTTGCGAAAATCAGGGACTCCATGCGTGAAACAAGAGTTTTCATATCGGTATTGTGTGAGGGGTTGACGGCTTATAGAACCTGTTCACGATCTGCTGCGCGTTGTGGAGCGTGACACGGTGAGTTCACCTTTGAAATGCTCATGTGCCACTCGACCATTCCGCTTTTTCGCTTGCTTTCGCCTTGACTCGCCTTTGCTCGCGAGATTGTAAACCGGTTTTCAGGCCTATATTGAGGCGTCGGATTTTACTATCAAGTGAGGTCGTAAAGGGGAGCGTTGCTAGGCGGCGTCCGCATCCTGCCAGGCGCGGGGTCGGCGAAAACGAATCGACAAGCCCAGACTCCCAACCCTTCGCAACGCTGCGCATCGCCTGTCAAATCGTTGTATACTCTCGCGTTTTTCTTCAGCAAGGCCATCATCATGGCAGACAAGATTCCAAGTATCGGCTTCGTGTCGCTGGGCTGTCCCAAAGCCTCTAGCGACTCCGAGCAGATCCTGACCCGCCTTCGCGCCGAAGGCTACGATATTTCCGGCAGTTACGCCGGCGCCGACCTGGTGGTGGTCAACACCTGTGGTTTCATTGATTCCGCCGTGGCGGAGTCCCTGGATGCGATCGGCGAAGCCTTGAACGAGAACGGCAAGGTCATCGTCACCGGCTGTCTGGGGGCCAAGGGCGATGTGGTGCGGGATGCGCATCCGTCGGTCTTGGCCGTGACCGGCCCGCACGCCACCGACGAGGTGATGAGCGCGGTGCATGCCCATCTGCCCAAGCCGCATGATCCCTTTGTCGATCTGGTGCCGGACATTGGCGTGCGGCTGACACCCAAGCATTACGCGTATCTGAAGATTTCCGAAGGCTGCAATCACCGTTGCACCTTCTGCATCATTCCGTCCATGCGCGGGGATTTGGAAAGCCGGCCGATTCACGATGTGCTGCGCGAAGCGGAGAGCCTGGCCAAGGCCGGGGTCAAGGAAATCCTGGTGATCTCGCAGGACACGTCGGCTTACGGGGTGGATACCAAGTACAAGCTGGGCTTCCACAATGGCCGTCCGGTGAAGACCCGAATGACCGAGCTGTGCGAGGAGCTGGGCCGCCACGGCATCTGGGTGCGTCTGCACTACGTCTATCCGTATCCGCATGTGGACGAGGTGATTCCACTGATGCGCGACGGTAAGATCCTGCCCTATCTGGACATCCCGTTCCAGCACGCTAGCCAGAAGGTGCTGAAGCTGATGAAGCGTCCGGCCAACAGCGATAATGTGCTGGCGCGCATCAAGAAGTGGCGCGAGATCTGCCCGGAATTGGTGATTCGCTCCACCTTCATCGTAGGCTTCCCCGGCGAGACCGAGGAGGACTTCGAAGAGCTGCTGGCCTTCATCCGCGAGGCGGAGCTGGACCGCGTAGGCTGTTTCACCTATTCGCCGGTGGAAGGCGCCACCGCCAACGATTTGCCGAACCCGGTACCGGAAGAGGTGAAGGAAGCGCGCAAAGAGCGCTTCATGGCGGTGCAGGAAGAGATCAGCGCACGTCGCCTAGAGCGCCGCGTCGGTCAGACGATGCAGGTATTGGTGGACGAGATCGACGACGAAGGCACGGCGATTTGCCGCAGCTACGCGGATGCGCCGGAGATCGACGGTCTGGTGTTCGTCGAGGATGCCGCGGACATGCGAGTGGGCGAGTTCTATTCAGTGAAGATCGTCGATTGTAGCGAGCACGATTTGTGGGGCGAGCGCTAAGAGCCTGTTCACGGTCTTTTCAGGCTAAGGCATTGAGTCCGCTGCGCGGATGATGATTTGCATTGCCGGGGCTGCCCGGCGGGCAGGGAAAGGATATTTGCTTGGCCAAATATCCGTATCACTCAGCGAATCGAAGATTCGCACGTAGTCCCCCAAAGGCCGCCCTGCAAGCCTGGCCTGCGGCTTCCCGCCGGTTCCCGTCAGGCCCGAGGCGCGGTTGAACTCTCTACGTGCGAATCTTTGCTTCGCTCAGTGATGGCGCGCTAACGTCGCGCTGCTCGAACAGGCTGCCGCTTAAAACGAGCGTAGCGAAGTTTCTGCGTAGCTAAAACCTAGGGCCTGCCACCCGACGGCAGGCTTGAAGTGACCCGGGGCACATTGAATACGTGGTTTCCTTTGTATTGCACAAGGAGGCCATTTGTGGATAAAAGATCGTGAACCGGCTCTTAATTCCCCTATCTCTTGTCTTAGAACGTGTTTACGCTCTCGCGAGCAAGAGCGAGACAAGGCGAAAACGGCTGAGAAAGCGGAATGGTTGAGTGGTACATGAGCATTTCGAAGCGGTTTTCAAAGCTGTATCGCCGCAGCGCAGCAGATCGTAAACAGGTTCTTATATCCGCTGCGCGGATGATGTTTAGGATACATGGCCTGCCACGCACGGCACTCGGTGCACGGCTACTCTTGTCTTGTCGGACCCCGCCGGCTTGACGCCCTCCCGCTCCTCCCCAACAATAACCCCCGCGCCGCAGCAATCGCGGCGCTCGGGATTGGTCTCCTGAATTGTGCTGCCGTCGCGGATCCGCTGTTTCCACAGCGTATCCGCGGCCATTGCTTTGCCTATTCGGGCGGGCCGTGGCAAGTGGCGCCCTCGCGGGCGCGCCGGCTTTGTACGGTAGCACACCGGTAGACCAACTCTTGTCATGTGCCCGCCCTGCCGCCTTGCGGCCGGGCCCTTCTGCTCAGGAGGTTGCAAATGGTAAAGCCTGTCCGTCCGGTGCTCGGCATCGAACTCACTCCGTCCGCTACTGAAGTCCAAGACGTCCATCAGGACGCCTCTCAACTCCCGCCGCTAGGGCCGCGCTCACGCTACCGCTTTGCCGGCCCCCACGCCAAAGACCTCAGCCTGCCCTTCATCCGCCGCATCAAAGGCCGCACCTATCCGCATTACTGGCAGCCGGCCGAAGCCAAGGATGAGTTCGAAGCCCGCGCCTTGGGCCATCAGTACGCCGCCCATCTGGCGCAGATGCTGAAACTCAACCGTCAGCACTCCGCGCGCGGACTGTTGTTCCGCATCGCCAGCGATATGGATTTCAGCCAACGCGGCCACCGCCGCCGCATGTGCAAAAGCTTCTTCAACTATCTGGAGTTGTTGTTGAACCTGGGGGTGGAGCAGGTGGACCTGCCGAGGCATGTGGAGGCGGTGAACCGCCTCCATCTCAGCCTGGACGAGTTGGAAGCCTTGCCGCGTAAGTTGGGGCGGAAGAAGAGGGGATAAGCTGGGAAGGGCAGCCGGCCCCTTCGGGGCTGGCTGTTGGGGAAGGAGAAGGTTTTACCAGCAAACAGCCATATCCAGCAAAGTAGGGGCGTTTCGGTTGACACTCCCTCGCCGAACTGAGAACCTTCCCGCTTCCATTTTTTTGTTATTGCTCGCCATGAAAATCACCGCCAACACCGCCGTTACCCTGCGCATGAAAGTCACCGACAGCCAGGGCCTGGTTTACGATGATGGCAAAAAGCCCGTCTCCTACCTGCACGGCGATTACGACAACCTATTCGCCAAGCTGGAAGCCGCGCTGGAAGGCCAGGAATCGGGTTTTCAAACCACGCTGGAACTGGCTACCGAAGACACCTTCGGCGCGCGCGACGAAGCCCTGGTCACCACCATGCCCAAGGCGGACTTCCCGCCCGGCGTGAAGGTAGGCGGCCAAATCCAGCGCATCGGCCCGGATGGCGAGCCGCGTTACTATTTCGTCACCAAGATCAAAGGCCCCACCGTTTTGCTGGACGGCAACCACCCGCTATGCGGCAAAACCCTGCGCTTTGCCGTCAAAGTGGTGGACGTGCGCGCGGCAACGGCTGAGGAAATTGCTCACCAGCATGTGCATGGCGAGCACGGGCATCAGCACTGATAGCGCCGGCCTCATATAAACAAAGCCCTCCCACATTTGGGAGGGCTTTTTTTGTCTGGACCCCACCTATTATTTGGCGTTGCTTATCGGCAGGGCGGCAGTTTTCGGAGTGCGGCCCGCAGGCTCTGACATATTTTGAGATGGAGGCGTGGGCGCGTGTCACCCGGCGGCGGCGCACTGAGAGCCTGTTCAAAATCTCGCGAGCAAGGGCGAGACAAGGTGAAAACGAGCGAAAAAGCGGAATGTACGAGTGGTACATGAGTATTTCGAAGCCGTACTCACCGTGTAACGCTCCACGACGCGCAGCAGATCGTAAACACGTTCTTAGTGCGTGAACCATGTCGCCTGGGTTGTGCTATGATTTGTACAATCATTGTCGATTTGAGCGAGGAATACCGTGAAAGCGCTTACCTACAGCCACACCCGCCAGCACCTGGCCGAAGTCATGCGTCAAGTGAACGAAGACCGGGCGCCGGTGATCGTCACCACCCAGCGCGGTGAACCGGTGGTGATCATGTCGCTGGCCGACTACAACGCGCTGGAAGAAACCGCCTACCTGACGCGCTCCCCTGAAAATGCCAAGCGTCTGGCCGATGCGGCGGCAAGGTTTCACAGCGGGGCGGCCAAAGAGAGAACGCTTCTCGAAGACGAGGGCGAGTAATGCAGATCAAGTTTGATGACAACGCATGGGAGGATTACCTCTACTGGCAGCAGAGCAGCAAGCCTACCCTCAAGCGCATCAACGCTCTGATCAAGGACATCCAGCGCAACCCGTTTGAGGGAATCGGCAAGCCTGAGCCGCTTAAGCACCAGTTTGCTGGCTTCTGGTCGCGTCGCATCGACGATGAGCATCGGCTGGTCTACGCTGTCCTGAGCAACGTTCTGACCATCTTGCAGTGCCGCTACCACTACTAAGGCCCGCTAACAAAAGCTCGCAGAGAACCTGAGCCAAGGCGCGCCGACGCAGAAAACGAAGTTTCTGCGAAGCTACAGTACACGTAGTACGACCAGGAGGCGCAACGCTGCATCAGGGGTTTTGTTAGCGGGCCTAAGAACCTGTTTACGATCTGCTGCGCGTCGTGGACGCGTTACATGTAGAAGTTCAGACCTGATCTGACAGTCGGGCGCCGTCAAAACGGGAGATTGTCAGATCAGGTCTGAACTTCTACACATCAACTTGGAGTTGAGGCACCTACACAGTTTTTCGCGCATACCACCTCGAACGTAGAGTTCGAACTCTTCATGGGTAATCGATCCCTCCCTGATACAGAGCTCCGTTACAGCGCTTGATTCTCAAATAGGTGTAGTAACACCCTTTCAGGAGGCCGTATTTCTGTAGCGCCAATATTCCGTAGTTTGAGCAGGAAGGTGTATAGATACACTTTCTGTTGTGAAGATGCCTCAAGCGTTTTTGATAGAATCGGATAGCGAATATCGCGAGACTTTTCATTCTGCTTTCTCGAATGTGCAAACGAGCCAGGCACCCTTTCCGCCTCCGCAGCCCTTGACCGTAACTTCGCGATATTCGCTTGAGTGAAAGCGCCAGCCATCTACAGCATGCGTATTCAAGAAGTCTTCAAATTGAGTGCACCGAGCTTCATCCCATCCATTATCTTGCGCTCCGCAACCAGCAACTTTTGGAATGAATGCCTTAACCATGTATTTTACGGACATTATTGCTCCCTTGGTGAGTGACACATACGTGTGTGCCGTGTTCTATTTTCATGTATTAGACGAAGGCGTAGCTCGCCATTCGGCTTAATCTTATCAAATACTACTTGAGTAGAGTGGTTTTTTCTTGCTTATATTGGCATGATCTCTTGTGTTCTTGATTTTACGGGTATGGGTTCTAGTGGCGTATATACGGACACGATGATTTGCATGTTGATTTATATTGCTGATATCTGTTTTCGTCGCTAAATTGCATGTTTATCAAGGTGTTAATTATGAGTTTTTCCGTATATCCATCTATGATGGATTCCATGGTGGTGCCACCCGTCGACCTCTGCAATAATGGCATTATGATTCACTGCTGTCGTTATCTGTTATGATCAGAAAAAGGTAGTACTGGGTCAGACATTAATCTTTGCTCGATTAAGGGCTGTTGTTCAGTGCGGCGAGACTGTCTAATGGTAGGTAACCGATTCACTACAACCCAGATAGACCGGCAAGCCGAACGGCGGAAATGACCGACGATCTGCCATGTTTTCATCTAATAGGCTGCAACTCGCCCATAGCTGTCTTTACGACAGATTGTTGGCTAATGGTTGATTTACGCGGAGTTTATGACAAACCCACAGTCAGCCTTGAAGGCTATTAGCTACCTCCAACGCAGCCTTAACTCGTATCAGTACTGATGTGGGTAGTCTCTTATCCTTTAGCAGTTCTATGTAGGCATCCGACAACTCTCCTTGCAATTTCACCTTGCCATCTGGCTGAATAGTAAACAGATGCTTGTCATATAGTCGGTGTAGATCCGCTCGCAGCAAAATTCCGTTTTCCAGCCACTCCATTCCGTCTTCGGCCACTGGAACAATGTGTGCGGCCTCCAGCGCACGTTCCGTTGTTTCACCGGTGATGCCGCAGCACTTATCCAGGCTCAGCAACGCATGACGGAACCGGAGCTGATCTCGGTCCACGACTGTTTTGCTGGAGCGAGTTCTCTGCTTCTCCTCCTTGTCGCGCCACGTCCACTGGACCGTACCGTCGTATTTCTCTGTATCAAACCCTGTCCAACTGGCTTCACCGCTACGAGCGCCTTGCGGAATCACGATAGTGGAAACACCCCATAAGGCATCCTCGTACTGGATATGCAGGTTATTGTTGTGTTTATAGGTAATTCTCACGACAAAGCCCCCATCGCCTCTTCGTTCAACCTGACTATAGGTCTTGTAGTTGACGAAACGGGATGTCCTTGGCTTGGCATCATCAGCTGCCGGCCACTCTTCCAGTGTTGAAGTGATTTGGATATTTTCCGACAAGCTGTCAAGGTCGAGTGGAACAAACTCCGTAACATTCATCCATGCAACTTCAAGATACTTTTTATACATTGCTATGCTCCAGAAATTGTTCTGCTTACATATGCTAATAACAGACCGACGCTGATGAGTCTCAAGCTATAACAAAGTCATGAAAGTTGGTCGCATATATCTCTGTGTGATTAATATTCAAGTATAGAAATTGACGATATATTCATCATCAACTTCCCAAATCAAACCCCCGCCGCCACCTTCTCCAAACTCGGCAAGGTATGGGTATACAACTTGGCCAAGTCCTTGGGGCTGGCGATGGTTTCAAAGTGCTCCATCTTGATGGCCAGGAATTGTCCATTACTGCCATCTCGCACTTCGCCCACTTCCAGCGCTTTCAGCGCGCTGATCCAGTACCAGTTCTGGCCCATGTTTCCCTTATCACAGTAGGCGTACCACAGCGGCAGGCGGAACAGCCGCTCAAAGGTGAGCGCCTTTTTGAGTTCTTCCTCCAGGCTGAGGGTGAGTTCGCCGCGCGATGGGGTGTAGTTCTTGGCGTCGATGGCGATCATGCCCAGCGAGGGCAGCAGGAGCAGAAAGTCCGGCCGTTTGGCCGTGCCATGGAATAGGGTGGCAAAGCTGTTTTTGTTCTGGCAGATGCCCACATAGGCCAGCTTGTGCTGCTTGAACCAGGCGTTGAGCGCTTTCTCGCCCTCATGGCCCTTTTTCTCCGCTGAGCTGGGGGCGGGCTGGGCTGGAGCGGAGGGCTGAGTTGTGACTGGCGGCAGGCTAGGCGCGGAAGTTTGCGCGCTTGTTGGGGTAGCGGGCTGGATAGGCGTTATGGCTTGTGGCGGCGTTGGCGCGGCGCTTGGCTGTGGAGCGGGAACTGCTGCCGGTTTAGTTGCTTGTTGTGGGGGACGATTCTTGAAAATATTTGCGAAGGTGAATGCCATGGTGTCGTTTGAACTGGTGATTTAGAAAGGATGGGGCGGCTAGCCGGTTAGCCGCGCCTGGTCCGCCTGATAAGCCGCGTCGCGGTCGCTGAACAGGCCCAGGCGCACCAGGCGGGCGAGGATGGCGCCGCGGCTGCGGCCCAGTTGCTTGGCGATGGCCTGGCTGTCCGGCTGGGCCGGGCTGTGCCATAGGGTTTTCAGTTGCTGGTCGTCGGCCACGGTCCAGACCGCGCCTTGCTTGTCTGCGGCGGGCGGCGCGGCGGGTTTGGCCGGCGGCGTTTCCGCGGCGGCGGGCACGTCCCAGAGCGGCGGCAGGTCCAGTGCTTGCATGCGGGCGTTGTCGGCCTGCATCGCCGCTTGCTGGTGCTCGTACAGTCCCAAGCGGACCAGTCGGGAGACGATGGCCAGCGGGCTGCGGCCCAGTTTTTCCGATAGTTGGCGCACCGGCGCGGGGGAGGCTTCCCACAGCAGGGTTAAGCGGTTGTCTTCGGCTATGCTCCAGCGTTGGCCCTGGCGTGCGCCGCCGGGGGCCGGTGGCGGTTCGGGCGCGGTGGGCGGGTCTGCTGCGTGTTGTTTGGCGACGCGCTTGAGCTGCTCGTAATACAGCGCGCGCGCCTTGTCCAGCGCCGGGTCCTTGGGGGTGCCCAGCGGGTCGCGCCGGCCGGCCGGGTCTACGCCCAGGACCAGTTGTTCGACAATTTCGAGTTCTCTCATAGGGATGCCCGGAGCCGGTCTCGCATTGCTTGCGGGGCGGGTGCCGCCGTGGATAGGCCATGTTATCGCCGCGGCCGGGTTCTATGCAAATTGAGTTTGCGGCGCGCGGCCCGGGGCCGGGCCGGCGCGCTTTAGAGCCTGTTTACGATCTGCTGCGCGTCGTGAGACGTTGCACGGTGAGTACGACTTCAGAATGCTCATGTACCATATGTACATTCCGCTTCTTCAGCCGTTTTCGCCTGGTCTCGCTCTAGCTCGCAAGATCGTAAACAGACTCTTAGGCCTCGATTTCTATCAGGGTGGGATTGGCGGCGGCGGCAGCCTGTTCCAGCGCCTGGCGCAGCAGCGGTTCCGGGGTGCCCAGCGCCAGGGTTTCGGCGCGCCAGCCGTAGGCGCGGGCCAGCGCCGGGAAGTCCGGGGTGTAGAGGTCCACGCCCAGCGGTTCCATCTTGGCGGCGCGCATCGCGCTTTTGATTTCGCCGTAGCCGCGGTTATTGAGCAGCAGCACGATCAGGCGGGCGCGGGTTTCCATCGCGGTGCCCATTTCCGCCAGGGTGAACTGGAAGCCGCCGTCGCCCGCCAGGCACAGCACCGGCCGCTCCGGTTCGGCCAGCGCGGCGCCGATGGCGGCGGGCAGGCCGTAACCCAGCGCGCCGAAGCCCACGGAGGCGTTGAACCAGCTGTTGCCGCGCGGCGCGCAAAAGCCCAGGTTGCCGGCGTAGACTAGGCGGGTGGAGTCTCCCACCCAGCGCGCTTGCGGCAGGATGTCGCGCACGCGGTGCAGCCAGGCCAGGTCGGCGGCGTTTTCCGGTTCCATTTCGGCGGCGGCCAGGCGGCGGGCGGCGTCGGCGCGCTCCGCGCCCTGGCGGGCGGCGTTAGTCAGCCGCAGCGTCAGCAGTTGCAGGGTTTCTTTGGCGTCGCCCAGCAGTGGTAGATCCGCGCCGCGGCCTCGGCAGAGTTGTTCCGGGTCGATGTCGACGCGGATCAGCGCGCCGGGAAGGCGGAAGCCGCCGTCCACGTACATGTCGAAATCGGTGGGCCCCAGTTCGCAGCCCACGGCCAGCACCACGTCGCTGGCGGCGATCAGGCGGCGCGCGGCCGGCAGCGAGGGGCTGCAGGACAGCGCCAGCGGGTGGCCGTTCGGCAGCGCGCCGCGCGCGTTGATGGTCATCAGCGCCGGCGCGTCCAGCATTTCCGCCAGCCGGGTTAGTTGCGGCGCGGCCTGGCGCGCGCCGCCGCCTATCAGCAGCAGCGGCTGCTCCGCGCTGGACAGCAGGCGGGCGGCGCGGTCGATGGCGGCGGGGGCGGCCGGCCCGCGCAACAGCCGCATTACCGGCGCTTGCGGCGGCGGCAGGCCGTCGGCGGGCGCGGCCATCAGGTCCAGCGGGATTTCAATGTGCACCGGGCGCGGGCGGGCGCCGTCGAACACGGCGAAGGCGCGCGCCAGCACTTGCGGTAGTTCCGCCGCCGCGGTCAGGGTGTGGCTGAAGGCGGCGACTTGGCTGGCCAGCGCGTGCTGGTCCGGCAGTTCGTGCAGGTGGCCGTCGCCGGAGCCCAGCTTGCCGCGCGCGTTGACGCCAGAGATCACCAGCAGCGGGATGGAGTCGGCGTAGGCCTGGCCCATGGCGGTGGCGATATTGGTGAGGCCGGGGCCGGTGATGACGAAGCAGACGCCGGGTTTGCCGCTGACGCGGGCGTAGCCGTCGGCCATGAAGCCCAGGCTTTGTTCGTGGCGGGCGGCGATGTGGCGGATGCCGCTGCCGGCCAGGCCGCGGTAGAGCTCGATGGTGTGGACGCCGGGGATGCCGAACACGGTGTCGACGCCGTAAGCCGCCAGCCAGGCGGTGAGGTAGCTGCCCAGGGTGGCGTTCATGCGGATTCCTTTTGTCTTGGCGCGGCGGCGCGCAGTTGGCCGGCGAAGCGGGCGATGCGGCGGCAGGCTTCGGCCAGGCGTTCGTCGTCCACCACCAGACCCAGGCGGATGAAGCCGGCGGCGGTGGGGCCGAAGGCGGCGGCGTCCAGCACGGAGACGCCGGTGGTTTCAAACAGTTTCCAGGCGAAATCCCCGGCTTCCAGGCCGCAGCCGCGCACGTCCAGCAGCAGGAACATGCCGGCTTCCGGCAGCGGGCATTGCAGGCCGTCCACGCCGCTGAGCAGGCTGTGGGCCAGATCGCGCCGGCGCTGGTACAGCGCGCGGACGGGTTCGACGAAGGCGTCGTAGTCTTGCAGCGCCAGCAGCGCGGCTTGCTGGATGAAGCCGGGGATGCCGTAGAGCATGCACAGCGCCAGCGTGCCCATGTGCTGGATCAGCGGGCGCGGGCCGGCGGCCCAGCCCAGCCGCCAGCCGGCCATGGCGTGGGATTTGGACAGGCTGCCCAGGGTCAGCGTGCGTTCCGCCATGCCGGGCAGCGCGGCGATGCTGTGGTGCGGGGCTTCGAAACTGAGGCCGGCGTAGACTTCGTCGGCCACCACCCACAGGTCGTGGCGGCGGGCCAGCGCGGCCACCGCGGACAGTTCGTCCGGGCGCAGCGCCGCGCCGGTGGGGTTGCAGGGGGTGGCGAGGAAGATGGCGCGGCTGCGCGGGGTGACGGCGGCTTCCAGCGCGGCCAGGTCCAGGTGGAAGCCGTCCGCGGGTTTGACGGGCACCGGGACCAGCGCGGCGCCGCTGGCGCGGATGCTGGCTTCGTAGGTCAGGTACATGGGCTCCGGCACCAGCACTTCGTCGCCGGCCTGGCACAGGCAGAGCGCGGCGGAGAACAGGCCGTTTTGCGCGCCGGCCACCACGATGACGTTGTCGGCGTCCATGTCCAGGCCGGTGGCGGCGGCGTGGCGGCGGGCGATGGCGGCGCGCAGGTCGGCGCGGCCGTCCACCGGGCTGTAGTGGGTGTCGCCGTCGCGCAGCGCGGCCACCGCGCGTTCAATGATGGGGGCCGGGGTGGCGAACTCCGGATCGCCCACGCTGAGGATGATGACGTCCTCGCCGCGGGCGGCGGCTTGTTGCGCCGCAAAGTGGATGTTCCAGGCATCGACGCGTTCGCCGGCGATGCGTTCGACCAGGGGGGAAAAGCGCATGGGGGTCTCCGTAATAATGGGATAGCGCGGTATCAGAAGGCGGTGCGGACTGGCAGTCTCTTTTCCAGTCGCAGGAAGACGCGTTCTATCAGCCAGGCCAGCGCGAAATAGATCAGCGCCACGGTCAGCAGCGGTTCGTAGGTACGCAGGGTTTGCGCGCGCACCAGGTTGGCGGCGCCCAGCACGTCCATCACCGCCACGGTGGAGGCCAGCGCGGTGGATTTGAGCAGCAGCACGGTTTCTCCGGCCAGGGACGGCAGCAGGATCAGCAGCGCGCGCGGCAGCCAGATGCGCCGCGCCGTGGTCAGCCGCGACATGCCCAGCGCGCGGGCGGCTTCCAGTTCGCCCTTGGGCACGGCGGCCAGGCCGCCGCGCACCACTTCGCCCACATAGCCGGCCACGCTCAGCGCCAGCGCCAGCGCCACGTACCAGAAGCCTTCGCGCAGGTAAGGCCACAGCAGGCTGTCGCGCAGCGCCGGAAAGCCGGCGAACAGGCTGCCCAGGCCGTAGTAGAGCACGTAGATCTGCACCAGCAGCGGGGTGCCGCGGATCAGGTTGGTGAAGGACAGGCTGAGCCAGGCCAGGAAGGGCTGGCGGGACAGCCGGGCAAAGCCCACCGCCACCGCCAGCGCGAAGCCCAGGCCGCCGGAGAGCAGCAGGAGTTGCACGGTGACGGCGATGCCGCGCCAGAGCATGGGGCCGTAGTCTTGCAGCCATTGGAAGTTCATGCGGGTCTCCCGTTCACAGCGCCGGTTGCCAGCGGCGGAAGCGGCGTTCAATCAGGCTGAAGCCGGCGTTGGACAGCAGGGTCATCAATAGGTAGATGGCGGCCACGGTCAGGTAGAACAGCAGGTACTGGCGGGTGGAGCCGGCGGCCTGCTTGGTGGTGAACAGCAGTTCGCTGTAGCCCACCACGCTGATCAGCGCGCTGTCCTTGATCAGCACCAGCCACAGATTGGCCAAGCCGGCCAGCGCGTAGGGCATCATCTCCGGCAGGATCACTCGGCGCGCGGTCAGCCAGCGGCCGCAGCCGAAGGCGCGCGCGGCCTCGATGTGGCCGTGCGGTATCGCCTGCACCGCGCCGCGCATGATTTCCGCCGCGTAAGCGCCTTGCACGATGCCCAGCACCACGATGGCGGCGGCAAAGCCGTTCACTTCCACCTGCGGCTGGCCCAGCAGCGCCGCCAGCGCGTTGATGGCGTCGCCGCCGGCGTAGTAGAGCAGCAGGATGAGCAGCAGCTCCGGCAGCGAGCGGCATACGCTGGTGTAGGCGTTGGCCAGCCGTTTGAGCAGCGGGTGGCCGCCCAGTTTGACCAGCGCAGTGGCCAGGCCTATCACCAGGCCGAGCGCGAAAGCCCCCAGCGAGATTTCCAGCGTGACCACGGCGCCTTGCAGCAGGGCGGGGCCCCAGTCGCGGACTACGGCGTCGTAGGCTTGTTGCAGTGCATCCAGCATATAGGCTCTCCCTGGGGCGGCGCGGGCTGGCGGGGCGCTGTCACTTGGCGTCCGGCGAGATGTTGACCTTGAAGTATTTCTTCTGGATGGCGTCGAAGCTGCCGTCGGCGCGCAGTTGCAGGATGGCCTGGTCGAACTGCTGCTTGAGCGCGGTGTCGGCCTTGCGCAGGCCGGCGCCTATGCCGGGGCCGAACAGCGGGTCCTTGGGCGCCAGGCCCTTGGATTCCAGCCCGGAACCGTCCTTGCCGCCGAGGAAATCGCTGGCGGCCAGCGCGTCCAGCAGCATCAGGTCCACGCGGCCGGCGACGAGGTCGGCATTCAGTTCGTCCTGGGTGTTGTAGTAACGGATGACGGAGCCGACGCCGTAGTATTTCTTCAGGAAGTTGGCGTTGGTGGTGGCGGATTGCACGCCCAGGGTCTTGCCCTTGAGGCCGGCCGGGCTGAGCACGGTTTTCTGGCCCTTGGGGCCGACGAACTCGGAGGCGGTGTAGTAGTAGGGCAGGCTGAAGGCGATGACTTTTTCCCGCTCCGGGGTGATGGACATGGAGTTGAAGATCACGTCTATCTTCTTGCTGTTGAGCGCGGGGATGATGCCGTCCCAGGACACTTCGGCGATCTGACAGTTTTGCTTGAGGCGCTGGCACAGCTTGCGCACCAGTTCCACTTCAAAGCCGCTCCACTGGCCGTTGCTCTGCTTGATGGTGAACGGCGGGTAAGGTTCGGCGGCGATGCCGATGCGCAGCGGGTTGGCGGCCGCCGCGGCGGCACAGCACAGGACGGCGAAGGCGGCGATGAGGGTGCGGAGTGGCTTCATGGGGTTTCTCCCTGGGGTGTCAGGCGTTGACAAACTGGCGGCAGCGTTCGCTGCGCGGCGCGGCGAAAACCTGTTCCGGCGAACCGGCTTCTTCGATGCGGCCCTGATGCAGGAACAGCACCTTGCTGGACACTTCGCGGGCGAAGGCCATTTCGTGGGTGACCAGCAGCATGGTGCAGCCTTCCTCGGCCAACTGGCGGATCACCCGCAGCACTTCGCCCACCCGTTCCGGGTCCAGCGCGGAGGTGGGTTCGTCGAACAGCATCACCGCCGGCCGGGTGGCCAGCGCGCGGGCAATGGCCACCCGTTGTTGCTGGCCGCCGGACAAGAAGGCCGGATAGGCCTGGCGCTTGTCCGCCATGCCCACTTTCTCCAGCAGCGCCTCGGCCAGCGCCACCGCTTCGGCGCGCGGCTGGCGCAAGACGCGTATCGGCACCTCGATCAGGTTTTCCAGCACCGTCATGTGCGGCCACAGGTTGAAGTTCTGGAACACCATGCCCAGCCGCGTGCGCAGCCGGTCCACCTGGCGCGGGTCGGCCGGCGCGCGCTGGCCGCGTTTGTCGGTGCGCAGGGCGATTTCCTCGCCGGCGATCAGCACCCGGCCGTCGTCAGGAACTTCCAGCAGGTTGAGACAGCGCAGCAGGGTGCTTTTGCCGGAGCCGCTGGCGCCGATCAGCGACACCACTTCGCCGGCGGAGGCGGCGAAGGAGACGCCGTCCAGCACGACTTGGCTGTCGAAGCGCTTGCGCAGGTTTTCCACCGCGACGATGGGCGTGGGAGGTGGGTGGATGGTGGGGGTGGGGTGATGCATGGGCTCTCCTCCTTGCGGCTGTGGCAGCCTGCTGTTGTTGTCAGCCGCACCTTGGTGCGACCGTGTTAGGAGTGGCAACATCCATGCCAGCGGGCCTGTTTTTTAATTGCATGAATTTAAAAGGGTTTTGCGCTTGCTCGTGGCGACAAAAACCGTCAATACTGCAACTATTCATAAAAACGCCAAATTTTTGGCACCCGTGCTTGAAGCAGCTAAGAACCTGTTTCCGATCTCGCGAGCTAAGGCGAGACAAGGCGAAAACGGCTGAGAAAGCGGAATGTACAGGTGGTACATGAGCATTTCGAAGATGTTTTCAACGCCGTATCGCCGACGCGCAGCAGATCGGAAACAGGTTCTCAAGGGGAAGGGGGAGACATGGATGCAGACCTAAGCCAAGGCATTGCGCTGTTTGGCGATTTCTTCGACGCGATCGGCCTGTCGGTGGCCATCATCGACCAGGATGGACGCTACGCCTATTACAACCAGGAGTGCTCGCAGCTGGACGACTACACTGCCGAGCAGGCGCTGGGGACTTATCTGCTGGAGCTGTACCCGGAGCTGGACGAGAACAGCAGCACGCTGTTGCAGGCGCTGCGGCAGGGCCGCAGCTATCGCAATCATTACCAGCGTTACCGCAACCCCAGGGGCAAGGCGGTGCACCAGGTGCACACCACGCTGCCGCTGAAGCGCGCCGACGGCCGCATCGTCGGCGCGGTGGAGTTGTCCCGCGATCTGGCCGTGGTCAGCCCGCTGCATCAGGCGCTGGTGGACTTGCAGCAGGGCGTGGCGGAGGAGGGCGACGGCGGGCTGACCGGCATCATCACCGACGACGCGGCGATGAAGCAGCTGATCCATCAGGGCCGGCGGCTGGCCCGCGCCGACGTGCAGGTGTTGATCCACGGGGAAACCGGCACCGGCAAGGAGTTGTTCGCCCGGCTGCTGCACCAGGAGGGGCCGCGCGCCGAGCGCCCCTTCGTGGTGCTCAATTGCGCGGCGCTGCCGGAGCCGCTGTTTGAAAGCACCTTGTTCGGCACCGTGCGCGGCGCCTTCACCGGGGCCGAGGACCGGCGCGGGGTGCTGGAATCCGCCCACGGCGGCACCCTGTTTCTGGACGAGATCAACTCGCTGCCGCTGTCCATCCAGGGCAAGCTGCTGCGCGCCTTGCAGGAGGGCACCTTCAGTCGGGTGGGCTCCAGTGCCGAGGTGCGCGTGGATGTGCGGGTGGTGGCCGCCAGCAACGAGTCGCCGCAGCGGATGCTGGACGAGCGCAAGATCCGGCCGGACCTGCTGTACCGGCTGAACGTGGGCAGCCTGGCGGTGCCGCCGCTGCGCGAGCGGCTGCGGGACATCCCGCTGCTGGCGCAGTCCTTTTTACGCAAGCACGGCAAGGTCACCGGCCACCGCGTGCAGCGCATCAGCCACGCGGTGATGGAGCGGATGCTGCGCTATCACTGGCCGGGCAATGTGCGCATGCTGGAGAACGTGCTGCTGCGCAGCCTGATCCTGTGCGAGGGTGGGGACGAACTGGACTTCCTGTTGTTGGAGGAGGAGGGCGAGGCGGCGCAGCGGCGCGCGGAAGAGCGCCGGCCGCCGGCCGCGCCACCGCTGGACGCGGAGGGCACGCTGGAGCAGCGGATGGCGCGCTATGAGCGCCGGCTGCTGGTGGACTGCCTGGAGGGCTGCGCCAATCTGACCGAGGCGGCGCGCCGGCTGGGCCTGCCGCGCGCCACCTTGCAGTACAAGTTGAAGAAACACGGGATACAGCTGGCGCGCACGGTGTTGGGGTGAGCGGGGCGGGGCATGGCGTCCCTCGCAGCTGAGTAGCGGGTAGAGAGCGAGATCGCTTGGCTGTCGATCAAATAACCCCAGGGTTATTGACGGGCCAGTCGTAGAAGCTAGAATAAGCTCTGGCCGATAGTCTGCTCAAATGTCTTGCGTGCAAGAGCGCGACAAGGTGAAAACAAAAGCAGAATGTAGAAATGCTACATGAGCATTCTGAAGCTGTTCTCACCGTACTGTGTTTACGAGGCGCAGCAGATCGTAAACAGACTCTAAGCGTAGGGGCGACGCCGTGACCAGCAAAGAAGTCATCAGCATGATAGAGGCCGACGGCTGGTATCTGGTTGCCGCCAAGGGAAGCCATCAACAGTTCAAACACCCGATCAAGACCGGCCGGGTGACGGTGCCTCACCCCAAGAAGGACATACCGATAGGCACACTGAACAGCATCAAGAAACAAGCGGGTCTCAAGTAAGGAACCATTATGTACTACCCGATTGCAGTTGAACCCGGTGATGACCAACATGCCTATGGCGTCATCGTGCCGGATCTACCCGGCTGCTTTTCCGCCGGGGACACTCTGGATGAGGCCATCCGAAATGCCCGCGAAGCCATTGAGCTACATCTGGAAGGGCTGGTGGAAGACCTGGACGTTATCCCTCTGGCCAGCAGTGCGCAGGCTCATGTCGGTAAACCCGAGTTTGCCGGCCATCTCTGGGCGCTGGTGGATGTGGACATCACTCGCTATCTGGGTAAAGCGACCAAGATCAATGTCACGTTGCCGGCCAACCTTCTGCACCGTATCGATGAATATGTCGCTTCCCACCCGGAATATGATAGCCGCAGCGGTTTCCT
Organism: Chromobacterium sp. IRSSSOUMB001; assembly: GCF_023507765.1. Taxonomy (NCBI): domain Bacteria; kingdom Pseudomonadati; phylum Pseudomonadota; class Betaproteobacteria; order Neisseriales; family Chromobacteriaceae; genus Chromobacterium; species Chromobacterium sp. IRSSSOUMB001. The sequence continues at coordinate 76,169 of NZ_JALCYU010000001.1, forward strand.
GGCCAAGACCGCGCTAGAAAAGCTGTTGTGTCGGCCGTAAAAGTGGTTAATTTTGCTGTTTGACCATGGATGTGCCGCGTCGCACTCAGCCTCTTAAGAACCCGTTTACGATCTGCTGCGCGTCGTGAGGCGTTGCATGGTGAGGACGAGCTCAAAATGCTCATGTACCACTTGTACACTCCGCTTCTTCAGCCGCAACGCCTTGTCTCGCCTTAGCCCGCGAGATCGTGAACAGGCTCTTAGGCCTGCTAACAAAACCGCGCAGCGTAGCTGAGTCAAGGCGCGCCGACGCAGAAAACGAAGTTTCTGCGAAGCTACAGTACAAGTGGTACGGCCAGGAGGCGCAACGCAGGATCAGGGGTTTTGTTAGCTGGCCTTAGTTACAAATCCAGCACCAGCGGCCCGCTCCCCGCCGCCCGCGACACGCAGATCATGATGCGCTCCTGGCGCTCCGTCTCGCTCAGGTATTGGTCGCGGTGCTCGGCGTTGCCGGCCAGCAGCCTGGTTTCACAGCTGCCGCAATAACCTTCCCGACATAGGCAGTCCGGCCGCAGCGCGGTCTGCCGCTCTATCGCCGCCAGAATGGATTCCTCTGCGCCCACCCGCACCCGCAGGCCGGAGCGGACCAGCTCCACTTCGAAACTAGCGCCCTCCGCCGTCGCGTCGGCGCTGAAGCGCTCATAGTGCAGCCGGCCGGCGGGTAAGCGTCGCACGCAGGCGTCCGCCGTTGCCGCGATCAGCCGTTCCGGCCCGCAGACGTATACCTGGCTGTCCGCTGGCGCGGCGGCGATCAAGGCGTCCAGGTCCAGCCTGCGTCCGGCTCGGCTCTCGTACAGGTGGACTCTGGCGTCGCCTCGTTCGCTTCGGTTGGCCAGTTGGGCGGCGAAGGCGGCGCTGGCGGCGTCGCGGAAGGCGTAGTGCAACTGGTAGTGGGCGTCATTGCCCAGCGCCGCCATATGGGCGATGAAGGGGGTGATGCCGATGCCGCCGGCGATGAACAGCCGCGGGCCGGGAGCGGCGGCCAGCGGAAAGCGGTTGGCCGGAGCCTGCACGCGCAGGCGGCTGCCCGGCTTCAGCGCGTGCAGATAGCTTGAGCCGCCGCGCGAATCCGGCTCGCGCTTGACCGCGATGCGGTAGACCCCGCCGCCGGGGTCCAGCAGCGAGTAGGCCGCCGGCCGGCCCGGAGGCGGCATGTCCACCACAATGTGGCTGCCGGACGGACAAGGCGGGGCCGGGCCGTCCAGCGGCCGCAGGGTGAAGGCTTTGACTCCGGCGGCCACGTCTTCGATGGCGCAGACTTCGGTGACGATGGCGGACATGCGCGGCGCTCCGGTTCAGCCGCGGTAAGCGGCGGCCACCATCTGGTGGAAATAGGCGATGCCGTGTTCGCTGATGCCGCTGCGCTGGCTGTCCGCCATGATGCGGCCCTGGCCGCGGTAGCCGCGAGATTGCAGCCCGCGCTGCACGCTTTCCACCAGCCGCAGGTCTTCGGGGCGGAATTCGTCGCGCGCCCAGTTGACGAAGCGGCGTTGCTCCTCGTTCAAATCCTGATTGAGGAAGAGAATGTCGTAATGCTGGACGGTGACGCCGGCGGATTCCGGAAACTCGTAGATCACCGTCATCGCCGCGTCGCCGGGCACCACATTGAACATCACGCCGGGCCACAGCCAGTAGCCGTTGAAGGCCTGGTTGGCGGCCTCTCCGTCAAAGGCGTAGCTGCTGTCGCTGGATTGGGCGGCGCCGCGCTGCAAGGTCCAGCGGCCGTGGAAGCTGTGGGTGTAGCCCTCGGTGGACACCGATTGCGAGAAGCTGGGGTGGGCCGGCGCGCAGTGGTAGCACTCCATATAGTTGTCGACGATGACTTTCCAGTTGGCCGGGGTGGTGGTGACCACGCGTTCGGCTACTTTCAAGTCCGCCACTTGCGGGCACACTTGCATGAAGTGCTCTTGCAGGCCGGCGTATTCGACGTGAATGTCCGGCGCGTCCGGGTCCATGTTGACGAAGACGAAGCCGCAGTATTCGGCCACCCGCAGCGGGCTCAGATGGTTTCCGGCCCGGTCGAAGTCCGCCACTTGCTCGCAGTTGCGCGCGTGCGCCAGCTGGCCGTCCAGCTTGAAGGCCCAAGCGTGGTAGGGACAGGTGATCACATTCTTGGCTTGGCCGCTGCCGCTGAGCAACTCGTGGCCGCGATGCGGACAGACGTTGTAGAAGGCGCGCAGCGCGCCGTCGCGGTCGCGCAGCAGTAGGATGTTTTCGCCTATCACCCGACGGGTGACGTAATCGTTGGGCCGGGCCAGCTCGCTGCCGTGGCACAGGCATAGCCAAGACTTGGCGAAGATCTGTTCTTTTTCGTACTGGAACACTTCGTCGGCGGTGTAGCAGCGCGCCGGCAGGGTGTGAGCACGGTCGATGTCGCTGCAGAAATCGGCGGGCAGTTGCGGCGCGGCGGGCGGGAACTGGACGGCGGCGTACTGTTGCATGGCGGGGCTCCTTCAAAAGCCTGCGAGTGGGGGAGAGCTGTCGATGATTTAACGGCCTGCCGGCGGCGGCGGAGTGGATGGCGGCGACGCTTACTTTTCATTGCGCGACAATTTGGCATTGACGTGAACCGGGCGCTCGCGCTTATGCTGGGCTTTGAACTGGGAGGGAGGGCACGGTGGACGAATACCATTTTCTGTTATTGCCGGAGTTTTCCTTCATCGGCTTTGCCGCCTTGATGGAACCCTTCCGCATCGCCAACCGTTTTCAGCCCGGCGCCAGCCGCTGGCGATTGCTGTCCGTGGACGGCCAGGCGGTGGCGGCCAGCAACGGCATCGCGTTGATGGTGGACGGCGCGCTGGCGGAGGCCGGGCCGTGCACCTGTCTGTTCGTGGTCAGCAGCTTCCATCCGCTGCGCCATTACACGCCGGAGCTGGGCGCGGCGCTGCGACGGCTGGAGCGCGGGGGAGCGACCCTGGGGGCGATAGACACCGGCTGCTTCATCCTGGCCGAGGCCGGCCTGCTGCGCGGCGAAACGGTGACGCTGCACTGGGAAGCGATTCCGGCCTTCCGGGAACGCTACCCGCAGGTGACGGCCAGCCAGGAGCTGTTCCTGACCGAGAAGCGGCCCACCTCCGCCGGCGCGGTGGCCGGGCTGGACTTGGCGTTGGCCTTGCTGGCGCGACGCCACGGCCGCGAGCTGGCGCTGGCGGTGTCCGAACAACTGGTGCAGGGCCAGATGCGCAGTCCGTCCGAGCATCAGCGCCTGCAAGTGGCCAGCCGCTATCAGGTGCACAACAAGAAGCTGGCGCAGGCGATACGACTGATGGAGGAGCAACTGGAGGACCCGTGGCCGCCGGAGGAACTGGCCGCGCGCTGCGGCGCCACCCGCCGCCAGCTGGAGCGCTTGTTCCGCGCCCATCTCAAGGCCTCGCCGGCGGAGTTCTACCGCGCGCTGAGGCTGGACCGCGCCCGCTGGCTGCTGCGCCAGACGGAGCTAAGCGTGGTGGAGATCAGCGTGGCCTGCGGCTTTGAGTCTCCGTCCTATTTTTCCCGCGCTTACCGCAAGCGTTTTGGACGTAGTCCGAGGGAAGATCGCGAGGACCGCAGCGGCGCCTGAGGACCTGTTCTCCGCGGTTTTCGCCTTGTCTCGCTCTTGCTCGCGAGACTTTGGACCGGTTCGGAGCGGGGGCATTGGCTGGCCGCGGACGGTATTATCGGGTACTGTTGAGGGTTTGGATTGGCGCGGGCGGCGCGCCTCCATAAAATGACAGGGCAAACCCCAAAATCGCCCTACGCTGGAGAAACCCGAAAATGGCCATCATCCGTCAGGAAGACTTCGTGCAAAGCATTGCCGACGCCTTCCAGTTCATCAGCTATTACCACCCCAAAGATTATATCGACGCGCTGTACCAGGCGTATCTGAAGGAAGAGAGCCCGGCGGCCAAGGACGCCATGGCGCAGATCCTGATCAACAGCCGCATGTGCGCCGAAGGCAAGCGCCCGATCTGCCAGGATACCGGCATCGCCGTGGTGTTCCTGAAAGTGGGCATGAAGGTGCAGTGGGACGCCGAATTGTCGGTGCAGGAGATGGTGAACGAAGGCGTGCGCCGCGCTTACCTGAACCCGGACAACAAGCTGCGCGCCTCGGTGCTGTTGGATCCGGCCGGCAAGCGCCAGAACAGCAAGGACAATACCCCGGCGGTGGTGCATTTCGAGATCGTCGAAGGCGACAGCGTGGAAGTGACCTGTGCCGCCAAGGGCGGCGGCTCGGAGAACAAATCCAAGTTCTACGCGCTGAATCCGTCCGACTCCATCGTGGACTGGGTGCTGAAGACCGTGCCCACCATGGGCGCCGGCTGGTGTCCGCCGGGCATCCTCGGCATCGGCATCGGCGGCACGCCGGAGAAGGCGATGCTGCTGGCCAAGGAAAGCCTGATGAGCCACGTGGACATTCAGGATTTGAAAGCCAAGGCCGACAGCGGCGCGGAACTGAGCCGCGTGGAGCAACTGCGCCTGGAGCTGTTTGAAAAGGTCAACGCGCTGGGCATCGGCGCCCAGGGCCTGGGCGGCCTGACCACGGTCTTGGACGTGAAGATTCTGGATTACCCCACCCACGCGGCCAGCCTGCCGGTGGCGATGATCCCCAACTGCGCGGCCACCCGCCACGTGCACTTCCACCTGGACGGCAGCGGCCCGGCCATGCTGGAAGCGCCCCGCCTGGAAGACTGGCCGGACATCACTTACGACAACTCCAACGGCAAGCGCGTCAACCTGGACGCCATCACCCCGGAAGAAGTGCAAAGCTGGCAGCCGGGCGACGTGCTGCTGCTCAACGGCAAGATACTCACCGGCCGCGACGCCGCGCACAAGCGCATGGTGGACATGCTGAACAAGGGCGAGAAGCTGCCGGTGGACTTCACCAACCGCTTCATCTACTACGTGGGCCCGGTGGATCCGGTGCGCGACGAAGTGGTGGGCCCGGCCGGCCCCACCACCGCCACCCGCATGGACAAGTTCACCCGCCAGATGCTGGAGCAAACCGGCTTGCTGGGCATGATAGGCAAGGCCGAGCGCGGCCCCATCGCGATTGAGGCGATCAAGGACAACAAGGCGGTCTATCTGATGGCCGTCGGCGGCTCCGCCTACTTGGTGTCCAAGGCGATCAAGGCGTCCAAGGTCGTGGCCTTCGAAGATCTGGGCATGGAAGCCATTTACGAGTTCGAGGTCAAGGACATGCCGGTGACGGTGGCGGTGGATTCCTGTGGGTCCAGCGTGCACAACACCGGCCCGGCCGAGTGGCGCGTGAAGATTGGCAAGATCCCGGTCATCCCGGTGTAAAGCCTGGATGAAAGAAACGGTCGCCTTCGGCGGCCGTTTTTGTTTGTGCCGCTGGCGCTTGAAAATGGTTTGATCCAGACCAAGGTCGGGCGGCGAACCGTCGCCTATGCTCGACGGCACACCCTTATTTTCCTGCCCGCATGCTGACCGAGTTTTCATTGATCCTGACGCTGTTGCAGCAGATGTGCGTTTACCTGGTGATCGCCTATCTGCTGTCCAAGACGCCGCTGTTCATCCCGCTGACCCAGGTCACCATCCGCCTGCCGCACAAGCTGGTGTGCTACCTGGTGTTCTCGGTGTTCTGCGTGATGGGCACTTACTTCGGCCTGCACATCGACGATTCCATCGCCAACACCCGCGCCACCGGCGCGGTGCTGGGCGGCATGCTGGGGGGGCCGTGGGTGGGATTGGCGGTGGGCTTCACCGGCGGGCTGCACCGCTATTCGCTGGGCGGCGTCACCGCCGGCGCTTGCATGGCGTCCACCATGGCGGAAGGCTTGCTGGGCGGGCTGGTGCATCTTTACTTCGTGCGGCGCGGCCAAGTGGGAAGGGTGTTCGACCCGTTGGCGGTGGCAGCGGTGGCGCTGCTGGCCGAATGCATGCAGATGTTGATCCTGCTGGCGGCGGTCAAGCCCTTCGCCGCGGCCTGGCATCTGGTGCGCAGCATCGCGCTGCCGATGATGATAGCCAACACTCTGGGCGCGGCGATGTTCATGCGCATCCTGCTGGACCGGCGCGCGCTGGCGGAGAAGTATTCCTCCGCCTTCTCTTCCAAGGCGCTGCAGATCGCCGCCCGCGCCGAGGGCGTGCTGCGCCACGGCTTCGACCGCGACAATTGCATGACCATGGCGCGCATCCTGTACGAGGAGCTGGGCGTGGGCGCGGTGGCGCTGACCGACCGCGAGCGGCTGCTGGCCTTCATCGGCGCCGGCGCCGACCACCACTTGGCGGGCACGCCCATCACCTCGCCGCTGACCCAGCGCGCCATTGCCGACAATCAGGTGGTGTACGCGGACGGCAACGAGACGCCGTACCGCTGCTCCATCAGCCCGGCTTGCAAGCTGGGCTCCTCGCTGGTGATTCCCTTGCGCGGCGAGGACGAACGGGTGATCGGCACCATCAAGCTGTACGAGACGCGCAACAAACTGTTTTCCGGCATCAACCTGACCCTGGGCGAGGGCATTGCCCGGCTGCTGTCCAATCAGATTCTGCAAGGCAAGTACGAGCAGCAGAAACAGCTGCTGGCCCAAACCGAGATCAAGCTGCTGCACGCCCAGGTCAACCCGCATTTCCTGTTTAACGCGCTCAATACGCTGTCCGCGGTGATACGCCGCAACCCGGAGCATGCGCGCCAGTTGGTCCAATACCTGTCCACCTTTTTCCGCAAGAACCTGAAGCGCTCCAGCGAGATGGCCACGCTGGGCGACGAGATAGACCATGTCAGCGCCTATCTGCGCATTGAGGAGGCCCGCTTCGCCGGCCGGCTGCAAGTGGAGATCGAGGCGCCGGAGGCGGCGCGCCGGGCCGAGCTGCCGGCGTTTTCCCTGCAGCCGCTGGTGGAAAACGCAATCAAGCACGGCACTTCCCAACTGCTGGAGCCGGGGCGCATCCGCATCGCAGCCCGCTGCGACGCGCAAGGCCTGCGGGTGACGGTGGAGGACAACGCCGGGCTCTACCGCAAGCCGGAGCAGAGCGACGGCCTGGGCATGTCGCTGGTGGACCGCCGCATCCGAGCCCGTTACGGCGAGGCCTACGGGGTGGCGGTGGACTGCGCGCCGGAGCTTTACACCCGGGTCAGCCTGCTGCTGCCCTGCCGCTGTCCGCGGGCGGACGCCAAGCGCGCCGGAGCGGCGGCATGAGCGCGGCCGGCCTGCCCAGCGCGCTGCTGGTGGACGACGAACCGCTGGCGCGCGATGAGTTGCGTCAGCTGCTGCAAGCCGCCGGCGGCCTGGACATCGTCGGCGAGTGCGGCAACGCGGTGGAGGCCATTGCCTTCATCCATCGCCGCAAGCCGGACGTGGTGTTTCTGGATATCCAGATGCCGCGCATCAGCGGCCTGGAAATGCTGGCGATGCTGGACCCGGAGTCCATGCCGCAAGTGGTGTTCGTCACCGCCTACGACGCCTACGCGCTGCAGGCTTTCGAGGAACACGCCTGCGATTACCTGCTCAAGCCGGTGGACCCGGCGCGGCTGGCCAAGACTCTGGCGCGGCTGCGCCAGCGCGCCGCGCCGCCGCCGGCGGCGGTATGCGGCTTGGCGCCGTTAAGCCTGATTCCCTGCCAGGGCGTCAATCGCATCGTGCTGTGCCGGCTGGAAGAGGTGGCCTATGTCTGTTCCCGGCTCAGCGGCGTGTACGTGGTGGACGCCGCCGGTGTGGAACGCTTTACCGAGCTGACGCTGCGCACGCTGGAAGAGCGCACGGATTTGTTCCGCTGTCACCGGCAATACCTGGTGCGTTTGTCCGCGATCCGGGAAATCCTGTTCGGCGACAACGGCGTGGCCACCGTCTGCACGCTGGACGGCCACAGCTTGCCGGTCAGCCGCCGTTATCTGAAACCCTTGAAGGACGCATTGGGTATCGCGAGCTAGCGTCCACCCGTCCGAATGCGCCGCGCAGCCGCCGCGGGTGTGCTACACCTCAGTCCAGGGGGAACATTCGATGGCAAAACAATTACTGCTATGCGCGGCCTGGGCGCTGGGCTGCGCGCCCGGCCTGCTCCACGCCTGCAACGGCACGGCGACCCAGGACAGTTCGCCGAACATCACCCGGCCGGACCTGCACGGCATCGCCGTCTTTCTGCCGCAATTGCTGGAGAACAATCAGAACAGCCCGTTCGCCGAACTACTGCAAGCGGTGGCCAAGCATTACAAGGAAGGCAAGATCAGTTTCAGCATCGAGCCGGTCAAACGCGTCTACATGGACACCAACGACAAGAACGCGGACTTCCGTTTCCCCATTATGAAGTTGCGCGAAGGCGCCGACGACGCCACGCCCTACCAGTTCACCAAGGAGATGCTGGGCAAGGTCACTTTCGTGCTCTACACCCACAAGACCAAGCCGCTGGACCGGGAGGATGTGCTGCGCATGGCCAATCTGGCCAAATACGATATCGAGGCGCCGCCGGTGAACTGGGGTTTTCCCAGCAGAAGCGTGGTCAATCTGGAGCTGTCGCTGAAAAAGCTGAACCTGGGCCGGGTGGACGGAGTGTTGTGGGCGCAGGAGGAGGCGGATTACCTGGTGCGCAAGTTCAAGCTGAGCAATATCCGCCGCGCCAAGTTCGACGATTACCCCGATATGTTGTACATGAATTGCAACCGTCGTGGCGATTTCGTCAATCAGGTGTTGAGCCGAGCCATCCGCGCCGCGCGCGCCAGCGGCGATCTGCAGAAAGCCTACGCCAAGGTGCATAAGCCGTATCAGGACTGGCAGCCCTGAGCGCCGCTCGCTCCGCTCCAGCCGCCGCTGGCGACGCCATGCTGCCGCTGGCGACGCCATGCTGCCGCTGAGCCGGTTTCCGCCCCACGGAGGCCGCGCCCGCGCGTAAGTTCCGGGTGAGACTATCACCGGAGCTGACAAAAATGGATCACGCATTGACCTTCGTGATCGCCACCCTTTGCATACTTGCCATCTGCTACCGCCTGTACGGGGTGTTCTTCACGCGCAAGGTATTGGGTGTCGATGATAGCGCCGTGACCCCGGCGCACGAGTTGCAGGACGGCAAGGACTATGTGCCCACCAGCAAGTGGGTGGCGTTCGGCGGCCACTTCGCCGCCATCGCGGCGGCCGGCCCGCTGGTGGGGCCGGTGCTGGCCGCCCAGTACGGCTATCTGCCCAGCATGTTGTGGTTGCTGATAGGCTGTGTGATCGGTGGCGCGGTGCACGACACCGTGGTGCTGTTCGCCTCGATGAAGCATCACGGCAAATCGCTGTCGGAAGTGGCCAAGACCGAACTCGGCCCCTGGGCCGGCTGGTGCACCGGCCTGGCCATGCTGTTCATCATCACCATCACCATGGCCGGCCTGTCCATGGTGGTGGTGCATGCGCTGGAGCGCAATCCCTGGGGCGCGTTCGCGGTGAGCATGACCATTCCCATCGCCATCGCCGTCGGCCTGTGGGAGCGCGTCACCGGCAGTATGAAGAACGCCAGCTATGTCGGCGTCGCCGCCATCATGGCCTGCGTGTTCGCCGGCCCTTACATCCAGGGCACCGCGCTGGGCGAGCTGCTGACGCTGAAGGCGTCCACCGTGTCCCTGCTGCTGCCCGTCTACGCCTTCTTCGCCACCGCGTTGCCGGTGTGGATGCTGCTGACCCCACGCGCCTGTCTGTCCAGCTTCATGAAGATAGGCGTGTTCGGCCTGTTGGTGGTGGGCGTGGTGTTCATCAACCCGCAAATCCAGTTCCCCGCCGTCACCCAGTTCATCCACGGCGGCGGCCCGGTGCTGGCCGGCCCGGTATGGCCGTTCATCTCCATCACCATCGCCTGCGGCGCCATTTCCGGCTTCCACGCCTTCATCGGCTCCGGCACCACGCCCAAGCAGATAGACCGCTGGAGCGACATCCTGCCGGTGGGCTTCGGCGCGATGCTGGCCGAATGCGTGGTGGGGGTGATGGCGCTGATCGCCGCCACCGCGCTGCACCCGGCGGATTACTTCGCCATCAACTCCGCGCCGGACGCCTTCGCCAAGCTGGGCATGCAGGTGGTGAACCTGCCGCAGCTGTCGCAGGAAATCGGCCTGGACCTGTACGGCCGCACCGGCGGCGCGGTGACGCTGGCGGTGGGCATGGCGGACATCTTCACCCGCATTCCCTGGTTCCATAATCTGGCGTCCTACTTCTTCCAGTTCATGGTGATGTTCGAAGCGGTGTTCATCCTCACCGCCATCGATTCCGGCACCCGCGTCGCCCGCTATCTGATTCAGGACTTCGTCGGCGACGCCTGGGCGCCGCTCAAGCGCACCGACTGGATGCCCGGCGCCATCGGCGCCTCGGTGGTGGCCTGCCTGCTGTGGGGCTATCTGCTGAACTCCGGCGACATCAATTCGGTGTGGGCGCTGTTTGGCGTGTCCAATCAGCTGATGGCGTCCATCGGCCTGATCATAGGCGCCACCATCATCCTGAGGCTGTCGCACAATCGCGCCTACATGATGACCTGCCTAGTGCCGCTGGCTTATCTCTACGTCACCGTCAACTACGCCGGCTACTGGATGATCAAGCACGTTTACCTGAACCCGGCGGCCAAGGGTTACAACCTGTTCAATGCCGCCATTTCCATCACCATGCTGGCGTTGGGCCTGGTGATCCTGCTCTCCGCCTGCCGCAAGTGGATGGAGCTGCTGGCGCGGCCGGCGCCGGACGCGAGCCGGGAACTGGCCGCCGCCAAGGTTTGAGCCGCTTGATCAAAATTGGGGTAAGACTTGGCCCGCTGGAAACAGCGGGCCTTTTTTACGCCAGGGCCGTGAGAGTCTGTTTAGGTTCTTGCGAGCAAGAACGAGACTTTGAACAGGCCCTGAGAAAGCCGGAGGGCGCTTTCCCTGGGCCTGGGGATGTCAGCGCTTGGTGACGTAGTCGGGCAGAGCGCTGATCTTCTTCTCGTAGTCCGGCACGTCGATCTTCCCGGCGTTGTTGCCGTTGCCCTGAATCATCGACGGAATCGCCACTGAATGTCGCGCCATAAGCCAACCCAGGACGGTTTCATCCGCCTCGTCGGGAGCTTGTGGCCCGGTGATGGATTCATATCCTAAGGTGCTATCCAGTGTGACGTTGCGGCCAAACAGGCGGCTCATCTCCCTGAGCGCCGCGGCCTCGTCGCTGAGCGGCTGGCTGGTGCGGAACAATTGGGGTAGAGCGGTTCTAGGCACGTAGATGCGCATCATGATGCCGCGAGAGCGGGGGTTGTCGTTGTCCAGCGCGTAGCCGTAAGCGACTTCCGGATTGCCGGCGATGTAGAAGCCCTTCCAGATCGGTGGTAGCTCCTGGGTGCGGGGCGTGATGCCGCCGGTGACGATGCTTCTCGCTGCGATGGTTGAGCCGCCGTGATAGCCGGCGAAGACATAGCCCTGGTCCAGCAGCCGCTGATGGGTGGCCAGCAGGCGCTCCTGGCTCCAGTTGCGGGTGGTGCCGTTGGCGAGGAATTCCACCGGCTCGCCCGGCGCGAAGAAGCTTGAGCCGGGGTGGTACTCGAGGTTGACGTGGGCGCCGTCGGCGTTGGCGGCGGCGCAAGGCTCGCTGTCGGCCGGGCAGGTCAGCGACAGCACGTCCGCTCTTTGCGCGTCATCGGCGCTGGCGCCAGGATGATAGTCGAGGTAGGTGTCCAGAAGGGCCTCCGCCTCGGCCAGGCCTTCGCGGGCGAGTCCCGGCGTTTCGCGCACCGCGGTGCCCAATTGCTCCAGCGCCACCGGGTCTTGCGCGCCGCTGACCGGGCGGGAATGGATCAAGTCATCGACCACCTGGCGGAAACGGTCGAAGGACAGCCGGGTGGCGATGTATAGCCCGACGATGTTTTCCACCCGGAAGCCGCAAGCGGACAGCTCTTCCCAGCCCCTGGGCTGGCGGCTGCGGGCCAGCGACTCCAGCGGGATGCCGCAGACGCGGTGGGCGGACAGCGCGCCCAGTGCGTTTTCCTTGCTGAAGTGCACCCGGTGCTGGATGGGCGCTTTGGCCAGCGGCTTGAATTCATTGATCTGCGGCTTGCCGGCCACCACCTTGTACAGCGCGCCTTCCCAGGTCTTGTTCAACTGGCAGCGGTTTTGGGTGACGTAGTTGTAGATGGCGTCCAGCGGGTCCAGCCAGCACAGCAGGACGCCGCTATGCCATTCGCTCCAGCGCTTTTGGCGGTTGTGCTGCGCTGGCGCGGCGGTGTAGCCCACGCCCGGCCAAGACAGGATGATGTCATTCCTCGGATTGGCGGAGCTGAACGCCAGCTTGGCCTTGTCCGGCCAGCGCGCCAGCGCGGTGTCGTCCAGGTCCACGCTGTACAGTGGCGAGTGATCGACGATCTTCTTATTGCTGTCCATGTCCATGATGAACAGCTTGATGCTGGTGGGCGCGTCTTTGCCGATGGGCACCGCCCAATTCAGCGTGAACCATTCAGTGCGGCGCTTATGCGTGAATTTCTTGACCTTGCCGTCCGGGGTGGCCAGTTCAATGGTCAAGGTGCCCGGCGCGTGACCGGTGCCCTGGCCGTCGTTGATCCGGACCTTGGCGAAATCGTCGATCTTGATGGTGGCGCTGTTATTGGCGGCGGTGGTGAAACGGTCTTGCACGAACATCGAGTAATACAGCACGCCTTCGTCCGGCGACGGGGTGATTTGCAGCGGCAATGAGGTGCTGATGAATTTACCCGGTTCCGCCGGGGAGAGAATGCAGTTGTCCACGCATTGTTTGAAGATTTCGAAATCGGTTTTGATGACGGAACTGGCGGCTTGTTTGAAACTGGCTGTTTGTGCCGTTCCGGCGGCAAAGGGGCTGGCTTCGTCGGTTTCGCACGCGGACAATAAGGGAATCAGGCCCGCGGCAAGGGCAAGGCTTTTATACAATCGCATATGGCGCTCCTAAGTGATGGAATGAAGCGAGCGAGCCATTGTTGTGATCATTTTTTTAAATGATTGAATTTTGTATTTACAGTATTCCGGTGTTTGTTTTTTAAGGTCAATGGTAAATAATTACAGTTCTATGTCATTGATTTTGATTGTTAAATTGATTTTTAGGAAAGTATTAAATAAAGATAGTTGTGTAAGAACATTGTCGTTTTTTCTATTGGTTCGATGGCTGGGGTTTTGAATGTGGATGGCATTTTATTGGGCGAGGGTTTTTTTATTGCGGGGAGAGAATGGAAAGCGGAATGGCGATGCGGTTTCAATCCGACCACCTTGGCTTGACGTAATGCGCCGGCGTGTCAACAATTTCCGTCTGCGTACCGCTGCGGCATTGTCAGTGTCGGCGTAGGCGTTAATGGCGGGCGCTGGCGGGGAGCCTCTCTGTGGGCTGCCGGTTCCGATATGCCGGTCTGTCAACCCTGCCAGATGCCTGCCACTCCCGCTTGCTTGTCCAAGATGGAGTCTGGCCGGGTGACAAACATTCGGGATCTATTGTCTGTGTTGGTGCACGCGTCAATGGCGGGCGCTGGCGGGGAGCCCTTGCGGGCTGCCGGTTCCGATATGCCGGTCTGCTAACCCTGTCAGCTGCCTGCCGCTCCATTTACGGTATTTGGAGGAGGAATGCCTGAGACGGCTAAGCTGCGGACCGCGCCGCCTTGACTTATCCTCCCCGCTCGCCAACAATCCCCGCGTGCCGTCGCAATCTCGGCACAAGGGGTTTAGCAGCTCTTCTCGTATCTTGGACAGACCAAGCCACTTCGTCGTGGCTTGGTTTGTGTCGGCGCACGCGCAAATGGCAGGTGCCGGCGGGGAGCCCCTCCGTGGGCTGCCGGTTCCAAGATGCCGGTCTGCTAACCTCGCCAGGTGCCTGCCACTCCCGTTTAGCAGCGGGACACAGGCTTAACCCATCTTGGAGGTGTAAGCCATGATTGATTCGAATCGCGTTCCGCGAACCTTGTTTTCCCCCGACCCTGACAAGCTGTAAGCTGGCTACCGCCGCGTTTTTAGAGCCTGTTCAAAGTCTCGCGAGCTAGGGCGAGACAAGGCGAAAACGGCTGAGAAAGCGGAATGTACTTGTGGTACATGAGCATTTCGAAGACGGTTTCAACGCCGTATCGCCGACGCGCAGCAGACTTTGAACAGGCTCTAAGCGCTGAGCCTCTTGCTGTGCCCTTTGGCCCGTATGTCGTCGCGCCGCATGGCAAGACGGTGGCGGCGCCTTGGCCGGGGCATGCGGACGTCTCAATAGCGCGTTGGCAGGGCATGGCAAGGCCAAGCGGCGGGAGATCCCCGCCGGGGAAAGCTTGAGCCGTCGTTTGGCGACAAACGACGGCTTTTTGCGTTTTTGGTGACTATTTCTCGCGCTGGGAGCCATCGGCGACGGCCACTAACAACCGTCAGGGGGTGCCGGCTTTCTCCGCGTGCGTATGGAATCCGCTGCGCGGATGTTGATTTGCATTGCCGGGGCTGCCCGGCGGGCAGGGAAAGGATATTTGTGTGGCCAAATATCCTCTCCACTCCTAAAGGCCACCCTGCAAGCCTGGCCTGCGGCTCCCCGCCGGTTCCCGTCAGGCCCGAGGCGCGGCTGAACTCTCTACGTGCGAATCTTCGACTCGCTCAGTGATGGCGCGCTACCGTCGCGCTGCTCGAACAGGCAGCCGCTTAAAACCTCGGGCCTGCCACCCGTCGGCAGGCTTGAAGGGACCCGTGTCACGTCGGATACGTGGTTTCCTGTGCTGCTAAACAAGGCTGAGCGCATTGGGCAAAGATCGTGAACCGGCCCTCAACGCATAAACCGCAGCGGCAGGCCCTGGCAGTCCGGCTGGATGCGGCCCTGGAACCAGGCCAATTGGCCGGAGACGATGGTGGTGTTGACCGCGTGCCGGAAGGCCAGATACGGAAACGGAGTCCAGCCGCAATGGGCCAGCAACGGGTCATGGCAGACTGGACGCGGCGCCGGCAGACGTTCCACCAGCGTCAGATCGGCCCAATAGCCTTCGCGCAGATGGCCGCGTTCGGCGATGGCGAAGCGCGTGGCCACCGCGTGACTGGTCTTGTCCACCAGTTGCGGCAGCGTCAGTTCGCCGTCGGCCACCAGTTCCAGCAGTGCCGGCAGCGCGTGCTGGACCAGCGGCAGGCCGGCCGGAGCTTGCATGTAGGGCTGCTGTTTTTCCTCCCAGGCATGCGGCGCGTGATCGGTGCCTATCAGGTCGATGCGGCCGTCGCGCAGCGCCTGGCGCAGCGCGTCGCGGTCGGCGCGGCTCTTGATCGCCGGATTGCATTTGATCAGGTGGCCCAGGCGGGCATAGTCGCTGTCGTCCAGCAGCAGGTGGTGGACGCAGGCTTCGGCGGTGATGCGCTTGCTGGCGACGGGGCCGGGCTGGAACAACTCCAGTTCGCGCGCGCTGCTCAGGTGCAACACATGCAGCTGGCTGCCGTGGCGCCGCGCCAGTTCCACCGCCAGCCGGGTAGATTGGTAGCAGGCTTCGACGTCGCGGATCAGCGGGTGTTGGTCCGGCGGGATGTCGTCGCCGAAGCGCAGCCGCCAGGCGGCTTCGCGTTCGCGGATGCGCGGCGTGTGTTCGCAGTGGGTGAGGATGGGAAGCGGGCAAGAGGCGAACAGCCGTTCCAGCGCGGCCGGGTCGTCCAGCAGCAGGTCGCCGGTGCTGGCGCCCATGAACACTTTGACGCCGGCGGCGCGGTTGGGCGGCAGCGCGGCGATCAGGTCCAGATTGTGGCGGGTGGCGCCCAGATGGAAGCCGTAATTGGCCACCGAGCCGGCGGCGGCGCGGCTTTCCTTGTCCGCCAGCGCCTCCAGGCTGGTGGTGGCCGGCCGGGTGTTGGGCATGTCCATGAAGCTGGTGATGCCGCCGGCCACCGCGGCGCGGGATTCGCTGGCGATGCCGCCCTTGTGCGGCGCGCCGGGTTCGCGGAAGTGGACCTGGTCGTCGATCATGCCGGGCAGCAGCCATTGGCCGGCGGCGTCGATGTCGATGTCGCCGGGGCGGCCGGGCAGGCTGGCGTCAATGCGGCGGATGCGGCCGTTGCCGACGCGCAGGTCGGCTTCCCACTCGCGGCCGTCGCTGACCAGGCGGGCGTTGCGGATCAGGATGTCGCTCATTCAGAACTCGTTTTGCAGTGCTTTGTAGCCGCGTACCAGCTCGCTGTTGGCGCGCAGCACGTCTTCGGAGAATTCGGCGGCGGAGACGCTGGCCTTGGGCAGGCGCGCGGTGTCGCTGGCCGCGCCTATGCGTTCGGTGGAGGCCACGTAGCAGCCGGCCGGCAGTTCGCAGCCGTCCACCACCGCGTTGTGGCGCACCACGCAGCCGTCGCCGACGCGGCAGTTGAACAGCACGCTGTTGAAGCCGATGAAGACGCGTTCGCCCACGGCGCAGGGGCCGTGGATGATGGAGCGGTGGGCGATGGAGGTGTGCGCGCCGATGGCGACGGCGGCGCCGGCCTTGGAGTGGATGACCACGCCGTCCTGGATATTGGAGTGGGGGCCGATGACGATGGCTTCCATTTCGCCGTTGGCGTCCACTTCGTCGGCGCGGATCACCGCGTAGGGGCCGATGAAGACATTGTCGTGGACGATGATCTTGCCGCAGAGGATGGCGGTTTTGTCGACGTAGGCGGATTCGGCGATTACCGGCAGGTGGCCGGAGGGGTTCTTGCGTATCAAGCGCTGCTCCCTGAGAGTGTGTTCACGATCTGCTGCGCTGCGGCGATACGGCGTTGAGAACATCTTCGAAATGCTCATGTACCGAATGTACATTCCGCTTTCTCAGCTGTTCTCGCCTTGTCTCGCTCTTGCTCGCGAGATCGTGGATAAGTTATGAGAGTCGGCTAGCCGCCACCGCGTCGTGCGGGTGCAGGCTTTCCTGATGGCGGACGTCGACCCGGCTCAGGCCGTGGCCGGCCAGCGCCGCTTGCAGCCGGCGCGCGGCGTCTTCCACATACATCAGATTGGCGCCGTTGAGGGCGGCGAAGGCTTGTTCGTCGGCGCGCTTGACCGCGGTTTGCACCGGGGTGGCCAGCGCTTGCTCGGCCAGGTCTATGCGCGCCGCCAGGTCCCAGCCGGCGGCGTCGGCGGCGATATCGAAACGCAAGCGCGCCTGGCTGCGCTGGCTGTGCGGGGTGGCCAGGGTGGCGTGTTCCAGCAGCCAGTCGTAAACCGCGTCCGGCGTGGCCGCGCCGTCCTGTTGGCGGAAGGCGTCGGCGATCAGCCGGCGCGCCAGCGCGGCGGAGCAGGGGCAGGTGGAGGAGTAGGCGATTTCCACCTCGGCCCACAGTCGGCAGCCGTCGCCATCGAGTTCGGCGCCCAGCGCCGCCGGGTAGGCTTTCCAGCCGGACAGGCCCGGCGTGACCAGCGCCGGGCGCTGGCACAAGAGTTCGAAGCGGAATTCGGCGCGGGCGGCGTTGCTGCCGCAGTCGGCGTGGCTGTCCTCCATCTCTTGCAGCAGCCGGCTGAGGGCGGCCGGGCTCAGCGGCGCGGCGTCGGCGTGGGGCTGCAGCAGCCGGTAGAGCCGGGACATGTGTATGCCCTTGATCGCCGGCCGGGGCAGATTGACTTGCACGCTGGCGCGGGCGGCGACGCAGCCGTGGGCGGCGTCCGCCAGCCGCAGCGGCAGTGCGATGCCGTCCATGCCCACCCAGTTCAAGGGCAAGAGCGCGGCGGCGCCGCCGCTGCGCGCGATATCGGGCAGCGGGGCGTTCATGCGGGGTCCTCGGCGGCGCTTTCCAGAGGCGGGAATGGGTCCGGCAGCAGCGCCCAGGCGGCGGGACCGGCGGCCATTTCGGCCTCGTCCAGCAGGCAGTCGTCCAATTGCCGGCGCAGTTCGGCTTCGTTCATGGCGATGCCGATCAGCACCAGCTCCTGGCGCGCGTCGCCGATGCCGTCCCGCCAGTGGCTTTCGATCTGGCGCAGGCTGTCTTCGTCCTGCGGCCAGTATTCGCGCGGGGTGGCGGCCCACCATTGGCCGGCCAGCTCGTGGCGGCACACCGCGCCGGCCTGCGACCACAGCTGGGCGTGGGCCGGGCGGCTGGCCAGCCAGAAATAGCCTTTGGAGCGCAGCACGCCCGGCCATTCCCGCTGTGCCAGCTCGAAGAAGCGCTGCGGGTGGAAGGGGCGGCGCGCGCGGTAGACGAAGCTGGCGATGCCGTATTCCTCGGTTTCCGGCGTGTGCTCGCCGCGCAGCTCGCTGAGCCAGCCGGGCGCGTCGGCGGCGGCGTCGAAGTCGAACAGGCCGGTGTTGAGCACCGCGTCCAGCGGCACCTGGCCGAAGCGGGCTTCGACGATGCGGGCGCGCGGGTTGAGCTGACGCAGAATGCCGGCCAGCCGCTCCTGGTCCGCGGCGTTGATCAGATCGGTCTTGTTGAGCACGATCACGTCGCAGAACTCCACTTGTTCAATCAACAGATCCGCCACCGTGCGTTCGTCGGCCTCGCCCAGCGATTCGCCGCGCTGCCGCAGATGGTCGCGCGAGGCGTAGTCGCGCAGGAAGTGACAGGCGTCCACCACGGTGACCATGGTGTCCAGCCGCGCGGAGTCGGCCAGGCTGCGGCCCTGCTCGTCGGCGAAGGTGAAGGTTTCCGCCACCGGCAGCGGTTCGGCGATGCCGGTGGATTCGATCACCAACTGGTCGAAGCGGCCTTCGCGCGCCAGCCGCGACACTTCCAGCAGCAGGTCTTCGCGCAGGGTGCAGCAGATGCAGCCATTGCTCATTTCCACCAGTTTTTCCTCGGTGCGGGACAGCGCGGCGCCGCCTTCGCGCACCAGGGCGGCGTCGATATTGACCTCGCTCATATCGTTGACGATCACCGCCACGCGGCGGCCTTCGCGGTTGTTGAGGATGTGGTTGAGCAAGGTGGTCTTGCCGGCGCCGAGGAAGCCGGACAGCACGGTGACAGGCAGTCTGGGGTCTAGCGAGGCGGAAGAGGGCGTGGGCGTCATGGCATGGGTCCGATTGAGTGATGGCGATGCGGATGGCGAGAGCGCTGGGCTGTCGTTGTTTTTGTTATGTTATAACATTTTATTTTTCGACGGCAAGGGTCGAATATCGCCACTAGTTCTTTCTGGCTAGTTCTTCTCGCCAAAGTACTAACCGCGACTAGTGCCAATGCGCCGCCCGGCGTCGACCTTCGGCGAATGTCGATGCTTGTCGCTAGGTTCTAAGCTTGCAATCAAGTGAAAAGGTCCGTTTCCCCCGGTGGCTGGAGCCGCCGGCCCGCGCGGCGCGGACCCCGATATTTGGAGGCAAGATGAGTCACTTTCTCGACCGTTTGAATTTACTGGGCAAGATCCGCTCCACCTTTGCCAATGGTCATGGCGCCGTCGTCAACGAGGATCGCGGTTGGGAAAACGCCTACCGCCAGCGCTGGCAGCACGACAAGGTGGTGCGTTCCACTCACGGCGTGAACTGCACCGGTTCCTGTAGCTGGAAGGTGTATGTGAAGAACGGCCTGATCACCTGGGAAACCCAGCAGACCGATTACCCGCGCACCCGGCCGGACCTGCCCAATCACGAACCGCGCGGTTGCCCGCGCGGCGCATCCTACAGCTGGTACGTCTACTCCGCCCAGCGCGTCAAATATCCGATGATCCGAGGCCGTCTGGCCAAACTGTGGCGCGAAGCGCGCCAGACTCTGAGCCCGGTGGAGGCGTGGGAAAAGATCAGCCAGACGCCGGAACTGGCCAAGCAGTACAAGTCCAAGCGCGGCCAGGGCGGTTTCGTGCGCGCCAGTTGGGACGAGGCCAACGAGATCGTGGCCGCCGCCAACGCCTTCACCATCAAGAAATACGGTCCGGACCGGGTGGTGGGCTTCTCGCCGATCCCGGCGATGTCCATGGTGTCCTATGCCGCCGGCAGCCGCTACCTCAGCCTGATCGGCGGGGTGCCGCTGTCCTTCTACGACTGGTACTGCGATTTGCCGCCGGCCAGCCCGCAGACCTGGGGCGAGCAGACCGACGTGGCCGAGTCCGCGGACTGGTACAACTCCACCTATCTGATGGTGTGGGGCTCCAATGTGCCGATGACCCGCACCCCGGACGCCCACTTTTACACCGAGGTGCGCTACAAGGGCACCAAGACGGTGGCGGTGTCCAGCGACTTTGGCGAAATGGCCAAGTTCGGCGACATCTGGATGGCGCCCAAGCAGGGCACCGACGCCGCGATGGCAATGGCGATGGGCCATGTGATCTTCAAGGAATTCCACCTTGATAATCCGTCTGGCTACTTCACCGACTACATCCGCCGCTACACCGACATGCCGATGCTGGTGGCGCTGAAGCAAGACGGCGAGCGCTGCATTCCGGACTACTTCCTGCGCGCCTCCCATCTGGAGGGCAGCCTGGGCGAAGACAACAACCCGGATTGGAAAACCCTGCTGATCGACGAGGTCAGCGGCGACATCGTCGCGCCCAACGGTTCCATTGGCTTCCGCTGGGGCCAGGCCGAGGGCAAGGCCGGCAAGTGGAACCTGGAACAGAAGGACGGCGGCAACGGCCGGGAGGTGTCCGCCAAACTGTCGCTGATCAAGGAAAGCGACGCGGTGGTGGGCGTGGGCTTCCCTTACTTCGGCGCGGAGCACGATGAACTGCTGACCCGCAATGTGCCGGCCAAGCGCATTCGCCTGGCCGACGGCAGCGAAACCCTGGTGGCCACGGTGTTCGACCTGATGGCGGCCAACTACGGCATAGACCGCGGCCTGGGCGGCGGCAATGTCGCCGTCGACTACATGGACGACGTGCCCTACACCCCGGCCTGGCAGCAAAAGCACACCGGCGTGAAGCCGGAGCTGGTGATCCAGGTGGCGCGCGAGTTCGCGCAGAACGCGGACCAGACCCAGGGCAAATCCATGGTCATCGTCGGCGCGGCGCTGAACCACTGGTACCACATGGACATGACCTACCGCGGCATCATCAATATGTTGATGCTGTGCGGCTGCATCGGCCAGTCCGGCGGCGGCTGGTGCCACTACGTGGGCCAGGAAAAACTGCGCCCGCAAACCGGTTGGGCTCCGCTGGCCTTCGCCGGCGACTGGAACCGCCCGGCGCGGCAGATGAACGGCACCAGCTTCTTCTACGCGCACACTAGCCAGTGGCGGCATGAAAAACTGGGCGTGGGCGAAATCCTTGCGCCCACCGCCGACGGCCGCATGGCCGGAATGGCGCTGATCGATTACAACGCCAAGGCCGAACGCATGGGCTGGCTGCCGTCCGCGCCGCAGCTGTCCGCCAACCCGCTGGACGTGACCCGCGCTGCGGACGCCGCCGGCCAGGACGCCGCCGCCTACGTGGTGGACGGCCTCAAGTCCGGCAAGCTGGACCTGGCCTGCAACGACCCGGACAACCCGCAGAACTTCCCGCGCAATATGTTCGTGTGGCGTTCCAACATCCTGGGCAGCTCCGGCAAGGGCCACGAATACTTCCTCAAATACCTGCTGGGCACCCAGAACGCGGTGCTGAACTCGGAAGACGATTGCATCAAGCCCACCGAGATCACCGTGCGCCCGGCGGCGGAAGGCAAGCTGGACCTGCTGGTGGTGCTGGACTTCCGCATGTCCACCACCTGCTTGTACGGCGACGTGGTGCTGCCCACCGCCACCTGGTACGAGAAGGACGACCTCAACACCTCGGACATGCACCCCTTCATCCACCCGCTGTCCGAAGCGGTGCAGCCGCTGTGGCAGTCCCGCACCGACTGGGAAATCTACAAGGGTTTCGCCAAGAAGCTGTCCGAGCTGGGCAAGGACTACCTGGGCGTGCAGAAGGATCTGGTGCTGACCCCGCTGATGCACGATACCCCGGAAGAACTGGGCCAGCCTTTCGATCCCAAGGACTGGAAAAAAGGCGAGTGCGAGCCGATGCCGGGCAAGACCATGCCCAAGATGACGGTGGTGGAGCGCGACTACGGCGCGATCTACGACAAGTTCACCACCATTGGTCCCTTGCTGGAAAAAGCCGGCAACGGCGGCAAGGGCATCAGCTGGAAAACCGGCCATGAAGTGGACATCCTGCGCGGCCTGAATCAGGTGGCCAGCCAAGGCGCCGGCAAGGGCCAGCCCAAGCTGGAAACCGCGATCGACGCCGCCGAGATGATTCTGACCCTGGCGCCGGAAACCAACGGCCATGTGGCGGTAAAGGCCTGGGACGCTTTGTCCAAGATCACCGGCCGCGACCACACCCACCTGGCCAAGCCGCGCGAGCACGACAGCATCCGCTTCCGCGACGTGCAGGCGCAGCCGCGCAAGATCATTTCCTCGCCCACCTGGTCCGGCCTGGAAAGCGAAGAAGTCAGCTACAACGCCGGCTACACCAATGTGCACGAGCTGATTCCCTGGAGAACCATCACCGGCCGCCAGCAGTTCTACCAGGATCACCAGTGGATGCGCGCCTTCGGCGAAGGCCTGTGCGTGTACAAGCCGGCGGTGGACCTGAAAACCACCCAGGCGGTGCTGGGCAAGCACGGCAACGGCAACCACGAACTGGTGCTGAACTTCCTGACCCCGCACCAGAAATGGGGCATCCACAGCACGTATTCCGACAACCTGCGCATGCTGACGCTGAGCCGCGGCGGCCCGCACGTATGGCTGTCCGAGGACGACGCCAAGAAGGCCGGCATCGTGGACAACGACTGGATCGAGGTGTTCAACGTCAACGGCACGCTGACCGCCCGCGCCGTGGTGTCGCAGCGGGTGCCGCAGGGCATGACGCTGATGTACCACGCCCAGGAGAAGATCGTGAACGTGCCAGGCGCGGAAGTGTCCGGCAAGCGCGGTGGCATCCACAACTCGGTAACCCGCGCGGTGACCAAGCCCACCCACATGATAGGCGGCTACGCGCAGCTGTCCTGGGGCTTCAACTACTACGGCACCGTGGGCGCCAACCGCGACGAATTCGTGGTGGTGCGCAAGATGAACACAGTGGACTGGATGGATAGTCCGGCAGGAGAGCAACAATGAAAATCCGCGCTCAAATCGGCATGGTGTTGAATCTGGACAAGTGCATTGGCTGCCACACTTGTTCGGTCACCTGCAAGAACGTCTGGACCAGCCGCGACGGCATTGAATACGCCTGGTTCAACAACGTGGAAACCAAGCCCGGCATCGGCTACCCCAAGGAATGGGAAAACCAGGAAAAGTGGAAGGGCGGCTGGGTGCGCCAGCCCAACGGCAAGCTGGAGCCGCGTCAGGGCGGCCGGCTGAAAATCCTGGGCAATATCTTCGCCAACCCCAATATGCCGGGGATAGACGATTACTACGAGCCGTTCACCTACGACTACGAACACCTGCAGAACGCGCCGGAAATGCAGACCCCGCCCACTGCGCGGCCGGTGTCGGTGCTGACCGGCAAGAAGATGGACAAGATCGAATGGGGCCCGAACTGGGAGGACGACCTGGGCGGCGAATTCGCCAAGCGCAGCAAGGACGCTCTGTTCGAAGGCATCCAGAAGGAAATGTACTCGGCCTTCGAGAACACCTTCATGATGTATCTGCCGCGGCTGTGCGAGCACTGTCTGAACCCGGCCTGCGTCGCGTCCTGTCCGTCCGGTTCCATCTATAAGCGCGAAGACGACGGCATCGTGCTGATCGATCAGGACAAATGCCGCGGCTGGCGCATGTGCGTGTCCGGCTGCCCGTACAAGAAGATCTATTACAACTGGACCTCCGGCAAGGCTGAGAAGTGCACCTTCTGCTACCCGCGCATCGAGGGCGGCCAGCCGACGGTGTGCTCGGAAACCTGCGTCGGCCGCATCCGCTATCTGGGCGTGCTCTTGTACGACGCCGACAAGATAGACGAAGCCGCCGCGGTGGAAGACCCGAAGAGCCTGTACGAGGCGCAGCTGGGCGTGTTCCTGGACCCGAACGCGCCGGAAGTGATCGCCGAGGCGCAGAAGCAGGGCATTCCGCAAAGCTGGCTGGACGCCGCGCAGCGCTCCCCGGTTTACAAGATGGCGATGGAGTGGAAAGTGGCTTTCCCGCTGCACCCGGAATACCGGACCCTGCCGATGGTGTGGTACATCCCGCCGTTGTCGCCCATCCAGTCCGCGATGGAAAACGGTCTGATCGGCGAGAACGGCATCATCCCGGACGTCAAGGATCTGCGCATCCCCATCCAGTACCTGGCCAATCTGCTGACGGCAGGCAAGGAAGAGCCGGTGGTGAAAGCGCTGGAAACCATGGTGGCGATGCGGCGCTATATGCGCAAGAAGAGCGTGGAGAAGGTGTCCGACGCCGCCACCCTCAAGGGCACCCATTTGAATCCGGCCCAGGTGGAGGAAATGTACCAGGTGATGGCCATCGCCAATTACGAAGACCGCTTCGTGATTCCGTCCAGCCACAAGGAACTGGTGGAAAACACTTTCGAGGACAAGGCGTCCTGCGGCTTCACCTTCGGCAACGGCTGCTCCGGCGGCGAGTCCGACGCCAGCTTGTTCGGCAAGAAGAAAGCCACCCCCATTGTGTTCCACGACATGCGGCGCGACCGCAAGTCCAATTCCGGTCAGTGAGGGAGAACGCCATGCGCATCTATCAAGCCTTATCCGCCCTGCTGTGCTACCCGGAGCCGGACCTGGTCGCGGCGGCGGACGACATCCGCGTCGAAGTCGCGGCGGAGCCGCGCATCGCCCGGCTGCTGGAGCCGCTGCTGCTGTCCTTGGAAGGCGAGGATCTGATCACCCTGCAAGAACGCTATGTGCAGACCTTCGACCGCAACCCCAGCCATTCGCTGCATCTGTTCGAGCACATCCACGGCGAGGACCGCGCCCGCGGTCAGGCCATGGTGGACCTGCTGGCCGAATACCAGGCCCAGGGCTTCGAGCCGGCGGGCAACGAGCTGCCGGACTACCTGCCGCTGTTCCTGGAGTTTCTGGCGCAGTGTCAGCCGGAGGAGGCAGCCCGGCTGCTCTCCGACGCGGTGCACGTGATCGCCCACGTGGCCGGCAAGCTGGCCGACAGTCACTCCCACTACGCCGGCGTGCTGCAGGGCCTGGTGCTGCTGTCGCCGGTGACGCCGGAGGCGCTGACCGTGCCGCCGGTGCGCGACATGGACGAGATGCTGGAGACCTTCGGCCCCGGCGCCGACGGCGTGGAGCCGCTGCTGAAGCCGGCGCGGCCGGCCATCGCCCCGGTGAATTTTTACCCGCAGCGGCCGCAGGGCTGAATCCCGCTGCCAGGAGAGCAACATGAACTATCTGCACCAATTCGTATTCGGCATCTACCCCTACATCGCGCTGGCGGTGTTCCTGCTGGGCAGCCTGATCCGCTTTGACCGCGAGCAATACAGCTGGAAGAGCGAATCCTCGCAGCTGCTGTATCGCGGCCAGTTGCGGCTGGGCAACATCCTGTTCCATCTCGGCATCATCGGCCTGTTCTTCGGCCATTTGGTGGGGCTGCTGACCCCGGTGGCGGTGTGGGACGCGCTGGGCGTCAGCCACAGCTTCAAGCAAGTGTTCGCGATGACGGCCGGCGGCATCATGGGCGGCCTGTGCCTGATTGGCATTCTGATTCTGCTGCACCGCCGCTTCACCTGCGACAGGCTGGCGGCCAACACCACCTGGCGCGACAAGCTGGTGTTGCTGTGGATTCTGGCCACCTTGTTGTTGGGTCTCAGCACCATCGCGGTGTCGGCGCAGCACCTGGACGGCCACGAGATGGTGTTGCTGATGAGCTGGGCTCAGCACATCGTCACCTTGCGCGGCGACGCGGCCTTCTTCATTGTCGACGCCTCGCCGGTGTTCAAGGCGCACTTGTTCATGGGCATGAGCTTGTTCGTGATCTTCCCGTTCACCCGTCTGGTGCACGTGTGGAGCGGCTTCGGCGCAGTGACGTATCTGGGCCGGGCCTGGCAGCTGGTGCGGCCGCGGGGTTGATCCGGCTGGTTTGCCTAGATTCAGCATGAGGTCGCGGCGGGGCATCCTTGGATGCCCCGCTGTTTTTCATGCCGTCCGGCTACATATAAACTCGATAAGTTGTGAAGCGATAACAAGAGCGAACAATTCCTAACAATTCGAAACAGCCGGCTGTCAACCAAACGGTTAAGCTGGGCCATCCGTTTAAATTCAGGAGTTAGCCGCATGAAACGCGCACTTGTCATCTTATCGCTGAGCCTGGCCGGCCTGGCCTCCACCGCCATGGCGGACACCTCCACCATCGTCGGCGGCGCGCTGGGCGGCGCGGCCGGCGCGGCGGTGGGCGAGGCGGTGGGCGGCCGCAACGGCGCCATCATCGGCGGCGCGGTGGGCGGCGCGTCCGGCGCGGCCATCGGCCACGACTACGGCAAGCCGGCGGCGTCGGAACGCCGCGACGACGACGGTCGTCGTTACCGCAAGCACCGTCATCGTCACCACCACGACAAAGGCTATTTCTGCCCGCCGGGACAGGCCAAGAAAGGCCGTTGCTGAGTGTCCCGTCGACCATAGTCATTAGTCACATCGCCGTATTCAGCATGGGCCGGGCTTGATCTATATTGATGGGTGTTGGTTTCCATTGTCATGGAAAATCAAGAGAAACAGTCGATAGAGATCGGAGCCCGCCATGCTGTCCAGGCTATCCCTCGCCAGCAAGCTGCTATTGCTGCTGCTGCCTTTTTCCGCCGCGCTGATTGGCCTCGCCTCGGTGCTGGCCGTCGATCGTTTCCAGACCCTGTCGGAATTGCAACGCTCGGATCGCCTGATCCAGGTGGCGGCGCGTTCCAGCCAGTTGATCCATGATTTGCAGACTGAACGCGGCCTGAGCAACGGCTTTCTCAGCGGTCAGGCCGCCGGCCTGCCGCCGCCCTTGCAACAGGCGCGTTTGGCCAGCGACAAGGACCTGGCCGCCTTCCGCGACGAGGCGGCCAACCACGCCGCCAGCAGCTTGGCAGGCGATCTGTCCGCCGTGAGCAGCCAGTTGGACAGCCTGTCCCGGTTGCGTGCCGATGTGGAGAAACGCGCAATGCCGGCGTTGGAGGCCTTTGCTTCTTATTCCATCCGCATCGATGCCTTGATCGGCTTGATAGCCAAGCTGACGCAGGCCAATAGCGACGGCGATCTGCTGCGCAGCACCGCGGCCTTGCTCAGCCTGCAGTGCGAGAAGGAGTTCGCCGGCCGAGAGCGCGGCTATGTCAACGGCGTGCTCAACGGCGGCGTTTTCGACCAGAAAAGCTTTGCCCAGGCGGTGGGCCTCAAGGCCAAGCAGGACGCCTGCGCCGGACAGCTGAGGCTGATGGCGGACGAAGCGCTGCGCACCCAGGTGGACGCGGTGGAGGGCGGCGAGGAGGCCAAGGCCCTGCAGACACTGCGGGATAAGCTATTGGGCCAAGCTCTGGGCCAGCCGGTCGGCGTGGCGCCGGCGGCGTGGTTTCAGGCGGCGACCCAGCGCATCGGCGCGCTGAAAACGCTGCAGGACAAATTGTTGTCCGATCTGGCAGGTCAGGTAGCGTCCAAAGTATCCCAGGCTCGCGTCGATCTGTGGGTGACGCTGGGCGGTTCCGCTTTGGTGATTCTGGCCTTGGGCGGCCTGGGCTTTTCCATCTACCGCGGCATTCATGCGCCGGTGCAAAGACTGGAGCTGCTGATGACCTCGATGAGCCGGGATTTTGATCTGAGGCCGCGCGCCGATATCCGCGGCCATGATGAAATCGCGCGCATGGGCAAGGCTTTCGACCACTTGGTGGAGGCCTTCGCCCGAACCCTGAACCAAGTCAATCACAACGCCCACAGCCTGGTGGAGGCGGCGCACGCAATGCTGGCGATTTCCCACCGCGCCGCCAAGGCTTCGGAAACCCAGAGCCAGTCGGCCGCCGGCATCGCCGCGGCGGTGGAGGAGATGAGCGCTGGCATCGAGTCGGTCAGCGCCAATACCCGGCTGTCGTTGAACGTGGCGCAGCAGATGCAGAGCAGCGTCAGCGACGGCCGCGAACGCATGCGAAGCACCACCCAGGCGATGAACCAGACCTCGACGGTGTTGGACGACGCCGGCGGCCGGATAGAGTCCTTGCAGCAGAAGTCCGAGGACATCCGCTCCATCATCACCGCCATCCGCGAGATCGCCGACCAGACCAATCTCTTGGCCTTGAATGCGGCGATCGAGGCGGCGCGCGCCGGCGAGATGGGCCGTGGCTTCGCGGTGGTGGCGGACGAGGTACGCAAGCTGGCCGAACGTACCGGCAAGGAGACGCTGGACATCACCTCTTTGATCGAAGACATCCGCGGCGAGACCCAGACCGCCGCTCACCATATGCAGGAGGCGCGTCAGCGCATGGAGTCGGGCCTGGAGCTGGTGGGCCAGACCGTCAACGATCTGGACGAAATTCACCAGGAAGCCAGCGAAGCGGCGGCCAAGAGCCAGGGCACCGCGGCGGCGATGGCGCAGCAGACCGCGGCCAGCGGCGAGGTGGCCAACAATATCAGCGTGATCGCCTCGCTGGCGGAGGAGAACTCCGGCCTGGTGCAGGAGGTGGCGGATTTGTCCGACCGGCTCAACGCTTCGGCCAGCGAGCTGGTGGAGTTGGTGGACAAGTTCAAGCACGCCTGAGAGCCTGATCATAATCTGCTGCGCTGCGTGAGACGCCGCACGGTGAGTACCGCTTCGAAATGCTCATGTACCACTTGTACATTCCGCTTTCTCTGCTGTTTTCGCCTTGTCTCGCTCTTGCTCGCGAGATTTTGAACAGGCTCTGAGAACCGGTTTACGGTCCGCTGCGCTTCGACGCTGCCGCGCAAGCCGCTCTTCAGGTTTCAATTCAGCCGACTGGCCCCTAGTTAGAAGTGACTAGGGGCCTGCGTGCTTTGGTTGGACTGCGAATTTTCGGTCTAGCTAGTAAAATTGAATCAGGAAATATCAGATTGGCGGCGACAGCCGGGCCACTTGGTTGCGACTAAGCGGTATCATTGGCTGCCATGGAGGAACTCATGCTTACCGACCGCTTCGGGCGCTCCATCGAATATCTGCGTCTGTCCGTGACCGACCGTTGCGACCTGCGCTGCAATTACTGCCTGCCCAAAGGCTTCAAAGGCTTCGAGGAGCCAGCCAACTGGCTGACCTTCGACGAAATCGAACGGGTGGTGGCGGCGTTCGCGCGGCTCGGCACCCGGCGGCTGCGGCTGACCGGCGGCGAACCGCTGCTGCGCCGCAATCTGCCGGAGCTGGCGGCGCGCCTGTCCGCGCTGCCCGGCCTCGACGATCTGTCGCTGACCAGCAACGCCACTCAGCTGGCGCGCCACGCTCAGGCGCTGCGCGCCGCGGGGGTGAGCCGCGTCAACGTCAGCCTGGACTCGCTGCGCCGCGACTGCGTGCACGACATCACCGGCAGCGACAGCCTGCCGCGGGTGATGGAAGGCTTGATGGCGGCCAAGGACGCCGGTTTTTCCCCAATCAAGATCAATATGGTGGCGATGAAGGACGTCAACGACGCCGACATCGGCGCCATGGTCGCCTTCTGTATCCAGCATGGCTTCGTGCTGCGGCTGATTGAAGCCATGCCGATGGGCGACACCGGCCGCGCCGCCAGTTATCTGGACTTGCAGCCGGTGCTGCGCCAGTTGCAAACCGAATTCGATCTGGTCGAACAGGCCGCCACCCTGGGCGGCGGTCCGGCCCGCTACTGGAAAACCCGGGACGGCGGTTTCTCGCTGGGCCTGATCACCCCGATATCCCAACACTTCTGCGCCACCTGCAACCGGGTGCGGCTGTCTGTGGACGGCACCTTGTACATGTGCCTGGGCCAGGAGGAAAGTTTCGAACTGCGCCCCTTGCTGCGCGCCGGTATCTCCGATGCCGAACTGGAAGCTGCAATCCGTACCGCGATAGAGCTGAAGCCGGAGCGTCATGAATTTAGCGAGAAGCCGCAAAAGCTGGTGCGCTTCATGTCGATGACCGGTGGCTAGGACAACGGCGATGCGGCTGAACGTGTCCCCGGTGCTGGGTGGCCCGCTGGGGCAGCGGCTCAGCGCCAAGATCATCGGCGTGCTGGCGGTGTTTCTGTTGGTGGCGCTGGGTTCCATCGGCGCCACGCTGTGGCTGTCCTGGCAGCAAGAGGGCGGCGCGGCGGCGATCAACGACGCCGGCAGCCTGCGCATGCGCGTCACTCGGCTGGCGCTGGACTTGCAGCTCAGCGGCCAGGACGGCGCGCGCGCCGACGCCTTGCGTCGCGACATGCTCAATTACGAAGCCATCTTGCAGCGGCTGCGCCGCGGCGACCCCGCGCGCCCGCTGCTGGTGCCCCGCCAGGCCGACATTCAGCAGGCGCTTAGTCAGGTGGAAAGGCAGTGGCGCGAGCAACTGAAACCGGTGCTGCTGAACGCGCTGACGCGGCCCGGCGACAACGCGGCGGAGGCCGCCCGCTTCGCCGAGCGCGTGGCGCTCTACGTGGAGGACATCAACACCTTCGTCAGCGGCATGGAAGCCTACAACGCCCGCAATACAGACTACCTTCGCCTGTTGCAGCTCTTGCTCGCCAGCATGGCGGTGGTGGGCACCGTCGCGCTGATCTATCTGATGCTGCTGATCGTGCTGAGGCCGCTGGACAAGTTGCACCAGGGCATACGCCAGTTGGCTGCAGGCGATTACAGCGTGCGGGTGCCGGTGGAAACCGACGACGAGTTCGGCCAGGTCAGCACCGGCTTCAATCTGATGGCGGCCTGTTTGTCCGAATCCCACGCCACTCTGGAAGAGCGGGTGCGCGGCAAGACCGCCAGCCTGCAGCAGAAAAACCAGGAGCTGGCGCTGCTGTACGAAATCACCTCCTTCTGCAATCAATCCCAGCCGCTGGAAGCGCTGTGCAAGGGTTTTCTGGCCCGGGTGATGCGCGCTTTCGACGCCGACGGTGGCGCTGTGCGTTTGACCGACTACGGCCAGGGCATGGTGTTCGTGGTGGCCGACGACGGCTTGCCGGAGGGACTGCTGCGCGACGAACACTGCTTGAAAGTGGGCGACTGCTTGTGCGGAGAAGCCGCCGCCAAGGCCGAGAGCCGGGTGGAGAACATGCGCGGCCTGCCGGACAAGCAATGCAGCCGTGAAGGCTTCCGCGTAGTCAGCGCCTTTCCGGTGGCGACGCAGAACCGCACGCTGGGCATTTTCAATTTGCATTTTCGCCAGGCGCGTATTCTGCTGCCGCAACAAGTGCGGCAACTGGAGATGTTGGGTCAGCATTTGGCGGTGGCGATCGAAAACCTGAGGCTGGCGGCCAAGGAGCGCGAACTGGCTGTGTTGGAAGAGCGCAACCTGGTGGCCCAGGGCCTGCACGATAGCATCGCGCAAGGTCTGTCTTTCCTGAACTTGCAAACCCAGATCATGCGGCAGGCGCTGGACAGCGGGGATCCGGGGCTGGTGGACGACACGCTGGCCTTGTTCGAGGCCGGGGTCAAGGAAAGCTACGATGATGTGCGCGAACTGCTCAATAATTTCCGCTCCAAGCTGTCGGAGAGCCTGAGTCAGGCGGTAAGCAGCTTGCTGGACAAATTCCGCAAGCAGACTGGCTTGCGGGTGGAACTGCGCTCCACCGGGGCCGGTGCGCCGCTGATGCCGGAGCAGCAGCTGCAAATCCTGTTCATCCTGCAAGAGGCCTTGTCCAATGTGCGCAAGCACGCCGAGGCCAGCCAGGTTACGGTCAGCCTCAGCGACGACGGCGAGGTCTTCGTGCTAAGCGTGCTGGACAATGGCGTCGGCTTCGATCTGGATACGGTGCGGAACAAGGGCGACGGCCATTTCGGCCTGTCCATCATGCAGGAACGCGCGCAACGCGCCGGCTTGCAACTGGACATTGAATCCACCCCGGAGGCGGGCACCCTGGTCAGCCTGCTGCTGCCGCGTGCGCGGCGCATGGCCGCTTGAGCCACTGGCGCGACGGCTAGACAGCTCTCATACTGTCCATATCTGAATTTAAAAACCCCTGGATTCGATGATGTCAGAACAGAGCATACGCATTCTACTGGTGGACGATCACACCTTGTTCCGCAGTGGAATCAAGGCCTTGCTGGCGCGACAAGCCGGCTTCGACGTTGTCGGCGAGGCGGCGGACGGCGCCGAGGGTGTCAAGCTGGCCAAGCAGCTGGACCCGGACGTGGTGCTGCTGGACCTGAACATGCCCGGCATCTCCGGCGTGGAGGCCTTGACCTTGATGCTGCAGGACCAGCCCAAGCGGGCGGTGGTGATGCTGACGGTGTCCGAGGAGGCCGACGACCTGACCGCGGCGCTGAAGGCCGGCGCGCGCGGCTATCTATTGAAAAACATCGACGCGGACTTTCTGACCCAGGCGGTGGCGCGCGCCGCCGCCGGGGAATCGGTAATGAGCGACTCGATGACCGCCAAGTTGATGGCCCAGTTCCGCCACGGCGCGGCGGCGCCGGTGGAACCGGCGGAGCAGGAACTGGACCGGCTGACCCCGCGCGAACGCGAAATCCTCGGCTTTCTGGCTCAGGGCAAGAGCAATAAGGAAATCGCGCGCAGCCTTGACCTGGCGGAGAGCACGGTCAAGATCCATGTGCAGAACATCCTGAAGAAGCTCAGCCTCAGCAGCCGGGTGCAGGCGGCGGTGTTCGCGGTGGAGAACGGGGTGGGGCGCAGCGCTTGAGCGGCTGCACATTCCCCTGGCTCACTGGAGCATGAACAGCTTCTAAGAGCGGCTAACAAAATTCCTGATGCTGAGTTGCGCCGACTTGCCGTACTCAAGTACTGCCTGCGTCGGCGCGCCTTGCCTCAGCCGTAAAACTGATTTTTGTTAGCCGCTCTAAGCGGCGGCCTGCTCAACCCTCCACCAGCCGATAGCCGACTCCGGTCTCGGTGAGGATGTGGCGCGGCATCGCCGGATTGTCTTCCAGCTTTTGGCGCAAATGCCCCATATAGACGCGCAGATACTGGTTGTGCTCCGAGAACGACGGCCCCCATACCGCCAGCAAGAGCTCGCGATGGGTGATCACCTTGCCGGCGCTGCGTATCAAGGTGGACAGCAGCCGGTATTCTATCGGCGTCAGGTGCACCGCCGTCTCCGCCTTGGCCACCAGACGGTTGACCAAGTCCACCTTGATGTCGCCGAACTGAAACACCTGCTGCGCGGCGGCGCTGCCGTGGGTGCGGCGGCGCAGCAGCACGCGGACGCGCGCCAGGCATTCGGCCACGCCGAAGGGCTTGGTCAGGTAGTCGTCGGCGCCTGCGTCCAGCGCGGCTACTTTCTCGGTTTCCTGGGTGCGCGCCGACAGCACCAGGATGGGCAGGTCGGTCCATTCCCGCAGTTGCTTGATGGTGTCCTGGCCGTTCATGTCCGGCAGGCCCAGGTCCAGTATCACCAGGTCCGGCTTGCGGGTGGCCACTTCGATCAGGCCCTGCTTGCCGGTTTCCGCCTCGTGGACGGTCAGGCCTTCCTCTTCCAGCGCCGCGCTCAGAAAGCGGCGGATCGGTTTTTCGTCTTCGATGACGACGATGCTGATCGGTGCGTCTTGCATGATAGGGTTTCGCTCAGGTTTAGGCTCGCGGTTCGGGGCGTTCTTCCGGCAGCGCCGGCGCTTGTCCTGCCGGCAGGCTGAAGCGGAATTCCGCGCCGTGAGGCGAGCGGTTGCGCGCGCTGATGCGGCCGCCGTGGATTTCCACGATGGAGCGGCAGATCGCCAGACCCAGCCCCACGCCGGGGGTGCTGGATTCCGCCGCGCCGCGCGAGAATTTGTCGAAGGCGCGTTCTTCCATATTGGGCGGCAGGCCGGGGCCGTCGTCGCTGACCGACACCACCACCTCCGCGCCCTCGCGCCGCGCCGCCAGTGTGATGTGGCTGCCGGGCGGGGTGTATTTGCCGGCGTTTTCCAGCAGGTTGACCAGCACCCGCTCCAGCAGCACGGCGTCGTACTCCAGCACAGGGAGGTCCGGCGCCAGCTCCAGCGTCAGCTCCCGGCCGCGCAGGCCGCGTTCGGCGGCGCGCAGCGCGCTGCCCACCACCTCGTCCAGCATCTGCCATTCTTTGTTGAGTTTGACGCCGGATTGCAGTCGCGCCATGTCCAGGAGGTTGGTCACCAGCTTGTTCATGCGCAGCGCCTCGTCCTGGATGGCGGCGGCGATCTCGGCGCGCTGGCCGTCGTCCATATTGGACGAGCACAGCCGCTCGGACAGCCCGGCCATGGTGGTCAGCGGTGTGCGCAGATCGTGAGACACCACCGACAGCACGCTGTTGCGCAGCCGCTCGGACTCCATGGCCACGATGGCGTCCTGCGCCACCTCCACGTAATGCACGCGTTCCAGCGCCAGCGCGATCTGGGCGGCGCAGGTTTCCAGCAGCCTTTGCTGCTCCGGCAGGAAGGCCTGGTCGGTGACTTCCGGCAGGAGCGCGATCACGCCGCGGTTGCGCATGGGCGCGCGCAGCGGCACATAAAGCGCGGCGTTGGCGGGCAGGGTGTTGGTGCCCAGGCCAGCCGGCTGCTGATGGTCGTAAACCCATTGCGCGACGCCGATATCGGCATCGCCGCGGCCCTCGCCGGCCGAGCGCAGCTCGTCCCCGCTATTGGGCAGGAACAGGCTGACCTTGGCGGCGAACAGCGGTTCCAGCCGGCTGACGGCGGTATCGACAATCTGCGCGGCGGTCAGCGCGCCGGCCAGTTCGCGCCCCAGGTCGTACAGCGCGCGGGTGCGGCGTTCGCGATAAGTGGAGATATTGGCTTCGAAGCGCAGCCGGGCGGTGAGCTGGCTGATGATGGAGGCCACCAGCAACATCACCACGAAGGTCATCAGATATTGGGTGTC
This sequence comes from Chromobacterium sp. IRSSSOUMB001, assembly GCF_023507765.1. NCBI lineage: Bacteria > Pseudomonadati > Pseudomonadota > Betaproteobacteria > Neisseriales > Chromobacteriaceae > Chromobacterium > Chromobacterium sp. IRSSSOUMB001. The sequence continues at coordinate 110,787 of NZ_JALCYU010000001.1, forward strand.
CGACACCGCGAACGACATATGCGGCGGCACGAAGAAGAAATCAAAGGAGGCCACCGACAGCAGCGAGGCCAGCATGCCGGGACCACGGCCGTAGCGCACCGACACCAGCACCACCACCAGCAGGTAGATCATGATGTCGTTGGCCAGCGCCACGTGCGGAATCAGCAGGCCGGCCAGCGCGGTGGTCAGCAGGCAGGCGACGAAGGCGGCGAGGTAGCCGAAGCGCGAGCGCGGGCTGTCCTGATCTTCGAACAACAGGCTGCCGCCGGTTTTGGCGGCGGCGTTGGCGGAGGCGTCTTCCTGCTCATGGGCCACCACGAAGAGATCGACGTCGCTGGAACGGCGGCTCAGTTCGTCGGCCAACGGGCGGCGCCACAGCCGCGACCAGCCGCCGCGCGCGGATTTGCCCAGCACCAGCTTGGACACGTTGCGGCTGCGGGCATAGGCCAGCAGCGTGGGCGCCAACTCGCTGCCGCCCAGCACCGTGGTCTCCGCGCCCAGCTCCTGCGCCAGCTTCAGGCCCTTGAGCACGCGGGCGCGCTGATCCTCGGACAGTTTGCGCTGCTGGGGCGTTTCCACGTAGACGGCGATCCAGTCCGCGTCCAGGCTGGCGGCCAGGCGCTTGGCGCTGCGGATCAGCTTGTCGATGCCGGCGCTGGAGCCGACGCAGACCAGCAGCCGCTCGCGTGCATGCCACACCGGGTTGATGGCCTGGTCGGCGCGGTAGGCGCGCATCTGGGCGTCCACGCGGTCGGCGGTGCGGCGCAGCGCCAGTTCGCGCAGCGCCAGCAAATTGCCCTTGCGGAAGAAGTTCTTCACCGCGCGTTCGGCTTGCTGAGGCAGATAGACCTTGCCGGCGGCCAGGCGGCCCAGCAACTCGTCTGGCGGCAGGTCCACCAGCGCCACTTCGTCGGCGCGGTCGAACACATGGTCGGGCAGGGTTTCGCGCACCACGATGCCGGTGATCTGGCCGACCACGTCGTTCAAGCTTTCCAGGTGCTGGACATTGAGGGTGGTGTAAACGTCGATGCCGGCGGCCAGCAGTTCTTCCACATCCTGCCAGCGTTTGGGGTGGCGAGAGCCGGGCGCGTTGGAGTGGGCGAACTCGTCCATCAGGATCAGCTGGGGCCGGCGTTCCAGCGCCGCGTCCAGATCGAATTCAGCCAGTTCGTGGCCTTTATAAGCGATCTGTCTTGGCGGCAGGACTTCCAGATCGGCCAGTTGTTCCTGCGTTTCCTTGCGGCCGTGGGTTTCCACCACGCCCACCAGCACCGCCGCGCCGTCCTGGCGCTTGGCGCGGGCCGCCGCCAGCATGGCGTAAGTCTTGCCGACGCCGGCGCAGGCGCCGAAGAAAATCTTCAGCCGGCCGCGCTGGGCGTCTAGTTCTTCGCGTTTGAGCTCATCGAGCAGGGCGTCCGGATCGGGACGGGAATCGGTCATATGCGAGCTTTGTTTAGCGCCTGTTTACGATCTGCCGCGCGTCGGCAGGATGGATGGAAAAGGGCGTTGAAATCGTCCTGGAAATGCTCACGTGCCACTTGCGCATTCCGCTTTCTCAGCCGCAACGCCTTGTCTCGCTCTAGCCCGCTAGATCGTAAACACGTTCTTATTCATTCATCGGCGCCGGGGACGAGGCGGAGCAAGCCCCGCTGCGCCCCCGGCGCCGAAGGGCGATCAGGCTTTGGCGGCCTGGTCCAGCGCCAGATTCAATTCCAGCACATTGACGCGCGGCTCGCCAAGCAAGCCGAAGGTTTCGCCTATCACCCGGCTTTCCACCAGCTTGCGCAGCGCGGCCGGCTCCATCTTGCGGGCGGCGGCGACGCGTTCCAACTGGTAGAAAGCCGCGGCGGCGGAAATTTCCGGATCCAGGCCGCTGGCCGAAGCGGTGACCAGGTCCACCGGCACCGGGCCGCTTTGCGCCGGGTGGGCGGCGCGGATGCGCGCCACATTGGCTTTCACCGCGTCCAGCTGCGCCGGGTTGGTAGGGCCTAGGTTAGAGCCGCTGGACCCGCCGGCATTGTACGGCATTGGACCGGTGGCGGATGGACGGCCCCAGAAATATTGCGGGCCGCTGAAGTTCTGGCCTATCAGCCGCGAGCCGACGATCTTGCCGTCGCGCTCGATCAGGCTGCCATTGGCCTGGAACGGAAACAGCGCCTGGGCCGCTCCGGTGGTGAGCAGCGGGTAGGCGAGGCCGGTGATCAGGGTCAGGCCGCCAAACACCACCAGCAGGGGACGTAACAGTTTCATTTGGTTTTTCCTTTCAGTGCTCATACCAGGCCCAGCGCGCCCAGCAGCATGTCGATCAGCTTGATGCCGGCGAAGGGCACCAGCAGCCCGCCCAGGCCATAGATCAGCAGGTTGCCGCGCAGCAGCTCCGCCGCGCTCTTGGCTTGGTATTTGACGCCCTTCAGCGCCAGCGGGATCAGGAACACGATGATGACGGCGTTGAAGATCACCGCCGACATGATGGCCGAGGCCGGGCTGTTCAGGCCCATTACGTTCAGCGCGTTCAATTGCGGGTAAGTGCTGGCGAAAGCGGCGGGAATGATGGCGAAGTACTTCGCCACGTCGTTGGCGATGGAGAAGGTGGTCAGCGAGCCGCGCGTCATCAGCATCTGCTTGCCGATTTCCACGATTTCGATCAGCTTGGTGGGGTTGGAGTCCAGGTCCACCATATTGCCGGCTTCCTTGGCCGCCTGGGTGCCGGTGTTCATCGCCACAGCCACGTCGGCCTGGGCCAGCGCCGGCGCGTCGTTGGTGCCGTCGCCGGTCATCGCCACGAGCTTGCCCTCGGCCTGGTGGCTGCGGATCAGCTTGAGCTTGGCCTCCGGCGTGGCCTCGGCCAGGTAGTCGTCCACGCCGGCTTCGGCGGCGATGGCGGCGGCGGTCAGCGGGTTGTCGCCGGTGATCATCACTGTCTTGATGCCCATCTGGCGCAGCTCGGCGAAGCGCTCCTTGATGCCGCCCTTGACGATGTCCTTCAGCTCAATCACGCCCAAGGCGCGGTTGCCTTCCGCCACCAAGAGCGGAGTGGAGCCGCGACGCGCCACGTCATCGGCGCTCTTGGCCAGCGCGTCCGGAAACTGGCCGCCCTGATCGGCGATATGGCGGCGGATGGCGTCGATGGCGCCCTTGCGGATCTGGCGGCCGTCGTAGTCTATGCCGCTCATACGCGTTTGCGCGGTGAAGGGGATGAATACGGCTTCATGGCTGGCCAGTTCGCGCTGACGCAGATTGAATTGCTTTTTGGCCAGCACCACGATGCTGCGGCCTTCCGGAGTTTCGTCGGCCAGCGAGGCCAGTTGCGCGGCGTCCGCCAGCGCCTGCTCGCTGACGCCGGGAGCCGGGATGAAGGTGGAGGCCTGGCGGTTGCCCAGGGTGATGGTGCCGGTCTTGTCCAACAGCAGCACGTCCACGTCGCCGGCGGCTTCCACCGCGCGGCCGGAGGTGGCGATCACATTGGCGCCCATCATCCGGCTCATGCCGGCCACGCCGATGGCGGACAAGAGGCCGCCGATGGTGGTGGGGATCAGGCAGACCAGCAAGGCCACCAGGGTGGTGATGGTGATCGGCGAGCCGGCTTTGGCCGCTTCCACGCTGAACAGCGAGAAGGGCAGCAGGGTGACGGTGACCACCAGGAACACGATGGTCAGCGCCACCAGCAGGATGGTCAGCGCGATCTCGTTCGGAGTTTTCTGGCGCTTGGCGCCTTCCACCATCGCAATCATGCGGTCGAGGAAGGTTTCGCCCGGGTTGACGGAAATCCGCACCACGATCCAGTCGGACAGCACGCGGGTGCCGCCGGTGACCGAGGAGAAATCTCCGCCGGCCTCGCGGATCACGGGAGCGGATTCGCCGGTGATCGCGGACTCGTCCACCGAGGCCACGCCTTCAATCACCTCGCCGTCCACCGGGATCACGTCGCCGGCTTCCACCAACACATAGTCGCCCTTGCGCAGGCTGCTGCCGTCTATCACGGTCTTGCCGGCGTCGTGGCTGGGGCCGGACAGTTTCTTGGCCACCACGTTTTTCTTGGCGGAGCGCAGGCTGGCCGCCTGGGCCTTGCTGCGGCCCTCGGCCAGCGCTTCGGCGAAGTTGGCGAACAGCACGGTGAACCACAGCCACAGCGCCACCGCCAGGATGAAGCCGGACGGCGCCTCGCCCTGGCCGGCCAGCGACTGAACCCACAGCGCGCTGGTCAAGATGCTGCCGATGTAGACGACGAACATCACCGGATTGCGCCATTGAGTGCGCGGCGATAGTTTTTTGAAGGAGTCGACGATGGCCGGTTTTACCAGGCTGGGGTCCAGCATGGACTTGGCCGCGCTCCGATGGCTCGCTTGAGCGGGCTGGATATTGGAATGGTTGATATTGTTCATTTTCTGCATCCTCCCGTCAGGCTCAGCGACCGTTGATCATCTGCAATTGCTCGACGACCGGGCCTAGCGCCAGCGCGGGAACATAGTTGAGCGCGCCCACCAGCAATACGGTGCCTATCAGCAGCACCACGAACAGCGGGCCGTGAGTGGGCAGGGTGCCGCCGGTGACGGCCAGACGCTTCTTGGCGGCCAGCGATCCGGCGATGGCCAGGATGGGCACAATCATGAAAAAGCGGCCGAAGAACATGGCCACGCCGGTGGCGATGTTGTAGAAAGGCGTGTTGGCGGACAGGCCGGCGAAGGCGCTGCCATTGTTGTTGGCGGCCGATGTGAAGGCGTACAACACCTCGCTGAAGCCGTGGGCGCCGGGGTTGAGGATGCCGGCCTTGCCGGAGGCGGCCAGCACCGCGACGGCGGTCAGCGTCAGCACCAGCACCGGAGTCACCAGAATGGTGATTGCCGTCATCTTCATCTCGTAGGTTTCTATCTTCTTGCCCAGGTATTCCGGCGTGCGGCCCACCATCAGGCCGGCGATGAACACCGCCAGGATGGCGAAGATCAGCATGCCGTACAGGCCGGAACCGACGCCGCCGAACACCACCTCGCCCAATTGCATCAGGAAGGTGGGCACCAGGCCGCCTATGGGGGTCAAGGAATCGTGCATGGCGTTGACCGCGCCGCAGGAGGCGGAGGTGGTCACTGCGATGAACAAGGAGGTGTCGATGACGCCGAAACGGGTTTCCTTGCCTTCCATATTGCCGCCGGCCTGCACATGGCTGGCCTGTTGATCCACGCCCATGGCACTCAACTGCGGCACGCCGGCTAGTTCCGCGCCGGTGGTTGTCGCGACCGCGCAGGCGAACATTACCGTCATCGCGGCGATGATGGCCCAGCCCTGGCGTTGGTCGCCCACCATGCGGCCGAACATGAAGCACAGCGCGGCCGGGATCAGGAAGATGGCCAGGCTTTGCAGGAAGTTGGTCAGGGGGGTGGGGTTTTCGAACGGATGCGCGGAGTTGGCGTTGAAGAAACCGCCGCCATTGGTGCCCAGCAGCTTGATCGCCTCCTGCGAGGCCACCGGCCCCATCGGCAGCGTCTGTTTCTGCGTGCTGGCGTCCACCATCACCGGCTTGCCGTCGGCGCCATTGACCGCATTGCCCTGGGCATCGGTTTTGGGCTGCTGGTAATGGGTGGTCTCCACCATCTGCACGTCTTTATAGGCGGACAGGTTCTGGATCATGCCTTGCTGGCTGAACACCAGCGCGAACACGAAGGACAGCGGCAGCAGCACGTAGAGGGTGAAGCGGGTGACGTCCACCCAGAAGTTGCCGATCTTGGCCGAGCTGTGACGGGCGAAGCCGCGCACCAGCGCCAGCACCACCGCCGCGCCGGTGGCGGCGGACAGGAAGTTCTGCACCGTCAGGCCCAGCATCTGCACCAGATAGCCCATGGTGGACTCGCCGCCATAGCCTTGCCAGTTGGTGTTGGTGATGAAGGAAATCGCGGTGTTGAATGCGGAGTCCGGCGCCACCGCGCCCATGCCCTGCGGGTTGAAAGGCAGCCAGCCCTGCACGCGTTGCAACAGGTACAGCGCCAGTGCGCCCAGCACGTTGAACAGTAGCAAGGCCACCGCGTAGCCGCGCCAGCCCATGTCTTCGTCCTGCTTAACGCCGGCCAGCCGGTAGAAACCGCGCTCCAGCGGCGCGAACAGGCGCAGGGGGCCGACATTGTCGCCCTGCATCACACGGGCGATATAGGCGCCCAGAGGCCAGGCTAGCGCCAGCAGCACCAGCAGGAACAAGCCCAGCTGCAAGGGTGCGGCCGAGCCGATGAAATTGGCGAACATGATTAAAAATTCTCCGGCTTAAGCAGTGCGTAGATCAGATAGCCAAGCAGGCCCAGCGCGATCAGCGCGCTAAGCAGATACCAGACGCTCATTTCTTTTCTCCCAGGTGTTGGCAGCCGACGACAAAGCCGTAGCTCAGCGCGCCAAACAGCAGGACGAGTCCCAGATAGACGGCATCCATCATGAAAATCTCCATTCGAATCAGTAATGAGAAGGTACGCAAGCGCACGTCAAAAACCCGACAAAACCCCATGGTAGCCGATAAAAATCGTATAAAAATGTTTGAAAAACTGGCCTTTATTTCATTTCAAGCCAGATTTGGGCGGGAAAACGAATTTTTTTTATACGCGGGGATAAGTCTAGGGAGCGCACGCGGCCTGCCGCCAGTGGCCTGGCGGGGTGGTAGCGGGAAAAGAGGAAAAACAGTAAAGCTGCGGCGCAGAAGAGATGCAGCGCCGCGGCTTGCAAGCGAGTAGGGCTGCGGCCTGGCGTCAGGCTGGGTCGCTAGCCGTCATGAGGCGGAAATCCGCCGGGCGGGTGTTCAGAACAGGTCGTCGCAGCGGTCGGCCAGGAACCGGGCATCGTCCCGATCATGTGCGCGTTGGCGCACTTTCTGCTGGCGCGACCTCTCAGCATCACTCAACTGAGGCTTTGCAACCGCATAGAGAAAACTCTCGTGCTGGTCTCTAGCCTGCTTTCTGCGAACACTCAGAGGAATACGGGAAGTCATCATCCTTGCACCTCTCGGTCACGTACTTGTGTGAGGCCAGGGCAAACCCTGACCCTTTGACATTGACGCTATTTTGAAGATTTGTAAAGCCCTGCTTGGTTACGGTTAGAAGCAAAAGTTGCGTTTGCTTGCCGTCTCCGCCTTTTCACGCTACCGGCGCGATGTTACCGCAGCATGATTCAGAGGGCGGTTGAAGCAAGTCTTTGAGGCAAATCACTTTTCGAATAATGTTGTTTCAAAACGGTATAAATCGTTATATGAAACTGGCGTAGCATCCCGCTATCGAATGGCGCGGCCAAGGGGGGGTTATGGAGTGGGGGTATGCGATCGCAGGACTGGCGGTGGGCTTCATCGTCGGTTTGACCGGGGTGGGCGGCGGCTCGCTGATGACGCCCATCTTGCTGTGGTTCGGCATCTCTCCGGCCACCGCGGTCGGCACCGATCTGCTGTACGCGGCCTTGACCAAGATGGGCGGCGTGGCGGCGCATCACCGCCAGGGGCATGTCGACTGGCGCATCGCCGCATGGCTGACCGCCGGCAGCGTGCCGGCGGCCTTGCTGGTGCTGGCCGGCCTGTCCTATCTGCAGCTGCCGGAAAAGATGCTGGACACGCTGTTCAAGTTGGTGTTGGGCGTGGCGCTGTTGCTGACCGCCGCCGCCATCCTGGGCAAGCCCTTGCTGCTGCGCTGGCTGGGCGGCCGTGGTGCGGCCAGCCTGTCGTTGGAGCCGCGCATTGGCCTGACCATCGCCACCGGCGTGGCGCTGGGCGCCTTGGTGACGCTGAGTTCCATCGGCGCCGGCGCCCTGGGCACCCTGGCCTTGTTTCTGCTCTATCCGGCCCTGTCGACTTCGCGGCTGGTAGGCACCGAAATCGCTCACGCGGTGCCGCTGACCCTGGTGGCCGGCCTGGGGCATGCCGGGCTGGGCAATGTCGATGTAATGCTGCTGGCCAATTTGCTGGTGGGCTCCCTGCCCGGCATCTGGCTGGGTAGCAAGCTGACGCGGCGGCTGGCGGAACGCTGGCTGCGGCCGACCCTGGCGGTGATGTTGGGGTTGATCGGGGCCAAGCTGGTGTTCTAAACGGCGTGGAATGGATGATAAAGGCGGCTGCGGCCGCCTTTATGCTGGGCGGCGCGCAAAAAAATGCCCTGGTCGGAGAGGCGAGCAGGGCTGAAATGCAAACAACAAAAGGAGAAGCCAAAATTAAGCCTCTCAATATTAGTATTTCGTAATCCTGGTTCCCTTGACCTGAAGCAAGAAAGCCGCGTCCTCCGTCTACAATTGTTTTTCCAGAATGATACGCAGATCGGCAATGCCTGCCGGGTAAGGATCTTCCGCGACGATGCGATAGCCCAGCGCCTGATAAAAGCGCAGATTGGCCGGCATGCTCGCGCGGGTGGCCAACTGGATGCGGATGAGACCTTGTTGTTTCAGGAGGGCTTCGCTGTGCAGCATCAGGCGCTTGCCCAGACCTTGGCCCTGCCAGTCCGGGTGGGTGCACACGCGTTTGCATTCCACCGCGACGGCGTTCAGCGGCGCGGTGATGAGGCAGGCCAAGGGCGTATCCTGCCGGCTGGCGATGTAGACTTGTCCCCCTGCGTCCAGCCGCTGGCGCAGGCTGTCTTCGGTCTCGTCCAGCGCGGTGGGACGGCTGGGCAAACGCGCGACCAGCGGTTGGAAGGCGAGGGCGATCAAGGTCAGTACGGCGGGTAGTTCGTCGGCGCGCGCCGCGCGCAGTTCCAGCGTGTCGAGCGAGTTCATGGCGGTTTCCGCTGCGTTGTCCCGCTACAGCATGCGCGCGGCTTGGCCCATTTGGCAAAAGGCGGGCAAAAAAAAAGACCGCTTGCGCGGTCTTTTGTCGTAGCGTGGTGTGCGGCTTAGAGTTTGCCGGCCACCCAAGCTTGCACGCCGGCCAAGGCCGCCGCCAGGTTTTCCGGCTGGGTGCCGCCGGCCTGAGCCATGTCCGGACGGCCGCCGCCCTTGCCGCCCACTTGCTGGGCGACAAAGTTGACCAGCTCGCCGGCCTTCAGCTTGGCGGTCAGGTCGGCGGTGACGCCGGCCACCAGCGCCACTTTGCCGTCGCCCTTGGCGGCCAGCACGATGGCGGCGGAGCCCAGCTTGTCCTTCAGCTTGTCCAGAGTTTCGCGCAGCGCGGTGTTGTCCGCGCCCGGCAGTTCCACCGCCAGCACCTTGACGCCGTTGACGTCGGCGGCGCCGTCGGCCAGGCTGTCGCCGGCGGAGGAGGCCAGTTGGCCCTTGAGCTTGGCCAGCTCTTTTTCCAGAGTCTTGACGTTGTCCTGCAGGCTGCCGATCTTGGCGGTCACTTCCTCCGGCGTCTGCGCTTTCAGCGCGCCGGCGGCTTCCTTGAGCAGGGCGTCCTGCGCCTGGATGTGGGCGATGGCGCCTTCGCCGGTGACGGCCTCGACGCGGCGCACGCCGGCGGCGACGCCGCTTTCCGCGACGATCTTGAACAGGCCGATGTCGCCGGTGCGTTGCACGTGGGTGCCGCCGCACAGTTCGGCGGAGAAGTCGCCCATGGTCAGCACGCGCACTTCATCGCCGTATTTTTCGCCGAACAGCATCATCGCGCCGGATTTCTGCGCGGCTTCCATGCTCATCACTTCGGCCTTGACCGGCAGGTTGTGGCTGATCACGCGGTTGACCACGCGTTCCAGCTCGGCGATCTGCTCGGCGCTGACCGGTTCTCCGTGGGCAAAGTCGAAGCGGGTGCGTTCCGGGTTGACCAGCGAGCCCTTCTGCGCCACGTGGGCGCCCAGCACGTGGCGCAGCGCCGCGTGCAGGAGGTGGGTGGCGGAGTGGTTGCGGGCGCTGGCGGCGCGCGCGTGCAGGTCGATGGTGGCGGTCACGCTGTCGCCGACGGCCAAGCGGCCGCGGGCCAGCTTGCCCTTGTGGCCGAATACCGCGGCCTGGATCTTCTGGGTGTCGTTGACGTCGAACAGCGCGCCGATGCCGCCTTGCAGCGAAATCTCGCCCACGTCGCCAACCTGGCCGCCGCCTTCGGCGTAGAAGGGGGTGTCGTCCAGCACCACGATGCCTTCTTCGCCGGCTTCCAGCGCGGCGACGGCCTCGGTGCCCTTGAACAGCGCCAATACCTTGGCGTCGGTGCTGGCGGAATCATAGCCGTGGAAGCAGGTGTCGGCGCCGCTGTAGCTGACCTTGCCGGTCATCTTGAAGCTGGAGCCGGCGCGGCCGCGCTCGCGCTGCGCTTCCATCGCGCGCTCGAAGCCTTCCAGGTCGGCGTGGATGTCGCGTTCGCGGCAGATGTCGGCGGTCAGGTCCACCGGGAAGCCGAAGGTGTCGTACAGCTTGAAGATGGTGTCGCCGTCAAGCTCGGTCTTGCCGCCTTCCAGGGCGGAGTCGACCAGCCCCATGCCGATTTCCAGCGTTTCGGCGAACTTGATTTCCTCTGCGCGCAGCGCGTCTTCGATATGCGCCTGCTTTTCGCGCAGTTCCGGATAGGCGTCGCCCATCTCGGCCACCAGATCGGCGACGATCTTGTGGAAGAACAGGCCTTTCTGGCCCAGCTTGTAGCCGTGGCGGATGGCGCGGCGGGCGATGCGGCGCAGCACGTAGCCGCGGCCTTCGTTGGACGGCAGGATGCCGTCGGCGACCATGAAGCAACAGGCGCGGATATGGTCGGCGATCACTTTCAGCGACGGCACCTCCTGGCTGTAGGCCACGCCGGTTTCGCGCGCGGCGGCGCGCACCAGGCAGGCCAGCGCGTCGGTTTCATAGTTGGACTTGACGTGTTGCAGCACGGTGGACAGGCGTTCCAGGCCCATGCCGGTGTCGACCGACGGCTTGGGCAGCGGATGCAGGGTACCGGACTCGTCGCGGTTGAACTGCATGAACACGTTGTTCCAGATTTCCATGAAGCGGTCGCCGTCTTCGTCCGGGCTGCCCGGAGGGCCGCCGGCCACGCTCGGGCCGTGGTCGTAGAAGATCTCGGTGCAGGGGCCGCAGGGGCCGGTGTCGCCCATGGTCCAGAAGTTGTCGGAGGCGTACGGCGCGCCCTTGTTGTCGCCGATGCGGATGATCTTGTCGGCCGGCAGGCCCACGCTCTTGTGCCAGATGTCGTAGGCTTCGTCGTCGGAGGCGTAGACGGTGACCAGCAGCTTGTCCTTGGGCAGGTTCAGCCACTGTTCGCCGGTTAGGAATTCCCAGGCGAAGGTGATGGCGTCTTGCTTGAAGTAGTCGCCGAAGCTGAAATTGCCCAGCATTTCAAAGAAGGTGTGGTGACGCGCGGTGTAACCGACGTTTTCCAGGTCGTTGTGCTTGCCGCCGGCGCGCAGGCATTTCTGGCTGGTGGTGGCGCGGGTGTAATCGCGCTTTTCAAAGCCCAGGAACACGTCCTTGAACTGAACCATGCCGGCGACGGTGAACATCAGCGTGGGGTCGTTGCCGGGAATCAGGCTGCTGGAAGGCACCACCTGATGGTTTTTGCCGGCAAAGAAATCCAGGAATTTCTGGCGAATTTCAGAGGTTTTCATGTTTGATTTCGTAAGATTGCGAATTCTGGGCCGCTTTGGGGGCTCAAGCCCAGAGCGGCGCGGACAGCTGATTGTGTCAAGCCGCGCCCGCGCTGGCAAGGGTTTCGGCGCGGCGCTTGAGCGCTTGGTTCATCAATTCGAAACCTTTGCGGGCATCGGCCAGCAAGGCCTGACCGAACAAGGGCAGCAAGAGGCCGCTGAAAGTTTCGTCGTGATGCAGTCGGGTGCCGCCGTTTTCCAGCGCTTCCAGACGGAAACTGTGGCGGCCGTCCAGCAGGCCGGGCAGCAGCGCTCGCCCCAGCCACGCCAGTTCGTCCGCCGTTTGCAAGACCTCCAGCCGCGGGCGGAAGGTCAGTCGCGGCCGGCCGGGCGGATGGATGCTGACCACCAGCCGGGAGCCTGTCTGCTGGCGACCGTGCAGGCCGACGATGAAGGGGTTCCACTCCGGATAGGCGGCCCAGTCGCACAGCACGCGCCAGACCGCGGACGGTGCGGCGTTTATGTCGATCTGGGTGGCGATGCTGCGCGTTTGCATGCTTAGTCCTCGTCGGCGGGAAAGTCGTCGTCGTCGACGCCGCTGAGCACCTTGCCGATCACCGACATCGGGAAGCCGCGTCCGGCCAGAAAGCGGATCTGGCGCGCGCGCTCCTGCGGCGTGTCCGGCATGCGGCCGAACTTCTTCCGCCATTGCGCCTGGGCGGCGGCCAGGTCGTCGCGGCCTTGCAACGCGTCGCGGATCAGCTCGGCGTCCACGCCGCGCTGGCGCATTTCCTGCTGCAGCCGGCGGCTGCCGTAGCGTTGCCCCTTGCTGTCGGCGAACTGTTGGGCGAAACGTTGATCGGACTGCCAGCTGCGTTCGGCCAGCTCGTCCAGCAGCGCGGTCAGTTGTTCCGGGCTTTCCGCAAACGGAGCGAGCCGCCGCTCCAGCTCCCGCCGCGTGTATTCGCGGCGGGACAGGAGGTCGACGGCTCGCGCCCTCAGGCTTTTTTCCATTCGGGAAATCAGGCGTCGAGCGCGTCGTCCGCGAACTCTTCGTCCGGCTGGCCTTCGGTGATTTCCACTTTGATGCCCACTGCGTCGCGGATCTTGCGTTCCACTTCGGCGGCGATTTCCGGGTTGGACTTCAGCCACTCGCGGGTGTTGTCCTTGCCCTGGCCGATCTTCTGGCCGTTGTAGGCGTACCAGGCGCCGGACTTGTCGATGAAGCCGTGCTTGACGCCCAGCTCGATGATTTCGCCCTGGCGGGAGATACCCTCGCCGTACAGGATTTCGAAATCGGCCTGGCGGAACGGCGGCGATACTTTGTTCTTCACCACTTTGACGCGGGTGTCGTTGCCGATCACTTCCTCGCCCTTCTTGATGCCGCCGGTGCGGCGGATGTCCAGGCGCACGGAGGCGTAGAACTTCAGCGCGTTGCCGCCGGTGGTGGTTTCCGGGTTGCCGAACATCACGCCGATCTTCATGCGGATCTGGTTGATGAAGATCACCAGGGTGTTGGTGCGCTTGATGTTGCCGGTCAGCTTGCGCAGCGCCTGGCTCATCAGGCGGGCTTGCAGGCCGACGTGGCTGTCGCCCATCTCGCCTTCGATTTCCGCCTTCGGCACCAGCGCGGCCACCGAGTCGATCACGATCAGATCGACGCCGCTGGAGCGCACCAGCATGTCGCAGATTTCCAGCGCCTGTTCGCCGGTGTCCGGCTGCGAGATCAGCAGGTCGTCGACCTTGACGCCCAGCTTCTGCGCATATTGCGGGTCCAGCGCGTTTTCCGCGTCGATGTAGGCGCAGGTGCCGCCCAGTTTTTGCATCTCGGCCACCGCTTGCAGACACAGGGTGGTTTTACCGGACGACTCCGGGCCGTAGATTTCCACGACGCGGCCGCGCGGCAGGCCGCCGACGCCAAGCGCCAAGTCCAGACTCAGCGAGCCGGTGGAGACCACCTGCAGGTTTTCGTTGATCTGGTTGTCGCTCATGCGCATGATCGAACCCTTGCCAAATTGCTTTTCAATCTGGGCAAGGGCCGCGGCCAACGCTTTGCTCTTGTCTTCGGATGCCATGCTGTCTCCAGTGTGGGGCGCTAAACGAAATGAATGGTCGGCCAGCGGCGGCAAGCGTCCTGTTGGCGGAAAAACCCGATGCCGGACAGGGGTTTGCGGGGCGCGGGCGGGGAAGGCCCGCCGCGCTTGCGTTTGCTGCGCCGATAGCCGAAAAGATGGCGTCGATTATCTCATAAAGCCTTGGCCAACGGCAGGGCCGCTTGCCGGCGATACCGTCCTTCGGGACGGGAAAGCGCGATCTCGCTTGAAAAAGTTGTGATTGCGACCACTTTTACAAGTGTCCACCCTGTGTACAATGAAGCCATCATGATGAACGAACGCGCGCAACACCTGCTCAAGGTCCTGATCGAACGCTATATCGTCGACGGCCAGCCGGTGGGGTCCAAGACCCTGTCGATGCTGCCCGGCGTCGAGCTGTCGTCCGCGTCCATCCGCAATGTGCTGGCGGAACTGGAGGCGATGGGGCTGATCGCGGCGCCGCACACCTCGGCCGGTCGGGTGCCCACCGCGCGCGGCTACCGCATGTTCGTCGATCGCCTGCTGACCATCCGGCCGCTGGAAGAGGCGGCGCTGCACGAGCTGGAGCTGAACCTGCAGCCGGACAGCCCGCAGCGCATCGCCCAGTCCGCGTCCTCGCTGCTGTCCGAGCTGACTCATTTCGCCGGCGTGATCGTCACGCCGCAGCGTTCCGACATCGCCTTCCGCCAGATCGAATTCCTGCGCCTGTCCGAGCGACGGGTGCTGATGATTCTGGTGACGCTGGATGGGGACGTGCAGAACCATCTGCTGACCACCGAACGCGATTACACGCCGTCGGAATTGATAGAGGCCGGCAATTTCATCAACCAGCATTACGCCGGCCAGGGGCTGGATCGCATCGCCAGCCGGGTGGCGGACGAGTTGCGCCAGTTGCAAGGCGACATCGCCGAACTGATGTCGGCGGCGATCCGCCTGGGGCAGAGCTCGATGGCGGCCAGCAGCGCGGCGGTGGTGGTGGCCGGCGGCAGCCGGCTGCTGGAGGTGAGCGATCTGTCCGAGGACTTGTCGCGGCTGCGTCAGTTGTTCAGCGTGTTCGAACGCAAGACCGAATTGCTGAAGCTGCTGAACCAGGGGCGGGAAGCGCAGGGCGTGAACATTTTCATCGGCGAGGAGTCCGGAGTGGTGACGCTGGACGAATGCTCGGTGGTGACCGCGCCTTACCGGATCAACGGCCAGGTGGTCGGCGCGCTGGGCGTGGTGGGGCCCACCCGGATGGCTTACGAGCGGGTGATACCCATCGTCGACATCACCGCGCGGCTGGTGTCCAGCGCCTTGTCGTTCCGGGCCTAAGAACCTGTTTACGATCTGCTGCGTTTCGGAGGTACGTACAGCGTTGAAAACACCCTCAAAATGCTCATGTACCACGAGTACATCCCGCTTTTTCGGTTGTTTTCGCCTTGTCTCGCTCTTGCTCGCGAGATCGTAAAAAGGCTCTAACGCTAGGAGCCGGCCGTTCGGCGGTTTTGGCCGCCGCCGCAAGGCCTGCGGCTTTTAGTTTTCGCGCCGCGCTTTTCTTAAAGGAGCGCGGCTAAGTCAAAAACGCATATTCAGAAACCAGCCCATGAAATCTCTGCTTAAACTGGCCCCGTTGGCGGCTCTGTTCTCCTTCCAGTTGGCACAGGCCGACGCGGCTTTCCTGGCGCGTCCGGACGTTCAGCGCTACATCGACGAGCAGGTGGCAGGCGGCCAGTTCAACCGCCCGGAGCTGGAGGCTGTGTTCGCCAACGTCGAACTCAAGCCCAACATCATCAAGATACTGGATAAGCCGTCCACTTCGCGGCCCTGGTATCAGTTCCGCAATTCCACGGTGGGAGAAAAGACCATCGCAGACGGCGTGGCGTTCTGGCGCGCCAACGCGGCCGCGCTGACGCGGGCCGAGCAGCAATACGGCGTGGCGCCCGAGCTTATCGTCGCCATCCTGGGCGTGGAGTCCCATTACGGCCGCAACACCGGATCCTTCCGCCTGGTGGACGCCTTGTCCACCATAGGCTTCGATTATCCGCGCCGCGCGGACTTCTTCCGCAAGGAGTTGACCGAATTCCTGCTGCTGGCCAAGGAGGAGGGCAAGGACCCGCTGACGCTGAAGGGCTCTTACGCCGGGGCGATGGGCTGGCCGCAGTTCATGCCGTCCAGCTTCCGAAAATGGGCTGTGGATTTCGACGGCAGCGGTCACCGCGACATCTGGAGCGATCCGGACGACGTGATCGGCAGCGTGGCCAATTACTTCCAGCGCCACGGCTGGCGCCACGGCGACGACGTAATCCTGCCGGCCAGCGTCCAGCCGGGGCCACAGATCGATCAGCTGATCGCCGACAAGTTCAATCTGCATTACACCGTGGGCGAGCTGAAGAAAATGGGCGTGACGCCGCAGTCGCCGGTGGCCGACGACGTGCCGGCGGTGCTGGTGCCGCTGGAAACGGCGCCCGGCGTTACCGAATATTGGCTGGGCCTCAACAACTTCTTCGTGATCACTCGCTACAACCGCAGCACGCTGTACGCCAAGGCGGTGCAGGAAATCGCGGATCAGCTGCGCCAGCGCTACCTGGCGGGCCAGGCCGCCGCCCAGCCGTGACCCCGCGCGCCGCGCGCCGCGGCGGCGCGAAACCTGTCGCCACGCGCGGCAATTGCCATTAAAATCCGCCCCCATGAGCTATCAAGTCCTTGCCCGTAAGTGGCGTCCCAAGCGCTTTGCCGATCTGGTCGGCCAGGAGCACGTGGTGCGCGCCTTGACCAACGCCCTCAAAGAACAGCGTCTGCATCACGCTTATCTGCTGACGGGGACGCGCGGGGTGGGCAAGACCACCATCGCCCGGATTCTGGCCAAGAGCCTCAATTGCGAAACCGGCACCACCGCGGAGCCTTGCGGCGAGTGCTCGGCCTGTCGTCAGATCGACACCGGCCGCTTTGTCGATTTGCTGGAGATCGACGCCGCGTCCAACACCGGCATCGACAATATCCGCGAAGTGCTGGAAAACGCTCAGTACGCGCCGACTTCCGGCCGCTTCAAGGTCTACATCATCGACGAAGTGCACATGCTGTCCAAGAGCGCCTTCAATGCGATGCTGAAGACGCTGGAGGAGCCGCCGGCCCACGTCAAATTCATCCTGGCCACCACCGATCCGCAGAAGGTGCCGGTGACGGTGTTGAGCCGCTGTCTGCAGTTCTCGC
The DNA here is from genome assembly GCF_023507765.1 of Chromobacterium sp. IRSSSOUMB001. NCBI lineage: Bacteria > Pseudomonadati > Pseudomonadota > Betaproteobacteria > Neisseriales > Chromobacteriaceae > Chromobacterium > Chromobacterium sp. IRSSSOUMB001. Next base: position 127,516 of record NZ_JALCYU010000001.1, read on the forward strand.
TGCGCAATATGACGCCGCAGCAAGTGGCCGGCCATCTGGCCCATATGTTGGATGTGGAAGGCATCGCCTACGAAGCGCCGGCGCTTGCCTTGCTGGGCCGCGCGGCCGCCGGCTCCATGCGCGACGCGCAGTCGCTGCTGGACCAAGCCATCGCCTACGGTCTGGGCGACGTGAAGGAAGACGGCGTGCGCGCGATGCTGGGCGCGGTGGACCGCCGTTACCTGTTTGCCTTGCTGCAGGCGTTGGCCGCTGGCGACGGCCCGCAGCTGATGGCGCAAGCCGACAGCCTGGCCGAGCGCGGCGTCAGCTTTGAAGGCGCGTTGAGCGAATTGGCGGTCTTGCTGCAGCAGTTGGCGCTGATGCAGACCGTGCCGCAGGCGATCGCCCAGGACGAGCCGGAACGCGACGCGTTGCAGGCGCTGGCGGACGCCATCTCGCCGCAGGACGTGCAGTTGTATTACCAGATCGCCATTCATGGTCGCAAAGACTTGGCGCTGGCGCCGGACGAGCACGCCGGTTTCAATATGACCCTGTTGCGCATGCTTGCCTTCCACCCGGCCAACACGCAGCTGGAGTCCGCGCCGTCGCGGCCTGCCCCCGTCGCGTCTACGCGGCCGCAACAGCCGCCAGCGCAGTCGGCCCCGGCCGCGCCTGGGGGGATTTCGCCGGCCGCGCGCGCTTTGCAGGCCGCCGGCCTGAGTTCGCCGGCTCCGCGTCAGTCCGCGCCGCCCCCGGCACAGGAAAGCGCCCCGGCGGCGGAACCCGAACCCGAGCCTGCCGCGCCGGAAGCCAGGCCGGCTCCGCAGGCCGCGCCGCCGGCCAAGCCGGAAGCCGCGGATGACGAGGACGACGGTAGCGACGGCGACGTTAGCCCCGACGATGTGCCTTGGGACCAGGGCGCCGCGGCGGACGAGGAGATGCCGTCCTATCTGCAGCAAGAGCCGGAGGAAGCGGTCGATTATCAGTTTGACGGCGACTGGCAGGCCTTGGTGACCGAATTGGGCGCCAAGCTGGGCGCGGCGCGCATGCTGGCCCATAATGCGGTATTGAAGGACTGGAGCCAGGATCGCCTGGCGCTGGCGGTGCCGGAGAGCTTCCGCCACATGACCAGCCGCGATTATCAGGACAAGCTCAAATTAGCGCTGAGCGAACGCTTCGGCCGGCCGGTGGAATTGGCCGTGACGGTGGAGGAGCTGGGCCTGGAAACGCCGGCGATGAAAGACGCTCGCCATCGGCAGGAGCAGTTGAACATCGCGCGCGAGAATATGAAAAACGATCCGGTGGTGCAGCAAATGGTGCGCGAATTCGACGCGACGCTGCTCATCGAAACCATTCAACCCGTGAAGGAGTGAAACGATTATGTTTGGCAAAGGTGGCATCGCCGGCCTGATGAAGCAGGCCCAGCAAATGCAGGACAATATGAAAAAGGCGCAGGAAGAACTGGCCAAGGTGGAAGTGGAGGGCCAGTCCGGCGCCGGCATGGTCAAGGTGGTGATGACCTGCTCTCACGACGTCAAGCGCGTCAGCCTGGACGACAGCCTGCTGGACGACGCCAAGGAAGACAAGGAAATGCTGGAAGACCTGATCGCCGCCGCGTTCAACGACGCGGTGCGCAAGGTGGAAGCCACCACCCAGGAAAAGATGTCCGGTTTTTCCGCGGGTCTGAACCTGCCGGCCGGCATGAAGCTGCCGTTCTGATCGCGACGATTTCGGCATCCGGATGGCTCGGCGCGCGCCGGGCCATTTTTGCGTTGATTCCGGGGTAGCCATGCGCCGATTCGCCCATTTCACCGTGCGCAGCCGGCTGAGCGTGAATGCCGACAGAGTGTGGGCGCACGCCACCCGCGCCGCCGGCGTCAACGACGAATTGTGGCCCTGGCTCCACATGCGCTTGCCGGGCAAGGCCCTGCCTGCCGGGCTGACGCCTCCGGCGCAAATCGGACGTTGCTGGATTCTGCTGTTTGGCCTGCTGCCGGTGGAATACGATGACTTGGGGCTGACGCGGCTGGAACCGGGCGCCTTCGACGAGCGTTCGACCATGCTGACCCAGCGGCGCTGGCTGCACCGGCGGCGGGTGCGCGCCTTGCCCGATGGCTGCGAAGTAGTGGACCGCGTCGGCTTTGCGCCGCGCGCCCCCTGGCTTTTGACACTGCATTACGGCATTTTCCGTCTGGTCTTTGCCTGGCGGCATGCGCGTTTGCGCCGCCGTTTTTACCGATTGTGAAAGCGATGAAGAACCCTCCCGCTCTAGATCACCTGATCTCCGCTCTGAAAGTGTTGCCGGGCGTCGGCCCCAAAACTGCGCAGCGCATGGCCTTCCATCTGCTGCAACGCGACAAGAAGGGCGCGGACAAGCTGGCGCGTGCGCTGGACCGGGCCTTGACTCAGCTGACCCACTGCGAGCGTTGCAATACTTTCAGCGAAACGCCTCTGTGTCCGATCTGCGCCGACGAGGAGCGCCGTCAGGATTTGCTGTGCGTGGTGGAGATGCCGGCGGATCTGTTGACGCTGGAACAGGCCAAGTGTTTCGACGGCTTGTATTTCGTGCTGATGGGCCGCATCTCGCCGCTGGACAATGTCGGCCCGCGAGACATCAATCTGGACAAGCTGCTGGTGAGGGCGGCGGACAGCGCGGTGCAGGAGGTGATCATCGCCACCAATTTCACCGCGGAGGGCGAGGTTACCGCGCATATGATCGCCGAGCTGCTGAAGGAGCGTGGCCTGAAGGTGACGCGCATCGCGCGCGGCATGCCGGTGGGCGGCGAACTGGAATACGTCGATCTGGGCACTTTGGCGCAGGCGGTATATGAGCGCCGCGGCATTGGCCAGTAAGAACCTGCTCACGATCTGCTACGCGTCGGCGATACGGCGTTGAAAACACTTTCGAAATGCTCATATACCGTGTGTACACTCCGTCTTCTCAGCGGTTTTCGTTATGTTTAGCTCCTGCAGACGAGGCTTTGAGCGGCTTTGAAGGGCTGGTCCGGAGGGGAAAAAAAGCAGGCCGGATTAGCCGGCCTGTAACAGAGGAACATCTGAGTCAGCGGGGAGGCCTGCGCGCGCGCAGGCCTTCGCGTTTTAGGAGAGCGCCAGTTCGACGGCTTCCTGTAGCGTCGGCTTGGCGGCCGGGGCGTTGAAACGGTCGGCCAGGAAGGGCGTTACGTCCAGCGGCGGTGTTTCGCCGCGCACCAGCGCGTCCAGCATCACGCCTGTAATGGCGGAAGTCAGAATGCCGGTGCGGAAATGGCCGCAGGCGTTCAGGTAGCCGTCCACGCCCTGCATCGGACCCAAGATGGGCAGTTCGTCTGGAGAGCCGGGGCGCAGGCCGGCCCAGCAGCGCTTGATGTTGATGTTTTGCATCTCAGGCAGGCAGCGGATAGCGCCTTTGACCAGGCCGGCGATTTCCGGATAGGTGTTGGTGACGTCGAAGCCCTTGTCCTCGGTGGTGCTGCCGATCAGGATCTCGCCGTTGTCCTTCTGCGCGATATAGCAATCGCTGGTCGTGATGCAGCCGCGCAGCAGCTTGGGCATTTTTTCCGACAGCACGATCTGGCCCTTGACCGGTTTGACCGGAATGTCGACGCCGGTTGCCCACTGGCTCAGCTCGGCGGCCCAGGAGCCGGCCGCGTTGATCAGGGTGTGGCAGTGGAATTCGCCGGCTTCCAGTGTCCGAACGCCGGTGACGCGCGAGCCTTGCTTGAGCACGCCGGTGACATTGGTGTTGAAGAACACGTCTACGCCGTTCTGGCGCGCCGCCTCGGTGTAGGCGTCGGTCAAGCGGAAGGGGCTGACCTGGTGGTCGCACAGGAACTCCAGCGCGCCGGTGGCTTCGTGGCTGATGTAGGGCTCGTTTTCACGCAACTGAGCCTGGTCTACCCAGCGCACTTGGTCGGACAGGTGGGGGATCTGCGCGGCGATGTGTTCGGCGTAGAGTTGGTCTTCCTCGTCGTAGATCACGAACTTCAGCCCGGTCTCCTCGAACTTGAAATCCATGCCGTGGTTTTCGATCAATTCCTGATGCAGGGCCGGATACAGCGCGTTGGAGGCCAGCGCGAAATTGAAGAAGGATTCCGGCAGGATGTGCGGCGTGCTGGCGTCCACGGCGATGGCGGCGCCGGCCGCCTCGCGCTTGTTTTTGGCCGAGGTCATGCGGAAGAAAATCACGCCGCAGCCCAGGCCTACCGATTCGCCGATCGCCCACAGGCCGCCAGCGGAGGCGCGCGAAGCGTTGCCGGGGCGCTTGGCGTCGATCAGCGCGATTTTCAGGTCTTTGCGTTTGGACAGCTGGTAGGCGCAAGAGGCGCCGATCACGCCGCCGCCGGCAATCACGATGTCGTATTGTCTGCTCATGGTCAGGCCTCTTCGGTTTCGGTTTGGAAGGCGGAGAACGGCAAGGGGTCCAGCGGGAAGCGCGGCCGGATCCAGCCCACGTCCGCCTTGCCGGTGTGCTCGCGCAGGCGGTCGCTGCAATAGCCGACGCACATCTTGCCCTGGCAGTCGCCCATGCTGACGCGGGTGCGCATCTTCAGGCTGATCAAGTCCTGCACGCCTTGTTCAAGCGCGGAGTCGATATCGCTGCGTAGGGCGTTCTCGCAGCGGCAGATCACCGTGTCTTCCCGCGGCAGCGTCAGCTGTCCGCTGCCGCGCTGAGTAAAGCTGTCGATGCCCACGCGGAAGCGCAGCACCGCCTTCAACTCCGTCAGATAGCGCTGACGGTTTTTCTCGGCCAGTTCGGCGCTGATCGCGCCGCTTTGTTTGAGAATGGACTGGGCGGCGATGCGGCCGCTCAGCATGGCGGCTTCGCCGCCGCGCAGGCCGCCGATGTCGCCGGCCAGATGGATGTGGGCTTCGCTGCTCTGTTGCCAGCCGTTGATTTCCGGCTTGAGGAAGCCGTCTGCGTCGTAAGCGTGGCGCAGACCCATTTGCTGCGTCAGTTGGGTACGCGGAATGAAGCCGTAGCCCACCGCCAGGGTTTCCGTGGCCAGGCTGACCGCGCGGTTCAGGTCCGGCGTCCAGTTGTCGTCGTACGGCGCGACAGTGACTTCCTGTACCTCTTGCTGGCCGCTTGCCTCCACCACGCCCCAGCCATAGTGCAGCGGCACGCCGTGGCGTTTCAGGTAAGCCAGCATGCTCAGGCCGTCCAGGAACAGTTGCGGCTTGTTCAGCATGGCCAGGGTTTCCTTGGCGATGCGGCCAAAGGAGCTGGCTTCGTAGACGCCCTGAACGTCGGCGCCGGCGCGGTGCAATTGACAGGCCACCAGCGGCAGCAAGGGACCGGTGCCTACGATGGTGGTGCGGCCCAGCGGTTTGACCACGCCGCTCTTGATCTGTAATTGCAGGCCGCCCAGCATGATCACGCCGGGCAGGGTCCAGCCGGGGAAAGGCACACTGCGTTCGTGGCAGCCGGCGGACAGCAGCAATTGTTCAAAGTCGATCTTTTCGACTTTTTCCTGTTCATTCAGCGCGTATAGCCACTGGCCGGCTTCGCCGCCGACAATGCGGGTGTTCAGTTTGACTTCTACCGCGTGGCTGACCTTGGAGAACTCCGCGTGCAGAGCCTGCATGGCGTCGCGGTAGCGTTCCCCCAGGTAGTCCAGGGTCACGCCTTGACGCAAGGGGCCGCGATAAACCACGCCGCCAAGGCGCGAGGCTTCGTCTATCAGCGTGCAGGGCTGGCCATGATTGACCAGCTCGATGGCGGCGGCCATGCCGGCAGGGCCGCCGCCGACGATGATGGGGCGCATGCTCATTGCAGGCCCTCCAGTTCGATGCGGTTGGCCGCGGTTTCCACGGTCATGCCGGCTTGCACCACCGTTTGGCATGCGCGGCGTTTGTAGCGGCCGTCGATGCGCACCAGGCAGCAGTGGCATACCCCCATGCCGCAGTAGGAACCCATGGTTTGCTGGCTGTCGTTGCGGCTGACGCGGCGCAAGCCAACGGCGTTGAGCACGCTGAGTACGGTCTCGCCCTGCGCGGCGACGACGGTGTTGCCATTGATGTTGATGGCGATTTGATCTTCATTCAATTTCTGAATGTCATATTTTCTGTCTAAATTTGGCATCGAAATAGCTCGTTCTGGTTCTGCTGACACGAAAGAGGTGCCGGAGAGTGGACAGTCTTTTCCGGCTGCGAGCGATTTTGTCGCGTCTGATTTTGGTCAGACAATCAGACTATGAGGCGGCTGCCGAAGTCTAACTATGATGAATCGCTTTTTAATTGTCGCAGCATTGTTATCGCATTGTATGGATACAGGCAATGTACAGATTGATGTAATCAGGTGTGTACAGATTGGCGGAGGTAATGAGTGCGGCAAGATGGTTGTCTATTTATTTTTATTTAAAAAACATGTGGTTATATTGATTTTGTGTGCTGTTAAACCGTTGGGATAATGTATTTTTCTGTTATTTTAATGCACATAGCATTTTCAAAACTGTACATTAGTTGATTATAATCAAATGGCTTAAAAAATGATGTCAACATCATTATTTTAACCATTGGATATAGTGTGTTTCAGGACTTTTTTGTTTGAAACCAATCGTTTGCCGAGTTTTTGGGGCGGGGTTCAGGCTGGTTTGCGCGCGCCTCGGCCGGTTTCGCTCTGGCGCTCCTGATGCCAGGCTTCCAGAGCCTCTTCCGCGTTCAGAATGTGCTGCCGCAAGAAGGCTGCAGCGCTGATTGCATCCTTGCGGCGGCACAATTCGAGCATTTCGCTGTGTTCGCGGTGGGCGCGGTCGCTGAAATTGGTCAGCAGAATCTGCATACGCGTGTAGCGGTCGGTGCGATTGTGAAGCTGCTCTATCAGCGCCAGGGTTTGCGGCCGGTTGGCCGCCTGATACAGCGCCAGGTGGAAGCGTGAATTCAGGATGCCCCAGGCGCCGACATCCCGTCGGCGCAGCGCCTCTTCGAACTGCGTCAGCAGCGCGCCGGCCGCGTCCAGATCCGCCTGGGTTTGCCGCGGCACGGCCTCCAGCAACATATCGCATTCCAGCAGCACTCTCACCCGCAGCAACTCCATTACTTCCGGCAGCGACAGTTGGGCGATCACCGCGCCGCGTCGCTCGGTAATCGCCACCAAACCTTCCGCCTCCAGTTGCCGCAGCGCCTCGCGCAAGGGAACCCGGCTGACGCCCAATTCCTTGGACAGCGCTTCCTGGCGCAGTTGAGTGCCGGCCGGCCATTCTCCCAGCAAGATGCGCTGGCGCAGCGTGTCGGTAGTGGTGGCGGTGAGGGTTTGGCGCGGCGCTGTGGTTCGAGGCATGGCGGTGTCGACAGTTGGAGTTCTCAAATTATCACAGGCGCGGGGTGGGTCGGCAATGGTCAAGGCAACGGAGACTTGATTGCGGCCGGCTTTGATCTTTGCGGGTGCTGTTTACGGATTGGGCTGTGATTTTGTATTCAATTATTGATGATTTTTTCGTTTTTTTCACGAGTTGATATGGTGTGAAATATGTTGCAATGCAAGGTGATTAAAAAACAACAAACAGTAATAATATGATTTTATTGGATAAAAATTTGATTTTGATGTAAAGAAGCGCTTTCCCATCACTATCGCCTTTCCATTTTATGTCTGCAAAATTGTATTCAAAAAATGAAGGGGTTAGAGTGGCCCCATCACAAGCGAGGAGCAAGAACATGGCGGTGCGTGAATTCGAATGTCTCGATGGCCATACCTGCGGCAACCCCGTGAGGCTGGTGGTGAACGGCGGTCCGCAGCTGGAAGGAGAGACGCAGGCGGAGCGGCGCTTGGACTTCATCCGCCGCTATGACTGGATACGCACCGGCCTGATGTTCGAGCCGCGCGGCCACGCGCAGATGTCCGGCGCCTTCCTGTATCCGTCGACGCGGGAGGACTGCGATATCGCGGTGCTTTACATCGAGACCAGCGGCTGCCTGCCGATGTGCGGCCACGGCACCATAGGCGTGGTCACCATGGCGCTGGAGCACGGCCTGGTGACGCCGGCAACGCCCGGTGTGCTGAACCTGGACACGCCGGCGGGCAAGGTGGCGGCGCAGTACCGGATGGAGGGCGACAAGGTCGCCGCGGTGACGCTGACCAATGTGCCGTCCTTTCTCTATCTGCGGGACGTGGAGGCTGAGGTGTCGGCGCTGGGGCGCTTGCGGGTGGACATCGCCTACGGCGGCAATTTCTATCCCATCGTCGAGACGCAGCCGGGCTATCGCGACATGGCGGATTACTCGCCGGCGCAACTGGTGGCGATGGGGCGCGAGCTGCGCGAATACCTGAACCGGCATTACGACATCGTCCATCCGCTGGACCCGAACATCCGCGGCGTCCGCCATTGCCAGTGGACCGGCGCGGCCAAGAACGCCGGTTCCAGCGGCGCCAACGCGGTGTTGTACGGCGAGTCGGCACTGGACCGCTCGCCATGCGGCACCGGCACCTCGGCGCGGCTGGCGCAACGCCATGCGCGCGGCCTGCTGGCCGTGGGCGAGGACTTCGTCCACGAGAGCCTGATCGGCAGTCAGTTCGTCGGCCGCGTGCTGGCGGAGACCCGGGTGGGCGATTACCCGGCCATCGTGCCCTCGGTGCAGGGCTGGGCGCGCTTTACCGGCTACAACCGCATCCTGCTGGACGACGCCGACCCCTATGTCCACGGCTTCGAGGTGGCCTGAGATGAGCGCTCGCGTCATTGTCGTCGGCGCCGGCGTGGTGGGCATCGCCACGGCGCTGCAATTGAGGCTGGCCGGTCTCGAGGTGCTGTTGCTGGACCGCGGCGAGCCGGCGCGGGAAACCAGCTACGGCAACGCCGGCGCGCTGGCGGTCAGCGATGTGATCCCGCTGGCGGAGCCCGGAGTCTGGCGGCGATTGCCCGGCTGGTTGCTGGATCCGCTGGGACCGCTGGCGGTGCGCTGGCGCTATCTGCCGACGCTGACGCCGTGGCTGGCGCGCTTCGCGCTGGCCAGCCGGCCGGCGCGGGTGGCTTCGCTGACCCGCGCGCTGGCTGTCTTGTTGAACCGAGCCGCCGCCGACTACGCGCCGTTGGTGGCGCGGGCCGGGCTGGACGGCATGTGGCGGCGGCACGGCGCATTGACCTTGTACCGCGACGCGGCCGAGCTCGAGCAGGCTTTGCCGGCCTGGCGGCGCAAGGCCGAGCACGGCGTGGTCTGGCAGATGCTGGATCAGGCGGCCGCTCAGGATTGCGAGCCGGCGCTGCGGGATGGGTGGGCGCGCGCGGTCAAGGTGGCGGCCTGGTCCCATGTCGACGATCCCTATCTGTTCAGCCGCGGCCTGCTTGATGCCTTCGTCGCCGCGGGCGGCGTCTTCGAACAAGCGGAAGCGGCCGCCTTGAGCGAGAGTGGCGGCAAGGTGGACGGCGTGGTCTGCGCCGACGGTCGCACGCTGGCTGCCGGGCAGGTGATCGTCGCCGCCGGTATTTGGAGCGACCGCTTCACCCGCCAGTGCCGCTACCGGGTGCCGCTGGAAAGCGAGCGCGGTTATCACGTCAACCTGCCCAAGGCCGGCGTGGCCTTGCGTCATTTCATCCAGTGCGCCAGCGAAAGCTTCGTGATTCTGCCGTTGGCCGATGGCGGTTTGCGGCTGGCGGGCACCGTGGAGTTGGCGCACCGCGACGCGGCGCCGGATTGGCGGCGCGCGGAGATCCTGCTGGACAAAGCGAGGGCCATCGTCGGCGATTTCTCCACCGAGGGCATGACCTTGTGGATGGGCAATCGGCCGTCGCTGCCTGACACCGTGCCGGTGATCGGCCCTGCGCCGGATCGAGCCGGCCTGTATTTCGCCTTTGGTCACGGCCACTTGGGCCTTACGCTGGCCGCCACCACGGGCGCGTTGCTGTGCGACATGGTGTTGCAGCGTTCCAGCGGCCTGGATTTGCATCCTTACCGCTTGGCGCGTTTTTAGCGCCGCGGCCGCACCGGCTGCTGAGAGCCGCCGGCCACCCACCCGCAGAGGAGAGACGCCATGCAGCAAACATCGCCGCGCTTGCCGAGCGCGATTCAGGTCGTCGCGGTGATGGCCGGTTTCGTCGCCATCATGTTCCTGTTCCTCAATGTGCTGGATCTGCCCATCCAACTGGCCTTGTTCAGCAGCTGGTTTCTGGTGATTGGCCTGGGCGTGTGGCTGGGCCGCAGTTACGACGATATGCAGCAGGGGCTGATTCAGGGCATTCACAATGGCATGGTGGCTGTGCTGGTGTTGATCACCGTGGGCGCGCTGATCGGCGCCTGGATCGCCGGCGGCGTGGTGCCGGCCATCATCTACTACGGCCTGGCCATCATGGACCCGCAGATATTTCTGGGCGCGGCCTTCGTCATCTGCATGTTGACCTCGCTGGCCACCGGCACCTCCTTCGGCACCGCCGGCACGGCCGGCATCGCGATGATGGGCATAGGCTACAGTTTCGGCATGCCTTTGCCGCTGGTGGCCGGCGCGGTGATTTCCGGCGCTTACGTCGGCGACAAGATGTCGCCTCTGTCGGACACCACGGTGATGACCGCCTCCTTGTGCAAGGTGGATCTGATAGACCATATCCGTTCAATGATGTGGGTCAGCGCGCCGGCTACGCTGTTGACCGCTTTGTTGTTCCTCGGCGTCGGCTTCTTCTATGCGGACGCCAGCCTGGATACCAGTCGCGCAGATCAGGCGATGCAGGCGCTGGCCTCGCACTTCGTCATAAATGGGTGGCTGCTGCTGCCCGCGGCGGCGGTGATCGGGATGCTGGCGATGCGGTTACCGTCCATTCCTGTGATCACTGCCGGCGCGGTCATGGGCGTGGTCTGCGCCTGGTGGGCGCAGGACATGCCCTTGTTGGACGCAGTGCGCACCGCGTATTTCGGCAACCGCACCGCGTCCGACGTGGAGTTTCTCAATACCTTGCTCAATCGCGGCGGCATTGAATCCATGCTCAGCGTGATCGCGCTGATCCTGTTCGCTCTGGGCCTTGGCGGCCTGATGGAGCGCGCCGGCATTCTGGAGGTGATCAGCGCTAATTTTCTGCGCTGGGCCAATAATCCGGGCCGGCTGACCGTCTCCACGCTCCTGGGCGGTTTCTTCGGTAATTTCTTCGGCGGCGCCGCCTATGTGTCGCTGATCACCGCCAGCACCATCACCGAGCGCAATTACGATCTGCAGGGCATTGAGCGCAGGGTGTTGTCGCGCAATGTCGAGGCCGGCGGCACTGTGACCGCGCCCATGGTGCCGTGGAGCGACGGCGGCGTGTTCATGGCGGCGACGCTGGGCGTGTCCACGCTGCAGTATCTGCCCTTTCTTTGGTACCACCTGCTGGTGATCGCCATTAGCGTGTTCTACGGCTACGCCGACATTGCGATTTGGCGCACCCGTCCCGCCGCCGCGACGCCGGTTTGAGCCGCGCGGCTTCCGTCCACCCTCAAGCACAAAGGAAACACCCTATGCAACAACAAGGCATTCTGGTCCCCATCGTCACGCCGTTCGACCGCGACGGCCGCCTGGATTTGGCGGCGCTGCGGCAGCTGGTCGAGCGCTTCATCGAACAAGGCGTCGCCGGCATCGTCGCCTGCGGCACCACCGGCGAATACTACGCGTTGGACGAAGACGAGCGCAGCCAAGTGCTGGAATGCGTGGCCAAGGCGGGCAAGGGCCGGTTGCGCTTGATCGCCGGCGCCAACGACCTATCCACCCGCGGCGCGATAGCGCGCGCGCGCCAGGCGGCGGAGCTGGGCTACGAGGCGCTGATGCTGGCGCCGCCGGCCTATAGCCTGCCGGATCAGGCCGGCATCGTCGCTCACTTCAAGGCGGTAGCCGCCGCCAGCGCGCTGCCCATCATTCTCTACAACTTCCCGGCCCGCGCCGGCGTGTCCATCGACGTCGCCAGCGTGATCGAGTTGAGCCGCGTGCCCAATATCGTCGGCATCAAGGAAAGCAGCGGCGATTTCAGCCGCGCGCTGGCGCTGATTCAGGCGCGGCTGCCGGATTTCGAAGTGATCTGCGGTTGCGACGACCAGGCGGCGGATTTCCTGTTTTGGGGAGTGCGCAGCTGGATCAGCGGCGCGGCCAATGTCTTCCCCGGCGAGCAGGTGGCGATGTTGAACGCCGCCAAGGCTGAAGACTGGGCGCGAGTACGCATGCTGATGGAGGCTATGTATCCGGCGATCCAGGCGATGGAGTCCGGCGGTTACAACCAGAAGGCCAAGCTGGGCGTGCGCCGCCACGGCGTCGAAGCCGGAGATGTGCGTCTGCCCCTACTGCCTTTGCCAGGCTCGGAAGCCAAGGCTTTTCTCGACGCGCTGGCCGCGTTCGATCGTTAACGGGAGACTGAGATGCCATTAAGCAAGGAAGCGGTATTCGAGAGCGCCCGCGCCGGGCGTTTGTGGGCCGGCTTGCTGATCCCCGGATATGAGGGCAGGGGAGCGCGGCTGGACAATATGACGCCGATGGACAACAGCCTGATCGGCCATGTCGCCGCCGGCGACGCCGCCGACGTCGACGCCGCGGTGGCGGCGGCGCGCGCTTGCTTCGAGTCCGGCGAATGGTCGCGTCGGCCGCCCGCGGAGCGCAAGCAGGCGATGCAACGGTGGGTGGCGCTTTTGCGCGAACACGTGGAGGAACTGGCGGCTCTGGACTGCATCGACGCCGGCAAGCCGATCACCGAATGCCTGAACACCGATCTGCCGGCCACGCTGGACACCTTCGCCTGGTACGCGGAGGCGATAGACAAGTGCTACGGCAAGGTGGCGCCCACCGGGCCGGAGGCGCTGGGCTTCATCGTCAAGGAGCCGATAGGTGTGGTGGGCGCGGTGCTGCCGTGGAACTTCCCGGCGCAGATGTACGCGTGGAAAGTGGCTCCGGCGCTGGCCGCCGGCAATTCGGTGGTGGTGAAACCGGCCAAGCAGACCTCGCTCAGCGCTTATCGCATTACCCAATTGGCGCATCAGGCAGGTATTCCCGCCGCGGCGCTGACCCTGGTCACCGGCTCCGGCCAGGCGGTGGGCGAGGCGCTGGGCCGGCATCAAGACGTGGACATGGTGTCCTTCACCGGCTCCACCGAAGTGGGCCGTTTGTTCCTGCAATACGCCGCAGAGAGCAATCTGAAGGAAGTGGTGCTGGAGCTGGGCGGCAAGAGCCCGCAGTTGGTGTTCGAGGACGCGGCGCTGGACGAGATCGTCGACGACGTGCTGGCCGCGGCGTTCTGGAATATGAGCGAAAACTGCAGTTGCGGTTCGCGCTTGATCGTCGCCGCCGGGGTTAAGGACGAGTTGCTTGAGAAGCTCAAGCGTCGGCTGGCCGGCTGGAAGCTGGGCCTGCCCACCGATCCGGCGGTGCAGGTGGGGCCGCTGGTGGAGCAAGCCCATTTCGAGCGGGTGAAAGCCTATTTGGAAGCGGCCAAGGCCGAGGGCGCGCGGCTGGTTCACGGCGGCCGCATCCACGCAGAGCTGGGCAGCGGTTGGTATATCGAGCCCACCATCTTCGATCAGGTCAGCGCCAAGATGCGTATTTTCCAAGAGGAAATCTTCGGCCCGATCCTGGCGGTAAGCACCTTCGACAGCGAGGAAGAGGCGGTGCGCTTGGCCAACGACAGCGTCTACGGCCTGGCCGCCTCGCTGTACACCCGAGACGTCAAGCGCGCGCAGCGCGTCGCCGCCGCGTTGCGCGCCGGCACGGTGTCGGTCAACGGTTTTTCCGAAGGCGACATCACCACACCCTTCGGCGGCTTCAAGCAGTCCGGATTCGGCGGCCGCGACAAAGGCCTGGAAGCGCTGGAGCAATATCAGCAGACCAAGACCATCTGGTATGTGAACTAGAGTCAGGCCCGGCGTCGCCAACGCGGCGCCGGGCCGCCTTCGGCAGCACCCATGTCAAAACAAAGGAGAGACGAGATGAAATCCATTACCCCCTTGCGGGCGGCGCTCGCCGGCGCCGCGTTGCTGATAGGCGCCTGGCCGGCCGCCGCCGAAACTCTGGTCAAGATCGGCTTCGCCTCGCCCTTGTCCGGCCCGCAGGCGCATTACGGCAAGGACAATGAAAACGCCGCGCGGCTGGCGGTGGACGAATTGAACGCGCGCAAGTTGCAGGTCGGCGGCCAGCCGGTGCGCTTCCAACTGCTGGCGGAGGACGATCAGGCCGATCCGCGCATCGGCACTCAGGTGGCCCAGCGCTTCGTCGACTCCGGCGTCAAGGCGGTGCTCGGCCATTTCAACTCCGGGGTGTCGATCCCGGCGGCGCGCATCTACGCCGCCGCCGGTGTTCCGCAGTTGTCTGTGTCCACCAACCCGGCTTATACCCGGCAGGGCTATCGCACGGCCTTCCGGCTGGTGGGCAGCGACAGCCAGGTGGGGGCGGCGTTGGGCCACTTCGCGGTGCAGACGCTGAAGGCGGCGAGCATCGTGGTGATAGACGACCGCACCGCCTACGGTCAGGGCATCGCCGACGAGTTCGCCAAGGCGGTGCAGGCCAGCGGCGGCAAGATCGCTCGCCGTGAATACACCAACGACAAGGCCAGTGATTTCTCCGCCATTCTGACCGCGGTCAAGCCCTTGCGGCCCCAGGTGATCTTTTACGGCGGGGCCGACGCCCAGGCCGCGCCTATGGCCAAGCAGATGAAGCGGCTGGGCCTGGACGCAAGGCTGTTGGGCGGAGACATGCTGCAGACGCCTACCTTCCTCAGCCTGGCCGGCGACAGCGCGGGAGGCCACTTCGCCGGGATTCCCGGCGGCCAGTTGAACGACAGACCGGCGGGCAAGGCTTTCCGCCAGCGTTATCAGGCGCGTTTCAAACAGGATGTGGTGCGGCTTGGGCCGCAGTTCTACGACGGCATGATGATGGTGGCCGCCGCGATGCAGCAAGCGGGCTCGGTTGAACCGGCGCGCTTCATGCCGGCCTTGACCAAGCTTAGCTACGCCGGGGTCAGCACTGATTTTTCCTTCGACGCCAAAGGCGATCTCAACAAGGCGGCGGTGACGATTTCCGAGGTCAAGAACGGCCAGTGGACGACAAGAGCGGTGATGCAGTGAAAGGAGGTTTGAATGATGCGGTATTCCCAAGGGCAGTTGGACGAATGGCTGAGCTTCGCTCGGGAACTGGTGGCGGACAGCCGCGACTTGCTGGCTTCCCGTTCTGACTGGAGTTCGCAGTTCAAACCGGACCGCACTCTGGTGACCCAGTTGGATCTGGAGATTGAGCAAAAGCTGCGCGAGCGCATCCTGTTGCGCTATCCGGGCCACGGGGTGCTGGGCGAGGAGTTCGGCGTGCGGGAGCGAGACGCGGAATGGCTGTGGGTGTTGGACCCTATCGACGGCACCGCCTCTTTCATGGCTGGCATGCCGGTCTACGGCACGCTTATCGCGCTTTTGCATCAGGGGGCGCCAGTGCTGGGCGTGATAGATCAGCCGGCCACGGACGATTGCTGGATCGGGCGTCAGGGATTGCCCACCTTATTGTTTACGCGCGACGGAGCCCGCGAATGCCGCACCCGCGGCTGCGCCAGCCTGGAGCGGGCTTTCGTCTCGGTCAGCAGCCCGGATTTTTTTCTGCCGGAGGAAAGGCCGGTATGGCAGGGCTTTTGTCAGCGCAGCGGCTGGCGGGTCTACGGCGGCGCTTGCCGCAGCTACGGCCTGCTGGCCTCCGGGCGCACCGATCTGGCGCTGGACGCCGGCCTCAAGCTCTACGACTACGCGGCGATGCGGCCCATTATCGAGGGCGCCGGCGGCGTGATCAGCGATTGGGAGGGCAGGGCGATCACATTGGACAGCGGCAGCCGGGTATTGGCGGCGGGCGATCCAGCCCGCCATCGCGAGGCGCTGGATCTGATTCAGCGCCTGGGTTGAGGCAAGGCGCGCGGAGACGCGCCAGTAACAACAGCGCCGCCGTCGCAGCGGCGCGGACAGAGGAGAACGCACATGTCCCTGAGACCATGGCTGAGTTGGCTGCGCGCGCAGCCGGAAGCGCCGGTAGACAAGAGCCAGGAAGAAATCAACGCCAGCTACCGCCATTGGCGGCTCCACATCATGCTGGGCTTGTACGC
Organism: Chromobacterium sp. IRSSSOUMB001; assembly: GCF_023507765.1. Lineage (NCBI taxonomy): Bacteria > Pseudomonadati > Pseudomonadota > Betaproteobacteria > Neisseriales > Chromobacteriaceae > Chromobacterium > Chromobacterium sp. IRSSSOUMB001. The sequence goes on from NZ_JALCYU010000001.1 coordinate 143,493, forward strand.
CGGTTATGCCGTTTACTATTTCACCCGCCGCAGTTTCAACTCCATCATGCCGGCGATGCTGGACGACCTGGGCTGGGAACGGGCCGCCGGCGGCGCCATCCTGTCGATGTTCTACATTGTTTACGGCGTGTCGCGTTTCGTGTCCGGCATGATGAGCGACTTCGCCAATCCGCGTTACTTCATGGGCCTGGGGCTGATCGCCACCGGCATCGTCAACATTCTGTTCGGCTTCAGCAGCAGCCTGCTGGCCTTCACCGCGCTGTGGACGCTGAACGCTTTCTTTCAGGGCTGGGGCTGGCCGCCGTGCGCCAAACTGATGACGGCCTGGTACTCGCGCAACGAGCGGGGTTTCTGGTGGGCGATTTGCAATACCTCGCACAATGTCGGCGGAGCCTTGATCCCGCTGCTGGCGGGCGCCTTGGCGATGGGGTACGGCTGGCGCTACGGCATGATCGTGCCGGGCCTTATCGGCATCGCCGTCGGTCTGTTGCTATGCGTCCGTTTGCGCGATCGGCCGGCGTCCATGGGGTTGCCTACGGTGGGCGTCTGGCGGCGAGACGAACTGGAACTGGAGCAGGAAAAGAACAGCGCCAAGCTGCCGATGGCGCAGGTGCTGCGGCGTTATGTGTTCGGCAACCGTTTCATCTGGCTGCTGGCCGCGTCTTATCTGTTCGTTTATGTGGTGCGCATCGGCATCAACGATTGGGGCAACAAGTATCTGCAGGAGCAGCATGGCTACGCGTTGCTGAAGGCCAACTCGGCGATTTTCTGGCTGGAGGTGGGGGGCTTCATCGGCACCATTGTCGCAGGCTGGGGGTCGGATCGTTTTTTCCGCGGCAACCGTGTGCCGATGAACATCATCTTCACGCTGGGCATCTTGCTGTCGGTGCTGCTGCTGTGGACATTGAGCGTCGATCACTACTTATTGATCGCCGGCAGCTTCTTCTTCATCGGCTTCTTTATTTTCGGGCCGCAAATGCTGATCGGCATGGCGGCGGCCGAGGCCGCGCACAAGGAGTCGGCGGGCGCCGCCACTGGTTTTGTCGGCGTGTTCGGCTATCTGGGGGCGGCGCTGTCCGGCTATCCCTTGGCCAAGGTGACCGATGCCTGGGGCTGGGACGGGTTTTTCCTCGCCCTGTCCGTGACCACCATGCTGTCCGCCGCCTTGCTGCTGCCCCTGCTGGGGCAGCGCAAGCGGCTGGAGCCGGCTCGTGGCCGGGCCTGAGGAGACTTAGCGGACGTTGGCCGGGCTGAGCAGTTCGGCCAGCAGGGGCACGCCGGAGCGGTGTTGCAGCGGATCGAAGAAGCTGAAGTTCAGCCGCATCGCGTTGCCGGTGTCCTGGCCAGGGGTGTGGAACATCTGGGACGGCGCGAAGTGCAGCCCTTGTTGCATCGCCATCGGCAGCAAGCGGCGGCAGTCGACGCCGGGCGGCAGCTCCACCCACAGGAAGTAGCCGCCTTGAGGCCTAGGCATCCGGCAGTCGGCGGGGAAGTGGGCGGCAATCTGTTGTTGCAGCGCGGCCAGATTGTTTTGCAGACGCTGGCGCAGCAGGCTGAGCATGTCCTCGTGATGGCCGCCGGCCAGCAGCCGGGCCAGCGCCATCTGGCTGGGCAGCGGCGTGGCCAGCGAACTGCATAGTTTGAGGCCCAGAATGCTGTCGCGGAAACGTCCGGCGGCGATCCAGCCCACGCGATAGCCGGGAGCCAGCGATTTGCTGAAGGAGGAGCAGTGCAGCACGCTGCCGCGCTGGTCGAAAGCTTTGAGCGGCAGCGGCGCGCCTTCGCCGAAGTACAGCTCGCGATAGGTGTCGTCCTCGATGATGGGCACGCGGTGGCGTTCCGCCAGCGCCAGCAACGCGGCTTTTTGCGAATCGCTCATCACCTGGCCGGTGGGGTGTTGGAAATTGGGCATGGCGATGATGCCGGCCGGCTGGTGCTGGATCAGCAGCGCCTCCAGCCGCTCCAGGTCCAGCGGCTGCCCTGGCGGGCAGTTGAAGCCGACTGCGCGTAGCTCCAGGTGTTCCAATTGCTCGAAGATGGGCGGGAAGGCCGGAGTGATCACCAGCATGCAGTCGCTGCCGCTGAGGCGGGCCACCGAGCGGATCGCCAGGTTCAGCGCCTCCATGCCGCCGCAGGTGATCAGCATTTCCTCGCCGTCCAGCTCCACGCCCTGGGCCAGGTAGCGCAGTGCCAGTTCTCGGCGCAGGCCTTCGTAGCCTTCGCTGTCGGTGCTGGACAGCGCGTAGCGGTAATCGCTGAGCGCGCGGGTCAGCGCGCGGGTCAGCGGGGTGGTGTTGATCAGCACCGGGTTCATGAACGGGCAGCCCCATGGCATGGGCAGTGCCATGGTCAGGTGCTCGGCGCGGAACTCCCCGGGGTGGTCCGGCAGCGGCGGCGCTTGGCGCAGCGACAGCGAAGACAGGCCCAGCACCCGGAAGCCGGAGCGGGGGAGGGATTCGATCAGGCCTTGTTTTTCCAATTCGGCGTAGGCGCGTTGGGCGGTGGTGATGCTGACCTTGTGGTCCAGGCACAGTTTGCGCAGCGAGGGCATGCGATCGCCGGGGCGCAGATGGCCTTGCTCGATGGCATGGCGAAAGCGCTGGCTCAGTTGACTGGTCTTGCTCATTGTATTCCTGGCGGTTGGACCGCGGCGGCGTTGCGCCGCGGCTTGACTCCTGATGGACTGCCTAGGATCGCCGACGTTTGCTTGGCGCTGAAAAAACGTCGGCCGGTCCTAGATTCATTCGCCGATGAAGCTGGATTTTTCCCTGATCATACTACCGTCATGGCTCAGCGAGCTGACCACAAAGTAGATGTCGTGCGCGCCGCGGGTGGCGTGCTCGGGTTCGGCCTGCACCCGCACGGTGACGGTCTCGGTTTGCGTGGGCGCGACTTCGACCACCTGTCCAGGCTTGTCCAGCCTCAGGCTGGGCAGGCCTTCCACTTGGATCTTGAAGCGCTGCGCTTGTTCGCTGGTGTTGATCAGCTTCAGGTTGTAGCTGTTTTCCAGCAGGCCGTCGTCGGTGGCGCGCACCAGGACCGCGCGGTCACGCAGAACGTCTACTTTGAACGGCTTTTTCAGGATCAGCGCGGTGGTGGACAGGGCGATGATGCCGGCCAACAGACTGGAGTAAACGATGACCCGCGGACGATGGCTGCTGCTGGGGCGGTTCGGTTTGCCGGCGGCTTCCAGCGCGGCGGCGCTGGTGTAGCGGATCAGCCCGCGCGGCGCATGGATTTTGTCCATTACCTGGTCGCAGGCGTCGATACAGGCGGCGCAGCCTATGCACTCGTATTGCAGGCCGTTGCGGATGTCGATGCCGGTGGGACAAACCTGCACGCAGATGCCGCAATCGATGCAGCTGCCGCGCGCCTTGTCCGCCGCCTGCTTGCTTTTGCCGCGTGGTTCGCCGCGGCGGTTGTCGTAGGAGATGATCAGGGTGTCATTGTCGAACATTGCGCCTTGGAAGCGGGCGTACGGACACATGTGCAGACAGACTTTCTCGCGCAGCACGCCGGCCAGCAGCCAGGTGAAACCGCCGTAGAACAGTATCCAGAAGCTTTCCCACGGGCCGTAGGCCAGGCTGGGTGCGGCGGCGGCCAGTTCGCGCACGGGGGTGAAGTAGCCCACCAGAGTGAAGCCGGTGATTAGCGAGAACAACCCCATCAGCCCGTGCGCCAGTGTTTTGCGCGTGAATTTGTTCACGTTCATCGGCGCGGCGTCCAGCTTGCGGCGCGCGTTGTGATCGCCCAGGGTTAGTCGTTCGATCCACAACATGATCTGGGTATAGACTGTCTGCGGGCAGCTGTAACCGCACCAAAGCCGGCCCGCCAGCGCGGTCCAAAGGAACAGACCCAGCGCGCAGATCACCAACAAGGCGGCGAAAAAAATGAAATCCTGCGGCCAGAAAGTGAGGCCGAAAATCAGGAAACGGTGTTGTTCCAGGTCCAGGTGCACAGCCTGCCTGCCGTTCCACTGCAACCAAGGCAGGCCGAAGAACACCAGTTGGGTGGCGAGAACCATGAACACCCGAACATTGTTGAAGCGGCCGGTGGTCAGGCGCGGATAGATTTTAATGGGGACGGCTTGCTGGCTAGACATGGCAAAATGACCATTGGATGAAAACCCCTTATTAGTACTGCTTGGGATCGGTACAAACAATGAACAGTTGCTCTTGAAAATGTGTATACAGCGTAATCTGTCTATATACAGATCAGGGCTGGGGCTTGACGGGTATTTAGGGAAACTTCAAGTGAAAACAATGAGTTTCCCGTGCATGAAACGGGTGCTTCCCCTGGCCGGTCCCGCTTCATGCTGTATTGGATGCGTGGGACTGTGCTGATCGCCTCCACACAATAATCCTGCCAAGTTTGTGGGTTCTACGGGATTTTATCTGGCAAGCTGCGGGAAAAGCCGATAAATCCCGTCCACGATGATTTCCACCGACACCGCCGCCAGCAGCATGCCCATCACCCGGTTGACGATGTTGATGCCGGTTTGCCCCAGCAGGCGCGACAGCGGGGAGGCAAGTACCAGCGCGCCGTAGCAGGTGATGGCCACCAGCAAACTGCTTACCAAAAGGTAAACCACCTGTACCCATGATGAAGCCGTGGTCGCATAGATGATCACGGTGGAGATGGTGCCCGGCCCGGTCATCAGCGGAATTGCCAGCGGCACCACGGCGATATTGGTTTTGGTTTCCGCCTCCTCGCGTTCCACCTTGGTGGTTTTGGTGGGGCCCGGCTTGGCGTTCATCAGCGCGATGGCGATGAGCATCACCAGCAGGCCGCCGCCCACCTGGAAGGAGCCGACGCTGATGCCGAGAAAGCGCAGCAAAGTTTCGCCGACGACGGCGAACAGGCAGAGCACGATGGCCACGGCGATGGCCGTGGTCTTGGCGATCTTCTTGCGCTCCAATTGATTGGAGGTGGGCGTCAGGCTGATGAAGATGGGGATGGCGCCCAGCGGATTGACCAGCACCAGCAGCGCGATGAATATTTTTGCGATTTCGACTTCCATGGTTCGGATCATACCTTTCGCTGAAGGGCTGCGCATTCAGGCGGGAGACGGGAAGCGTCGGCACTGCGTCAGACAGGGGCGTCTCCACGTAAAAAACCGGTTGGCCCAATTGGGCGCAACCGGTTTCAGCATAGCCGGAATTCAGCTCAGTCCGTGTTCAGCAATTGCTCCAGCGTGCGGCGGTAAATTTCGGACAGCGGTTCGATGTCGGCCACCTCCACGCATTCGTTCAGCTTGTGGATGGTGGCGTTGACCGGGCCGAACTCCACCAGTTCGCGCGCGATGCGTTTGATGAAGCGGCCGTCGGAGGTGCCTCCGGTGGTGGACAGTTCGGCCTGGCGGCCGGCGACGGCGGTGATGGCGCGGCTGAGGGCATCGGTAAGCTTGCCTGGCTGGGTCAGGAAGGGCTGGCCGGACAACTGCCAGTGCAGTTCGTAGCCCAAGCCGTGGCGGTCCAGAATGGCGCAGACGCGCTCCTTCAGCGATTCCGCGCTGCTCTCCGGCGAGAAGCGGAAGTTGAAGCGAATTTCGCAATGGCCGGGGATGATGTTGCTTGCGCCGGTTCCGGCGTGGATGTTGGAGACCTGCCAGCTGGTGGGCGGGAAAAAGGCGTTGCCCTCATCCCAGCGCGTCGCCGCCAGTTCCGCCAGCGCCGGCGCCATCAGATGCACCGGGTTTTTGGCCAGATGCGGGTAGGCGATGTGCCCCTGGATGCCGTGCACGATCAACTGGCCGGACAGTGAGCCGCGGCGGCCGTTTTTGATGGTGTCGCCCAGGGCTTGGTCCGAAGTGGGTTCTCCGACGATGCAATAGTCTATGGTTTCGCCACGCGCTTCCAGTGCGTCCACTACCTTAACGCTGCCGTCCACCGCCACGCCTTCCTCGTCCGAGGTGATCAAGAGGGCGATGGAGCCCGTGTGTCCAGGGTGGAGGGCGACAAAATCTTCGCAGGCGGTGACGAAGGCCGCCAGCGAGGCTTTCATGTCGGCGGCGCCGCGGCCGTAGAGCAAGCCATTGCGGACGGTGGGTTCGAACGGCGGGCTGTCCCATTGTTCCAGCGGGCCGGTGGGCACTACATCGGTGTGGCCGGCGAAGCAGACCAGCGGGCCGTCGCCCCCGCGGCGCGCCCAGAAATTATCGACGTCGCCGAAGCGCATGCGCTCCACGCGAAAGCCGATGGCTTCCAGCCGGGCTATCATCAGCTCCTGACAGCCTTGGTCGCGAGGGGTGACCGAGTCCAGCCGGATCAGTTGCCGCGCTAGTTCTAGGGTTGCGCTCATTTCAGCAGGCGCTCCGCCCAGTCGGCTTCGACGAAGCCGACGCTGATCTTGCCATTTGCGTCCAGCACCGGGCGTTTGATCACAGAGGGGGTGGCCTGCATCAAGGCCAGGGCGGCCGGCAGTTGATCGGCGCCGGCCTTGACCTCGTCCGGCAGCCCGCGCCAGGTGGTGCCCTGGCGGTTGATCAGCTTGGCGAGGCCGACCGCGTCGGCCCAGCGCTCCAGGCTGGCGGCGTCCGCGCCTTGTTTCTTGAAATCATGGAAGTGGTAGTCGAGGCCGTTGTCGCTTAGCCATTGGCGCGCTTTTTTGACGGTGCTGCAGTTGGGGATGCCGTAAAGAGTAATCATGGGTGGGTTACAGGTCCAGTTTGATGCTGTCGAAGCTTGGCGGCTCGCCGCCGGCTTGCTTATCGTCGCCGCTCGCCGCTTTTTCCTTGCTCTGATTGATCAGCCAGTACAGGTTGGTGGGCGAGTCGGCGTTTCTCAGGGCCTCGTCCAGGCTGATGCGTCCCGTGCTGTAGAGCCGGTACAACGCCTGTTCGAAGGTTTGTGAACCATCGCTCATGCTGCTTTCGATGGCCTCCTTGATTTTGTCTATCTCTCCGTTTCGGATCAACTCCGAAATGCGCGGGGTGTTGATCAATATTTCAATCGCCGGCACTCGGGCGCCGTCCACGGTGGGGATCAAGCGCTGCGAAACCACCGCCTTCAGCGCGGAGGAGAGGTCCATCAACAAGGCGGCGCGGCTTTCCGCCGGGAAGAAATTGATGACTCGGCTCAGCATGTGATAGCTGTTGTTGCCGTGCAGCGTGGAAATGCACAGATGGCCGGATTGGGCGTACGTGACCGCCTGGGTTAGGGTTTCGGGGTCGCGGATCTCGCCTATCATCAGCACGTCCGGCGCTTCGCGCATCGCGTTCTTCAGCGCGCGGGCGTAGGAGAGGGTGTCGAAGCCCACCTCGCGCTGGTTGACGATGGATTTGTCGTGGCGGAACAGAAACTCGATCGGGTCCTCCACAGTGAGGATGTGGCCGCTCATGGTCTGGTTGCGGGTTTGCAGCATCGCCGCCACGGTGGAGCTTTTGCCGGAGCCGGTGGAGCCTACCACCAGGATCAGGCCGCGTTTGAGCTTGATCAGTTCGCTGAGTATCGGCGGCAGCTGCAAGTGATCCAACGAAGGAATATTGGGCAGGATGTAGCGCACTACCATGCCCACCGAGCCGCGCTGCCAAAAGATATTGATGCGGAAACTGCCGAGGCCGGGCACGGGATGGCCCAGATTCATTTCCCGCTCCTGCTCGAAGACGCTTATCTCCTCTTCGCTCATCAAGCTGTAGGCCAGTTGCTTGACCATGTCCGCGGTCAGCGGTTTTTCATTCAGCGGCAGCAGTTCTCCGTTCTGCTTGATCATCGGCGGAGAGAAGCTGGTGAAGAACAGATCGCTGGCGCGGCGTTCGGCCATCAATTTGAAAAACGGCAGCATCAACATAATCGGGCACCCGGAAGCGGCAAGGTTTATCAATAAAACGGTTTTTTAAAGTGTAGCCGTCTCGCGTCCAAAAAAAACGCCGCCCGACAGGACGGGCGGCGGCGATCTCATGGTGTCGGCATGCGTCAGGCGGGTTTGGCGCCGCTGTTCTCATCCCGCAGCGCGCGGCGCAGAATCTTGCCGACATTGGTCTTGGGCAATTCGTCGCGGAATTCCACCAGCTTGGGCACTTTGTAACCGGTGAGGTTGTCGCGGCAATGCTGGATGATGTCCTTTTCCGTCAGCGCGCGGTCCTTGCGCACCACGAACACTTTGACCACTTCGCCGGACTTGTCGTCCGGCACGCCTATGCAGGCCACTTCCAGCACCCCGGCGTGGCCGGCCACCACGTCTTCGATCTCGTTGGGGTAAACATTGAAGCCGGATACCAGAATCATGTCCTTTTTGCGGTCCACTAGTTTGACGAAGCCATCCGCGGTCAGCATGGCCATATCGCCCGTGGCGAGGAAGCCGTCCGGGCTCAACACCTTGGCGGTTTCGTCCGGGCGGTTCCAATAGCCTTTCATCACCTGAGGGCCGCGGATGCATAGCTCGCCCTGTTCGCCGGGCGCCACTTCATTGCCGTTCGCGTCGCGCAGTTGCATTTCGGTGGAGGGCACCGGCAAGCCGATGGCGCCGTTGTAGGCGGGGAGGTCCAGGGGGTTCATGCACACGGCCGGGCTGGCTTCGGTCAGGCCGTAGGCTTCCACCAGAGTGACTCCGGTCACTTGCTTCCACTTGTCCGCCACGGCTTTTTGCACCGCCATGCCGCCGCCCAGCGCCAGGCGCCAGGTGGAGAAGTTCAGCTTGGCGAACTCGGGATTGTTCAGCAGCGCGTTGAACAGGGTGTTGACCCCCGTCATGCAGGTAACCGGGTACTTGCCCATTTCCTTGATGAAGCCGGGGATGTCGCGCGGATTGGTGATCAGGATGTTGAGCGCCCCCACCTCGGTGAATACCATGAGGTTGGCTGTCAGCGAGAAGATGTGATAGAGCGGCAGCGCGGTGACGATGATCTCTTGTCCCGGACGGATAACCGGCTTCACCCATTCGCCGGCCTGCAGCATATTGGCGACGATATTGCGGTGCAGCAGCATTGCGCCCTTGGACACGCCGGTGGTGCCGCCGGTGTATTGCAGGAAGGCGATGTCGTCGTGGCCCAGTTCCACCGGGCTGTAAGGCGCGCGCGCGCCGCGGGACAGGGTGTCGCTGAAGCGGACATGGCCGGGCAGGCGCCATGGCGGCACCATTTTCTTAACCTTGCGCACCACGAAGTTGACCAGCATGCCCTTGGCGAAGCCCAGCATCTCGCCAATGGAGGCCACGATCACGTGCTTGACCTGGGTGCGAGGCAGCACTTGCTCCAGCACATTGGCGAAGTTTTCCAGGATTACGATGGTTTCCGCGCCTGAATCCTTCAACTGATGCTCCAGCTCGCGCGGGGTGTACAGCGGGTTGACGTTGACCACGGTGCCGCCGGCGCGCAGGGTGCCGAACACCGCAACCGGATATTGCAGCAAATTGGGCATCATCACCGCCACGCGGTCGCCCTTCCGGAGTTTCAGCTCATGCTGCAAATAGGAGGCGAAGTGACCGGAAAGCTGATCCATCTCGCGGTAGCTGAGCTCTTTGCCCATGCAGGCCAGAGCGGGGCGGTCATGGAATTTCTTTACGCTGCGGTCGAAAACCTCGACCACGGATTGAAACTGATTGATGTCGATTTCGTGAGCTACGCCCGGCTGGTAGTTTTTGAGCCACACCTTTTCCATAAATCCCGGTTTCTCCATCGTGCTGGTTAACGAGAGTCGCGCCAGCGTGTCGCGCGCCGGCGGGCGTCGTACCTTTTGGTAACTATAATATTTGTTATGTCGCGGCGGCTTGGCCGCTCATGACGTCAAACTGCTGTTTGAGTGCCCGGTAATGTACCGTAACTAGAACCGCTCGCAAAGAAGTCCGGCGCAAACAGCCGCCCGAGTCCGTTGGCGGCGGGTGGTTCGCCGGTTTTCTTTTTCAATGGAATAGGTTACAATCGCGTCGGTTAGGGATGGGCGTTTCGCCCATTTTTTATTTGTGGAAAAAGCAATGGATGTTCGTTTGCTGCTGGACAGCACCCTGCCGGGTCTCGGCTATGAGTTGGTCGATTTCGAAATGACCCCGGGGGGCGGTTTTCGCGTTTTTATCGACAAGCCGGGTGGCATCACCGTGGAAGATTGCGTCCAGGTGAGCAATCACTTCACCCGCCTTTTCATGGTCGAGAACATCGACTACGAGCGACTCGAAGTATCTTCGCCGGGCTTGGACCGTCCGCTGAAGAAAGAGGCTGATTTCGTCCGCTTCGCCGGAAAGCTTGCCAAGATCAAGACGCGCATGCCGATCGAGCAGCAGAAGAAATTTACCGGTCGTATTGCCGGGGTCGAGGAAGACTCTGTGAAGCTGGATGTGGATGGCCGCATCATGGCAATTCCGTTTGCCAATATCGACAAAGCCAGGCTGGAGCCTGAGTTTTGATGTCTGGACGGCCATAAAGCCACGCAAAAGGACAAAAATCGGAGAGGAATGAATGAGTCGCGAGATTTTGTTGCTGGTGGATGCCCTGGCGAGCGAAAAGAATGTCAGCAAGGATGTGGTGTTTTCCGCCCTTGAGATGGCGCTTGCCTCGGCAACCAAGAAAAAGTTTACCGATGACGAGATGGACGTGCGCGTCGAAATCGACCGTCACAGCGGCCAATACCAGACCTTCCGCCGCTGGTTGGTGGTGGAAGACGAGCTGCTGGAGTCGGAAAGCAAGGAAATCGGCGTAATCGACGCGCGTGAGCGCGATCCGCGCATCGAAGTGGGCGCGTTCATCGAAGAGCCGATGGAAGCGGTGGAGTTTGGCCGCATCGGCGCTCAAACCGCCAAACAAGTGATCCTGCAACGCATCCGCGACGCTGAGCGCGAGCAGCTGCTGAACGAGTTCCTGCAGCGCCGCGAGCACCTGGTGACCGGCACCATCAAACGCATCGAGCGCGGCAACGCCGTCGTCGAGTGCGGCAAGCTGGAAGCGGTGCTGCCGCGCGATCAGATGATCCCCAAGGAAAACCTGCGCGTGGGCGACCGCGTCAAGGCCTTCCTGTTGCGCATTGATCGTTTGGGGCGCGGCCCGCAGTTGGTGCTGTCGCGCACCTCTCCGGATTTCCTGACCAAGCTGTTTGAGTTGGAAGTGCCGGAAATCGACGAAGGCCTGCTGGAGATCAAGGCCGCCGTGCGCGATGCCGGCATGCGCGCCAAGATCGCGGTTAAAGCCAACGACGCGCGCATCGACCCGCAGGGCACCTGCATCGGCATGCGCGGTTCGCGCGTTCAGTCGGTCAGCCAGGAGCTGGGCGGCGAGCGCATCGACATCGTGCTGTGGGCGCCGGAACCGGCTCAGTTCGTGATCAACGCGCTGTCGCCGGCCGAGGTCAGCCGCATCATGGTGGATGAAGACAACCACAGCATGGACGTGGTGGTGGAAGAGGAACAGCTGGCGCTGGCCATCGGCCGTAGCGGCCAGAACGTCAAGCTGGCCGCCGAATTGACCGGCTGGTACCTCAACATCATGACCGTTGCCGAGGCTGAAGAGAAGCACCAGGCGGAAGACGCCGCCGTGCGGGATCTGTTCGTGAGCGCCCTGGGCGTGAGCGAGGATGTCGCCACCGTACTGGTGCAAGAAGGCTTTGCCGCTTTGGAAGAAGTGGCTTATGTGCCAATTGCGGAAATGCTGGAGATTGAAGGGTTTGACGAGGAGCTGGTCAACGATCTGCGCAGCCGCGCACGTGACGCTCTTTTAACACAGGCTATTGCGTCCGAAGAAAAGGTGGAAAGCGTTTCCGATGGCCTGCGCGATATCGAGGGCCTGGACGCCGAGCTGGTTCGCAAGCTGGCCGAAGGCGGCGTGATCACCCGCGACGACCTGGCCGACTTGGCCGTGGACGATCTGGTGGACATGACCGGCATGGAAGCCGAGACCGCCCGCGCCGTCATCATGAAGGCGCGCGAGCACTGGTTCGACCAGTAAGGCCTGTCCGGAAAGAATTTACAGAATTTGGGAAGACGCATGGTTTTGACAAACGTAAAACAATTTGCCAGTGAGCTGAATCTCACCCCGGAGCGCCTGCTGGAGCAGCTGGGCGCGGCGGGCGTGAGCAAGCGTTCGCCGGATGACGCGCTATCCGCGCAAGACAAGACCCAGCTTCTAGACTATCTGAAGCGCTCCCACGGCGCGCGCGACGAAGAGTCGCGCATCGCCCTGACGCGCAAGTCTACCAGCGAGATCAAGACCGCCGACGGCAGCACCGTCAAGGTGGAGACCCGCAAGAAGCGTTTCGTGGTGCGTCCGGAAGAGGCGTCCGCGGCTCAGCCCGCCGCCGCGGCGGAATCCCGCCCGGCCGAACCGGTGAAGGCGCCGGAACCGGCGCCGGTGGTAGAGGCCAAGCCCGAGCCGAAAGCGGAAGCCAAGCCCGAGCCTAAGCCGGAACCCGCTCCGAAAGCGGTGGAAGCCAAGCCCGAGTCCAAGCCGGCGGAAGCGCCGCGTCAGGAAGCCGCCAAGCCGGCCGCTCCCAAGCCGGCCGCGCCGGCGCAGCGTCCCACCGTGGCGTCCATCCTGACCCCGGAAGAGATTGCCGCCCGCGAAGCGGAAGAAAAGCGTCAAGCGGCGTTCCGCGCCCGTCAGGAAGCGCTGATGCGCGAGAAGATCGAGCGCGAAGAACGCCGTCAGGCTGCCCGCCAGGCCGCGCTGCAGCCGCCTCCGCCGCCGCCGGCTCCCGAGCCGGTACGCGCCGCGGAGCCGGCACGCCGTGACGAACCGCGCCGCGACGATCGTCGTCCGGCAGGCGACAACCGCGGTCCGCGCCCGACGGGCGACAATCGCGGCCCGCGCCCGGCAGGCGATAACCGCGGCCCGCGTCCGGCAGGCGACAATCGTGGCCCGCGTCCGGCAGGCGATAACCGTGGTCCGCGTCCGGCGGGCGACAACCGCGGTCCGCGTCCGGCGGCTGCCGGCGCGCCCGGCGCTCCTGTGGTTCCGGCTACGGTGGCCGGCCGTCCCGACGCCAAGAAGGGCGGCGGCAACAAGAAGGGCGGCGATCGCTGGGATGAAGGCAAGAAGGGCGGCCGCGGTCTGAGGACCAAGGGCGGCGATGCCGGCAACGACTGGAAATCCCGCGGCGGCAAAAACCGTCACAAGCAGAACAATCAGCACGCTTTCCAAGCGCCGACTGAACCTATCGTGCACGAAGTGCTGGTACCGGAAACCATTTCCGTTGCCGACTTGGCGCACAAGATGGCCGTTAAGGCCGTTGAGGTGATCAAAGCGCTGATGAAGATGGGCATGATGGTAACCATCAATCAGGTGCTGGACCAGGAAACCGCGATGATCGTGGTGGAAGAAATGGGACACGTGCCTAAGGCGGCTCAGGCCGACGATCCGGAAGCCTATCTGGAGCTGGGCGGCGGCGAAACCGTGGAAATGGCCGAGTTGCCGCGCTCCCCGGTGGTGACCGTGATGGGTCACGTCGACCACGGCAAGACCTCGCTGCTGGACTACATCCGCCGCGCCAAGGTCGCCGCGGGCGAAGCCGGCGGCATTACCCAGCACATCGGCGCCTACCACGTGGAAACCCCGCGCGGCATGATCACCTTCTTGGATACCCCGGGTCACGAAGCGTTTACCGCGATGCGTGCCCGCGGTGCCAAAGCCACCGACATCGTGGTGCTGGTGGTGGCGGCCGATGACGGCGTGATGCCGCAAACCATCGAAGCCATTCACCATGCCAAAGCGGCCAAGGTGCCGATGGTGGTGGCGGTGAACAAGATCGACAAGCAGGGCGCCAACGTAGAGCGCATCCGCCAGGAACTGGTATCGCACGAAGTGGTGCCGGAAGACTGGGGCGGCGACACCCAGTTCGTTGAAGTGTCGGCCAAGATGGGCCTGAACATCGACGCGCTGCTGGAAGCCATTCTGCTGCAAGCCGAAGTCCTGGAGCTGAAAGCTCCGGTGGACGCCCCGGCCAAGGGCATCATCGTCGAGGCTCGCCTCGACAAGGGCCGCGGCCCGGTGGCCACGCTGCTGGTGCAGTCCGGCACCCTGAAGAAGGGCGACGTGGTCCTGGCTGGCACCGCTTTCGGTCGCGTTCGCGCCATGATGGACGAAAACGGCAAGGCCATCGAATCCGCCGGTCCGGCGATTCCGGTGGAAATCCTGGGTCTGTCCGACGTGCCGCAGGCCGGCGAGGACGCGATGGTGCTGACCGACGAGAAGAAGGCGCGTGAAATCGCCTTGTTCCGCGCCGGCAAGTTCCGCGACGTGCGCCTGGCCAAGCAGCAGGCGGCCAAGCTGGAAAATATGTTCGCGCAGATGGCGGAGGGCGAGGTGCAAACCCTGTCCATCATCATCAAGGCCGATATGCAAGGTTCTTACGAAGCGCTGGCCGGCAGCTTGCAAAAGCTGTCCACCGACGAAGTGCGCGTGGGCATTCTGCACTCCGGCGTGGGCGGCATCTCGGAGTCCGACGTCAACCTGGCGATCGCCTCCAAGGCCATCGTGATCGGCTTCAACACCCGTGCCGACGCCGCCGCCCGCAAGCTGGCGGAGAGCGAGGGCGTGGACATCCGCTACTACAACATCATCTATGATGCGGTAGACGAAGTGAAAGCGGCCTTGTCCGGCATGCTGGCTCCGGAGAAGAAAGAGCAGATCCTGGGCACGGTGGAAATCCGTCAGGTGATCCCGGTGTCCAAGGTGGGCAATATCGCGGGTTGCATGGTGACCGACGGCATGATCAAGCGCACTGCTTCGATCCGTCTGATCCGCAACCACGTGGTGGTGCATACCGGCGAACTGGACTCCCTGAAGCGCTTCAAGGACGACGTGAAGGAAGTGAAGCAGGGCTACGAATGCGGCCTGATGCTGAAAAACTTCAACGACATCCAAGAAGGCGACCAGCTGGAAGCGTTCGAAATCGTGGAAGTGGCGCGCTCTCTGTAAGCGAGACGCCAGGGGCGGGCGCCGGTCTGACCGTGAGGTCGGCGGGCGCTCGCCTTTTTTAATTTCGCCGCGAAAACCACGAAATGACATGGCGGCCCAGGCCGTGTCATTTCGTGGGTTTCGTGGCCTTGAGCGGCGGCGACGCCGCGCAAAGTTGATTGGAAGTGATATGGCAAAAGCCAAAAAAGGTTTCTCCCGTTCCGACCGCATCGCTGAACAGATTCAGCGCGAATTGGCGGAACTGACCCGCAAGGGTTTGAAAGATCCGCGCGCAGGCTGGATCACCATCACCCTGGTGCAAGTGACCCGGGACTACTCGCACGCCAAGGTGTTCTACACCGTGATGGACGAGAAGACGCGGGAAGCGACACAGGAAGCGCTGGAAAGCTCCGCAGGCTATCTGCGTTCCGAGCTGGGCCGCAGCATCAAGATCTTCACCACGCCGCAGCTGCATTTCGTCTATGACGAATCGGTGGAGCGCGGCATGCACATGACCAGCCTGATTAATCAGGTGGCGCGCGAGGACGCCGAAAAATTCGGCGGCCAGGAAGCCCCGTCCAGCGAGGACGGCGCCGAGGGGAAGGAATGAGCAAGCCGCGCAGCAATCGCCGACAGATAGACGGCGTGCTGCTGATCGACAAGCCCTACGACATCTCCAGCAACGGCGCCTTGCAAAAGGCGCGCTGGCTGCTGAACGCCGCCAAGGCCGGCCATACCGGTGTGTTGGATCCGCTGGCCACCGGCCTGTTGCCGGTGTGCCTGGGCGAGGCGACCAAGTTTTCTTCCTATTTGCTGGATGCGGACAAGGGGTATCGCGCCACGGTGAAGTTTGGCGTGGTCACCACCACGGGCGATGTAGAGGGCGAGGTAGTGTCCGAGCGCCCGGTGGCTTTCGACCGCGAGGGCTTGCTGGCGGCGATGGCGGCGTTCCGAGGCGAAATCTCCCAGGTGCCGCCGATGTATTCGGCGCTCAAGCATCAGGGCAAGCCCTTGTACGAGTATGCGCGCGCCGGCATTGAGATTGAACGCGAGGCGAGGCGGGTGAATATTCGCCGGCTGGAGCTGATCAGCCTGGACGGCGACAGCGCTGTGATCGAGGTGCTGTGCAGCAAGGGCACGTATATCCGCACCCTGGCCTGCGACATCGGCGAAGCCTTGGGCTGCGGCGCGCATTTGACCGGTTTGCGCCGTACCGCCACCGGCGGTTTTTCGCTGGGCGAGGCCTTGCAGCTGACTGACATTGAGGCGTTGGACATGCCGCAGCGGGAGGCTTTGCTGCTTCCGGCGGACATCCTGGTGCGCCATCTGCCGGAAGCTGAGTTGGGCGCCGACGAAGCCGGTAAATTCATGCACGGGCAGCCCGTGCGTTTTGCCGAAAAATGTGCGAAAATGCAGCGTTTCCGGATTTACCGCGAGGGAAGCCGGGAATTTCTGGGGCTGGGCGAGGCGCGCGACGATGGTCGCCTGCATCCGATCCGGCTCCTGGCGAGCAAGGCGGCAACGTCTTGAACGCCGGCGGCCTTAAGGCCGCAACCGGAGTGTTGATGGGTTGTCGGGGTTTCGGCCTTGCTTGCTCGCTGCACTTGTCGGGTTGAAAAACCCCTACTGATAATTTGGAGTTACCCCAAAATGGCAATGACCGCCGCTCAAAAAGCAGACATCGTTAAAGACTTCCAGCGCAGCGAAGGCGACACCGGTTCGTCCGAAGTGCAAGTGGCTCTGTTGACCGCTCGCATCAACGACCTGACCCCGCACTTCAAAGCCAACACCAAGGATCACCACAGCCGTCGTGGTCTGTTGAAGCTGGTTAGCCGTCGTCGTCGTCTGCTGGATTACCTGAAGCGCACCGATGCCGATAGCTATCGCGCATTGATCGCCCGTCTGGGTCTGCGCAAGTAAGGTTGGGTTTTGGAAAAGTCGCAGCGTGCTGCGACTTTTTCATGCCGCATCAAGATCGCGAGCATTACTGCTGTAACAACGGGGGGAGCCTCTAAAAATTCGGATCCATATGCCTTGGTCAGAATTTTTAGGGGTTCCCGTTGTTTTTTCGGCTTGCGATTATTTGTCACACACCAAGAAATAGGGAAACCCTGTGTTCAATAAAATCACTAAGTCTTTCCAGTACGGCCGTCATACCGTGACTCTGGAAACCGGCGAAGTCGCACGCCAGGCGTCCGGCTCCGTCATCGTCACCGTTGAAGACACCGTGGTGCTGGTCTCCGTGGTTGGCGGCAAGAACGTCAAGCCGGGCCAGGACTTCTTCCCGCTGACCGTGGACTACCTCGAGCGCACCTACGCCGCAGGCAAGATCCCGGGCGGCTTCTTCAAGCGCGAAGGCAAGCAGTCCGAGAAGGAAGTGCTGACCAGCCGCCTGATCGATCGTCCGATCCGCCCGCTGTTCCCGGAAGGCTTCTTCCACGACGTGCAAATCGTCGCCACCGTGATGTCGCTGAACCCGGAAGTGGATTCCGACATCCCGGCGATGATCGGCGCTTCCGCCGCTCTGGCCATTTCCGGCCTGCCGTTCGCCGGCCCGATCGGCGCCGCGCGCGTTGGCTACGCCAATGGCGAATACATCCTGAACCCGACCCGCACCGAGTTGGCCGCCTCCGAAATGGACCTGGTGGTTGCCGGTACCGAGCGCGCGGTGCTGATGGTGGAATCCGAAGCCAAAGAACTGCCGGAAGCCGTGATGCTGGGCGCCGTGGTGTTTGGCCACGAGCAAATGCAAGCCGCGATCAAGGCCATCAACGAACTGGCCGACGAAGTGAACCCGGTGATGTTCGACTGGGCCGCTCCGGTCGCCAATGAAGAGCTGATCGCCCAAGTGCGCGCCATCGCCGGCGAGCAACTGGCCAACGCTTTCCGCCTGCGCCAGAAGCAAGCCCGCACCGTGGCGATCAACGAAGCCTGGGACGCGGTTAAGTCAAGCCTGATCACCGAAAACACCGATACCCTGAAGGCCAATGAGATCAAGGGCATCTTCAAGGGTCTGGAAGCTGAGATCGTTCGCGGTCAGATCCTGGCCGGCGAAGCCCGCATCGACGGTCGCGACACCCGCACCGTGCGCCCGATCAGCATCCGCAACAACGTGCTGCCGCGCACCCACGGTTCCGCGCTGTTCACTCGCGGCGAAACCCAAGCCATGGTGGTGACCACCCTGGGCACCAAGCAGGACGAGCAGATCATCGACGCGCTGGCCGGCGAGTACACCGAGCGCTTCATGCTGCACTACAACTTCCCGCCGTACTCCACCGGCGAAGCCGGCCGCATGGGCCCGCCGAAGCGCCGTGAAATCGGCCATGGCCGCCTGGCCAAGCGCGCGCTGGTAGCCGTGCTGCCGCCGGAATCCGAGTTCGGTTACTCGATGCGCGTGGTGTCGGAAATCACCGAATCCAACGGCTCCTCGTCGATGGCTTCCGTGTGCGGCGGCTGCCTGTCGCTGCTGTCCGCCGGCGTGCCGCTGAAGGCGCACGTGGCTGGTATCGCCATGGGTCTGATCTTGGAAGGCAATCGCTTCGCGGTGCTGACCGACATCCTGGGCGATGAAGATCACCTGGGCGACATGGACTTCAAAGTCGCCGGTACCGCCGCAGGCGTGACCGCGCTGCAGATGGACATCAAGATCCAGGGCATCACCAAGGAAATCATGCAGGTGGCGCTGGATCAGGCCAAGGAAGGCCGCATGCACATCCTGGGTCTGATGAAGGAAGCCGTGGACGGCCCGCAAGAGCTGTCCGCTCACGCTCCGCGTCTGTACGTGATGAAGATCAACCCGGACAAGATCCGGGAAGTGATCGGCAAGGGCGGC
Source organism: Chromobacterium sp. IRSSSOUMB001 (assembly GCF_023507765.1). Taxonomy (NCBI): domain Bacteria; kingdom Pseudomonadati; phylum Pseudomonadota; class Betaproteobacteria; order Neisseriales; family Chromobacteriaceae; genus Chromobacterium; species Chromobacterium sp. IRSSSOUMB001. Next base: position 162,137 of record NZ_JALCYU010000001.1, read on the forward strand.
GAAACCATCCGCTCCATCACCAAGGACACCGGCTGCGAGATCAACATCGAGGAAGACGGCACCATCACCATCGCTTCGATCAGCAACGAAGGCGCGGAAGCCGCCAAGAAGCGCATCGAAGAGATCACTGTTGAAGTGGAAGTGGGCAAGGTGTACGAAGGCACCGTGGTCAAGATCCTCGACAACAATGTAGGCGCCATCGTGTCTATCCTGCCGGGCAAGGATGGTCTGGTTCACATTTCCCAGATCGCCAACGAGCGCATCAAGAATGTGGCCGACTATCTGAAAGAAGGCCAGGTAGTGAAGGTCAAGGCCATCGAAATGGACGACCGCGGCCGCATCCGCCTGTCCATCAAGGCCTTGCTGGAAGAAGAAGCCAAGACCGCGCAGGCAACTGCCGACTCCTTCGGCCTGAAAACCCAGTAAGCCAGCCTGAGCGGCGTTCCGATGCGGAACGGCCGTCGGCTAGCATCACCCCCTGCCAAGGCAGGGGGTTTTTTTATGCGGAGTTTGCTAAGGATGGTGTTGGCGTCATAGAGAACTGCCTTGCTTAAGTGAAGCCAGTTAGATTTATTGTCGTTACAAACATGCTGTTCGATTTTAATATTTAAAATATTAATGCCATAATGATGGTTTTGATGTGGGTAGGCATGTAATGAAAAAACTATTGTTCTGTGTCTTGGCGCTCAATTTGCTGGCAGCAAATATCAGTAACGCTGATAGCTTGAAAACCCGGTATGGCACAGTGTCCGAAGATGGGGCTGGGCAGTTGTTTTTAGGTAAAAAAATGCTGCACGACGCGGATGGAAACAGTGTTTATCTGCAAGGAAGCTTTCAGCTCAAAGACAAGGACGTGGTCTTGTTCAATAGCCACTGCGGTGGCAGCGGCTGTGTGGAGCAAAGCTTTTATCTGCTGACGGTAAGCAAGGGAGGCTCCAGTAAAAAATTCAAGCTAGGAGATTTCTCCATGGGGGTCGAGGCGAAAGCCCGTGTTGAAGGCGAGCGCTTGAAGGTGGTTTTCAGCTTGGAAAACGGTAGACAGGAAACCGTGGTTTTTGATGGCGATAAGCCGGCGAAAAAGGTTAAGCGCGTCAAGTCCAAAGCGGAGCTCAGCAAGGAAAACTGTCAGTGGGTCTATAAGTATGCCGACTCATGTGTGGACGCCGGACAAAACGGAAATGATTGTAATGCGAAGCTGCGCGATGATTTCCCCGGCTGGAGCGCTCGCGGTATCGCCGAACTTGACGACAGTTACAAGCCGGCGGCATTCGACAAGGCATGCCGTTCAATGTGCCTGGCCAAGCGCAAGAATCTGAGTTTTGATGCTTTTGCCAAGAGCGTGTGCACATCGTGATGCTCTAAAGGGCAAGTCCCGAAGAGAGCTTCGATATAAAAATGCCGGTACCCGTGGAAAGGGGCCGGCATTTTTATGGACAGTGTTCAGGGCTGGCCTGGCTTGACCGCCATGCCTCGCGCCAGCAGTTTGGCGCTATCGCGGCACCAGTCGTCGATCAGGCTTTCCAGGCTCTCCAATTTGACTGGTTCGCCGCGCTGGCGGCTTTTGTCGCTTTTGCGCAGATTGACGCTGCCGGCCAGCAGTTTGCCGTTATTGGCGTCTTCCAATTGTCCCATGCTGGCCACCTTGGTCAGATAAGGCTCCTTGCCGGCGGCCAGCCGGCCCAGATTGAACACCGCCTTGATCGGCAAGATGTCCAGCGGCTCCACGCCCGGCCGTTCCTGAGCCATGCCGGTGACCGCCACGCGCAGGCGGGCGCTGTCCGGCAACGCTTCGCGGCTGACAGGGATGCCGACCTTATGCAACTCTTCGGTCATCCGTCGTTGAAAATAAGCGGCGATCCGGTTTTCCTCGCCGCTTTGCAGCAGTTGCCAGTCGCCGTCTGGCTGGTGGCGCATGAAATACAGCGGCTCCACCACAATGGATTTGTAAGCGTTCAGCTGAGCGTCCGGCGCACGGTACAGCCGTTGGGAGGCGTCGCGGTCCGAGGCTTTGAACGCGGTCAGCGGCAGGCTGAACAAGGTTTGCGTGTCTGCTGCGTCCTGAGCCATTGCAGGCAGAGCGGCCAGCAATAGCAGGCCGAGCGATAGAGTCTTGCGCATGATGCGTTCCTGTTGGTGTTGAGTAATCGCGCGCCATCCGCCCGCGGCGGCGGATTCGGCGGCAACCGCGGCTAGACCGTCGGCATGACGCCGGCGTTCCCCGGCTTCACAGATATTTGCATTCCGCCATCATCATGCTAGCAGTCCGAGGTGGGAGAGCACGATTTTGATCTTGAGCATTGAATACCACATTAATACCAGTTAGCCTGTGCCCACGGTGGCATGCGGATGACGAATGGGAGGCGCGGCGGTAGGGTTTCCGCCGCGCGGCGCGCCACGCAAATCGCAGAGGTGAGCATGAGGACGAAACAACTATTGGCGGCTGGCCTGTTGTCGGCCAGCGCGCTGGCGTGGGCGCAGCCGGATGTCGCGGCGCTGGCGCGGGACCTGTCTCTGGCTGTAGCGGTGGACAGCAATAAGGGGGCCGCCGCCGGCGCGCCCTGCGTGGAGTTGGGCGCGGACTGGGGCAGCTGTTTGAAAGGGCGGCTGATTCTGCGTAACCAGGGCTCGGCCGCGGTGCCGCCCAAGGATTGGAGCTTGTATTTGCACAGCATTCGCCGGTTGCTGCGCTTGGACAGCCCGGACTTCGAGCTGAGCCATCTGACCGGCGATCTGTACCGGCTGACCCCCAAGCCCGGCTTTGCCGGCATCGCCGCCGGCGCCAAGCTGGAGCTGCCGCTGGTGGCCGAGTACTGGATGTTGCATAACAGCGACGTGCTGCCGCGGCCCTACTTGACGGCGGAAGGCCAGGAGCCGGCGGTGCTGGCGCGCAATGACGATGACGACGCCAGCTATTTGCTGCCGTTGCCGGGTGATGAATGGAAGTCGCCGGCGGGGGAGGCGCGGCCTTTGATGGACGCTGCCGAACGCTACCGCGAGTTTGCGCGCCGGGGTCCGCAACTGGGCGCCGCCGACGTGGCCGCGCGGGTGATTCCCGCCGCGCTGCGCGTCAAGCGGGATGGCGGCAAGGCGGCTGCCGGCGGCCTGAGCTGGCGGCTGCCGGCCTTGCCCTCGGACGCGCGCGCGGCGCTGGCCCAGCGCAGCAGCCAACTGGGCCTGGCCGGTCAGGGCCTGCCGGTCAGCGGCGCGGTGGTCAAGGGTTTGCCGGCCGACATCGCCGTCGCCGGCGGCTACCGCCTGCGAGTGGAGCGCGGCGGCGCGCGCATAGACGCGCAAGACGCCGCTGGACTGTTCTACGGCGCGCAGACCTTGCTGGGCCTGATCCCGCAGGGCGGGGGAGAGATCCCGACGCTGACGGTGGAAGACGCGCCGCGTTATGGCCACCGTGGCTTCATGGTGGACGTGGCGCGCAATTTCCGCCAGCCGGCCACGCTTAAGCGCTTGATCGAACAGATGGCCGCCTACAAGCTCAACAAGCTGCATCTGCACCTGTCCGACGACGAAGGCTGGCGCTTGCAGATCAACGGCCTGCCGGAATTGACCGAGGTCGGCGCGCGCCGCTGCCATGATCTGAACGAGGACCACTGCCTGCTGCCGCAACTGGGTTCCGGCCCGGACAACCGTTCCGGCGGCGGCTATTTGAGCCGCGAACAGTATGTGGAATTGCTGCGTTACGCCAAGGCGCGCTTCATCGAGGTGATTCCGGAAATTGACATGCCGGCGCATGCGCGCGCGGCGGTGATGGCGATGGAACGGCGCTACCGCCATCTCAGCCAGTTGGGTCAGCCGGAGGCGGCTTCGGCTTACCGGCTGATCGATCCGCAAGACCGCTCCAATACCTTGTCGGTGCAATTCTACGACCGTCACACCTATGTCAACCCCTGCGTGCCCGGCGTGCCGCGCTTTGTCGACAAAGTGGTGTCGGAAGTGGCCGCCATGCACCGCGAAGCCGGCGCGCCGCTCGCCACTTGGCACTTTGGCGGCGACGAGGCCAAGAACATCCTGCTGGGCGGCGGCTTCCAGGACCTGTCCGGCCAGGACCCAGGCAAGGGCAAGATCAAGTTGGCGGAACAGGACAAGCCCTGGGCGCGTTCGCCGGCCTGCCGCGCCTTGCTGGCGGGGCAGCCGGGGAAAACCGTCGCCGATCTGCCCTTGCAGTTTGCCGAAGACGTCAGCCGCATCCTGGCGCGGCATGGCATCGCCACGATGGGGGCCTGGCAGGACGGTTTGAAGGGGGAGAAATCGCCCAAGAGCTTCGCCACCTCCAAGGTGATGGTGACCGAGTGGGACACCTTGTTCTGGGGCGCGGCCAAGGAGGCGCACGAGTTCGCCAACAAGGGCTTCCAGACCGTGCTGGCGATGCCGGATTATTTGTACTTCGACTTCCCCTATGAGCTTAACCCCAAGGAGCGGGGCTATTACTGGGCCTCGCGCGCCACGGACAGCTACAAGGTGTTCAGTTTCGCGCCGGACAATCTGCCGCAGAACGCCGAGGTGATGACGAATCGCCAAGGCAAGGCTTTTGAAGTGCCCAGCGAGGCCGCGCCAGCGCGCTTCGCCGGCATTCAGGGCCAAGCCTGGAGCGAGGTGATGCGCAGCGACGCCCAGTTTGAATACATGGCCTATCCGCGGCTGCTGGCATTGGCCGAGCGGGCCTGGCACCGCGCGGGCTGGGAACGGCCTTACCGTCAGGGCGAGCGTTATCAGTTAGGCGTCAGCCATTTGGTGGACCGCACGGCCTTGAACCGGGATTGGCAACAGTTCGCCGCGGTGCTGGGCTGGCGCGAGGCGGCCAAGCTGGAAGGCGCCGGCATCGGCCTGCGCATCGCGCCGCCGGGCCTGGATAGCGGGTCGGCCGGGGTGTTGACGGAATTCCCCGGCCAGGCGCTGCAGTTCTCGCCAGATGGACGCAACTGGGCGCCGTACCGGCCGGGCCAGGGCGCGGAAGCGTCCTACTGGCGCGGCGTCAGCGGCGATGGCGCGCGCTTTAGCCGGCAGGAGTCGCGAGGCGGCGACTGAGCGCCGATGCGAGCAAGACAAGGACGCCTGGGCTGTTGGCCCGGGCGTTTTTCATTGCGAATAGCCGCTCAGGCGTTGATTAAGGCAATGGTGTTGATCTATCTTGCTCATTCCGCTTCAAGCCGGAGGGCGGCGTTTACAGCAGGATTGGACACAGCTTCCCTCTGTAATGGATGTTGTCGGACAAAATTTATTGCGCTGTATCAAGGAATGTATACGGCGGTGTCGCAAACCGGATATGGATTTGCGACGGGCTTACCTTAGAATCATTGAAACTTCATGAAATCGTCGATAAAGCCGGCTCCGCGACCGGCTCAGGATTTCATGATACGGATAAGAAACGACGATAGAGCAGGAAGGGAACCATCAAGATGAGCAATACTGTAACGCGCGCCGATTTCGACCAAGTCATGGTCCCCAATTACGGCCCGGCCGGTTTCATCCCGGTCAAGGGCCTGGGTTCCCGCGTATGGGACCAGAGCGGCCGCGAATTCATCGATTTCGCCGGCGGCATCGCCGTCAACTCGCTGGGCCATTGCCACCCGCAGCTGGTGGCGGCCTTGACCGAGCAAGCTTCCAAGTTGTGGCACGTGTCCAATGTGTTCACCAACGAGCCGGCCTTGAAGCTGGGTAAGCTGCTGACCGAGACCACCTTCGCCGAGCGCGTGTTCTTCTGCAACTCCGGCGCGGAAGCCAATGAAGCCGCCTTCAAGCTGGCGCGCAAATACGGGTCCGATCACTTCGGCCCGGAAAAGAACCAGATCCTGGCCTGCAAGAATTCCTTCCACGGCCGCACCTTGTTCACCGTCAGCGTGGGCGGCCAGCCCAAGTACACCGAAGGCTTCGGCCCGGTGCCGGGCGGCATTGCCCACTTCGAATACAATGACATCGAATCGCTCAAGGCGGCCATCTCCGACCAGACCTGTGCTGTGGTGATCGAACCCATCCAGGGCGAGGGCGGCGTGATGCCGGCCGACAAGGCCTTCCTGGAAGCCGCGCGCGAGCTGTGCGACCAGCACAATGCGCTGTTGGTGTTTGACGAAGTGCAAAGCGGCGTGGGCCGCACCGGCTCGCTGTTCGCTTACCAGGAATACGGCGTGACCCCGGACATTCTCAGCTCCGCCAAGGGTATTGGCGGCGGCTTCCCGATCGGCGCGATGCTGACTACCGAGAAAGTGGCCAAGAGCTTCGGCATCGGCACCCACGGCTCCACTTACGGCGGCAACCCGCTGGCTTGCGCGGTGGCGCACAAGGTGCTGGAGCTGGTCAACGAACCGGCGGTGCTGGACGGCGTGCGCGCCAAGCATCAGCGCTTCGTCGACGGCCTGAACGCGATCAACGCCAAATACCAGGTGTTCAAGACCGTGCGCGGCATGGGCCTGCTGTTGGGCTGCGTACTGACCGACGCTTACGCCGGCCGTGCCAAGGAGTTTCTGAAAGCCGCTGAAAAGCAGGGGCTGATGTTGCTGGTGGCCGGCCTGAGCGTGGTGCGTCTGGCCCCGTCGCTGGTGATCGAGGATAAGGACATCGACGAAGGCCTGGCGCGTTTCGAGGCCGCCATCGCCGAGCTGACCTCCGCTCAATAAGGGCCTCGCGGCACTGATTCCGGGCGGCCGTCGCGGCCGCCCTTGCTCCAGACACAAATACTGTTATCCCCCACGTTCCTGCCCCCGGCTGGCGCGCGGGCGATGCTGCGCCGCGGTCCCGCCGCGGCCTGGCCGGATTTCAGCGATTAGGGGAGATGTCCCATGCTTACCGTGCGTCCTGTCCGCACCTCCGATCTGCCCGCCATCGAACGCATGGCGGTGGCCAGCGGCATCGGTGTCACCAGCTTGCCCAACAACCGGGAAAAGCTGTTCGAACGCATTCAACAGTCCGTATCCGCCTTCGAACACGAAGCCACTGGCGATTCCGGCTGCGAATACTATATGTTCGTGCTGGAAGAAGGCGGCCAGGTGCTGGGCACCGCGTCTATCAACGCTTCCGCTGGTTTCGACGAGCCCTTCTACAGCTACCGCAGCGAGATCTTCGTGCACGCATCGCGCGCGCTGAAGGTCAACAACCGCGTGCACGTGCTGAATATGTGCCATGACCTGACCGGCATGGTGCAGCTGTGCGGTTTCTATGTGGACGGCCATCTGGAGCCGCTGGCCGCCGAGCTGCTGTCGCGCGCCCGGCTGTTGTTCATCGCCAGCAAGCGCGAGCGCTTTGGCCGCCGCGTGATCGCGGAGATGCAGGGCATTCACGACGACGCCGGCCAATCGCCGTTCTGGAACGCCATCGGCCGCCGCTTCTTCAATATGGATTTCCTGCAGGTGGAGCAGGCTTTCGTCAGCCACAGCAAGACCTTCATCGCCGAGCTGATGCCCAGCTACCCTATCTATGTCCCGCTGCTGCCGGACGAGGCCCAGCACGCCATCGGCCAAATCCACGCCAGTTTCGAGCGCTCCTGCCAATTGCTGTGCAACGAGGGCTTCGAGGCCGACAACTACATCGACATCTTCGACGGCGGCGCGGTGCTCACCGCCGAAGTGGACCGGCTGAAAACGCTGGAAACCAGCCGTTGTTATCCGGTTGAGGTGCTGGCCAGCCTGCCGGAGCAGGCGCAGCCGCAGCTGTTGAGCAATCTCGAATCCAGCGAATTCGCCGCCGCGGTGTGCCGCGTGGCGGTGGTGGACGGTGTCGCCTTCATCAATCCCGACGCCGCCCGCGCGCTGGGCCTCGCCAGCGGCGGCCAGGTCCAGGTGGCCGGCCTGCAGCAGAAGGAGTCCGCAGCATGATGTTCATCCGCCCCGTAGCCCACAAAGACCTGGACGGCCTGATGAATCTGGCGCGCAGCGCCGGCGTCGGCCTGACCTCGCTGCCGGTCAACGAAGAGCGGCTGTCGCGCCGCATCGCCCGCTCGGTGCTGTCTTTCGCCGGCGAGCTGGACAAGGCCGACCAAGGCTATGTCTTTGTGATGGAAGACGGCGCCACCGGCGCCATCGCCGGCATCTGCGCGCTGGAGGCCGCGGTGGGCCTGAAGGAGCCGTGGTACAACTACCGCGTGGGGACCATCGTCCACGCCTCCGAGGAGTTGGGCGTGTATTCGCGCCACGACACTCTGTTCCTGTCCAACGACCATACCGGTTATTCCGAGCTGTGCACGCTGTTCCTGCACCCGGATTACCGCGCCAACCGCAACGGCGGCCTGTTGTCCAAGAGCCGCTTCCTGTTCTTGGCTCAGTTCCCGCAGCTGTTCGGCAAGCTGGTGGTGGCCGAGATGCGCGGCGTGTCCGACGAAGCAGGCCGCTCGCCGTTCTGGGAAGGCCTGGGCCGTCATTTCTTCTCCATCGACTTCGCTCACGCCGACTATCTGACCGGCGTCGGCCAGAAAGCCTTCGTCGCCGAGCTGATGCCCAAGCACCCGGTCTACATCGACTTCCTGCCGCCGGAGGCGCAGGCGGTGATCGGACAGACGCACGAAAATACCCGCCCGGCGGTGGCGATGCTGGAATCCGAAGGCTTCCGCTACGAAGGCTATGTCGACATCTTCGACGCCGGCCCGACGGTGCAGACCTATACCAGCGAAATCCGCGCGGTGAAGGAAAGCTCGGTGGCCGCGGCGCGGCTGGCGGACCCGCTGCCGGAAGGCGACAAGAACTTCTATCTGGTGTCCAACGACTCGCTGGCCGGCTTCCGCGCCATCCTGGCCGAGACGCTGGCGCCCACCCATGAAATCCTGCTGACGCCGGAACAGGCGCAGGCGCTGAATGTGGAAGAGGGCGGTCATCTGCGTTGCGTCGCGCTCTACCCCAAGGAGAATGCATAGTGAGCAGCTTATTCATCAACGGACAGTGGCAAGAAGGCGCCGGCGCGGCGCTGAGCAAAACCAATCCGGCCGACAATAGCCCGCTGTGGCAGGGCCGCGCCGCCGACGCCGCCCAGGTGGCCGCCGCCGTGGCCGCCGGCCGGGCCGCGTTCAAGCACTGGGCGCGCACGCCGCTGGACGCGCGGGTTGCGGTGGCCAAGCGCTTCGGCGAACTCTTGAGCGCCAACAAGGACGCGCTGGCCCGCGTCATCGCCCAGGAAACCGGCAAGCCCTTGTGGGAGGCGCTGACCGAAGTGACCACCATGGTCAATAAGGTGGACATCTCGCTGAAGTCCTACCACGAGCGCACCGGCGAACGCGCCGCCGCCATGGGCGATGCCCAGGCAGTGCTGCGCCACAAGCCGCACGGCGTAGTGGCGGTGTTCGGCCCCTACAACTTTCCCGGCCACCTGCCCAACGGCCACATCGTGCCGGCGCTCTTGGCCGGTAACGCGGTGATTTTCAAACCGTCCGAACTGACGCCGTGGACGGCGCAGGAAACGGTGCGGCTGTGGGCCGAAGCCGGCCTGCCGGCCGGCGTGATCGCGCTGCTGCAAGGCGCGCGCGATACCGGCGCGGCACTGGCCGGCCATGCCGGCATCGACGGCCTGTTCTTCACCGGCAGTTCCGCCACCGGCGCGCTGCTGCACAAGAACTTCGCCGGTCATCCGGACAAGATCCTGGCCTTGGAAATGGGCGGCAACAATCCGCTGATCGTGGAAGGCGTCCAGGACATCGACGCCGCCGTCCACCACATCGTCCAGTCCGCCTTCGTCTCCGCCGGCCAGCGCTGCACCTGCGCGCGCCGCTTGCTGGTGCCGCAAGGCGCCTGGGGCGACGCGCTGCTGGCGCGGCTGGTGGAGGTGACGGCCAAGCTGCGCGTCGGCAAATACGACGCCGAGCCGGCACCCTTCATGGGCGCGGTGATCTCCAGCGCCGCCGCCGAGGCACTGCTGCGAGCCCAGGCCGCGATGCTGGCCGCGGGCGGCAAGGCGCTGCTGGAAATGCGCCGGCTGACGCCGGACGCGGCGCTGCTGAGCCCGGGCATCATCGACACCACCGCCGCCGCGCGTCCGGACGAGGAATACTTCGGCCCGCTGCTGCAAGTGGTGCGCTACGCCGATTTCGACCAGGCCATCGCCATCGCCAACGACACCCGCTTCGGCCTGGCCGGCGGCGTGTTGTCCGACGAGCGCGCGCTGTACGAGCGCTATCTGCTGGAAAGCCGCGCCGGCGTGGTCAACTGGAACAAGCCCTTGACCGGCGCCTCCAGCGCCGCGCCCTTTGGCGGCGTGGGCGCCTCGGGCAACCATCGCGCCAGCGCCTATTACGCCGCGGATTACTGCGCCTATCCGGTGGCCTCGCTGGAATGCGACAGCCTGGCCGTGCCGGCCCAACTTTCGCCGGGGATCACGCTGTGAACGCCTATGAAGTGAATTTCGACGGTCTGGTGGGCCCGACGCATAATTACAGCGGCCTGTCCTTCGGCAATGTGGCGTCCACCAGCAACGTCAGCGCCGTGTCCAATCCCAAGCTGGCCGCCAAGCAAGGCCTGGCCAAGATGAAGGCTTTGCACGACCTGGGTTTCAAGCAGGGCGTGTTGGCCCCGCACGAGCGTCCGGATGTGGCCAGCCTGCGCCTGCTGGGCTTTGCGGGCAGCGATGCCGAAGTGGTGGCGCGTGCCGCCAAGGAAGCGCCGGCCATCCTGGCCGCGGCCAGCTCGGCCTCCTGCATGTGGACGGCCAACGCCGCCACCGTCAGCCCGTCCGGCGATACCGCCGATGGCCGCGTGCACTTCACCCCGGCCAATCTGAACAATAAATTCCACCGTTCGATCGAGCACCCAACCACGGGCCGGCTGCTGCGGGCGATGTTCGCCGACGAGTCCCGCTTCGCGGTGCATCCGGCGCTGCCGGCGCAGATGCACTTCGGCGACGAGGGCGCGGCCAACCATACCCGTTTCTGCGCCGAGTACGACGGCACGGGCGTGGAGTTCTTCGTGTTCGGCGCGGCGGCTTTCGACGCCCGCTATCCCAAGCCGGCCAAATTCCCGGCGCGCCAGACTCTGGAAGCCTGCCAGGCGGTGGCTCGGCTGCATGGCCTGAGCGCGGAGCGCGTGGTTTACGCGCAGCAGGACCCGGACACCATAGACGCCGGCGTGTTCCACAACGACGTGATTTCGGTGGGCAACCGCCAAGTGCTGTTCCACCACGAGAAATCCTTCTTCGATCAGCACAAGGTGCTGGCCGAGCTGAGCGCCAAGCTGGCCGCTGTTGGCGGCAGCTTCGTGCCGGTGGAGGTGCCGGCGGCGGAGGTCAGCGTAGAGGAGGCGGTGAAGAGCTATCTGTTCAACAGCCAACTGCTGTCCAAGCCGGACGGCAAAATGATCATCGTGGTGCCGGAGGAGTGCCGCAATCAGCCGCGCGTCTGGGCTTACCTCGGCAAGCTGGTCGCCAGCGGCGGCCCCATCGACGAGGTGAAGGTGTTCGACCTCAAGCAAAGCATGCAGAACGGCGGCGGCCCCGCCTGCCTGCGGCTGCGCGTGGCGCTGTCCGCTGCGGAGATTGCCGCGGTCAACCCCAAGGTGCTGATGAGCGACGCGCTGTTCGCCACGCTCAACGCTTGGGTGGACCGCCACTACCGCGACCGCCTGAGCAGCGATGACTTGGCCGATCCGCAGCTGCTGATCGAAAGCCGCACCGCCTTGGACGAGTTGAGCGGCATCCTGGGCTTGGGCTCGGTGTATCCGTTTCAGCTGGGCTGAAGCAGCCAGACCCACGCCTGATTTCGAGTCAGGCGAGCTAGCAAAACAGGCCGGGATTCCCGGCCTGTTTTGCGTTTGAAACGGTGGCGTCCGCCTGGATTCGCCGTCGTCGTCGTCGGGATGACGACAGATTTTATTCCCCCGAAAACTGTCCTGATTAATGGTATCTATTTGACGATTATCATCTATTTTTGGTTTTTAATGTTGTTTGACATGACAAAAGTCATGTGATAGCTTGAATGACATTGGAATATATTGATCGATACTGCTTGCGAAATTCGGCCTCCTAGCCATGGAAGACGCGGGTTTTTGGGTGGCTGTTCGCAGCGGCGCAGCGGCATGGAGTTTGGCGAGCGTGGAGACGAAACGACGTTTGGGGTTTTTCTACAACGGGATACGGCCTGGTCTTTAGTACTGGCTTGGACGAAACAGTGGATGTTCATGTCGGAGCGGGCGGCGCTGCGCCCCGGCAATGCTTTGGCGGTTTGATGATTGTTGTTGATTGCGAATGAGAGTGCCGGTTGGGTTTTCCGCCGCTGCGACGCGCAGTTCATCGCGGCTCCTTTTGTCTTGCATACACTTCGAGTGCCAATACATCATGAAATATCACTGCATCGGCATTGGCAGCGGGCCGTCCAATCTGAGCGTGGCTTCGCTCTTGCATGGCCAGCACGACATCAAGAGCATCTTCTTCGAACAGAAACCGGCGTTCACCTGGCACGACGGGATGATGATTCCAGGCGCGGGGCTGCAGGTTTCTCTGTTCAAAGACCTGGTCACGCTGGCGGACCCGACCAATCGTTTCTCCTTTGTGTCCTATCTGCATCAGCACGGCAGATTGCTGCAGTTTCTCAATGCGCGTTTCGATCAGGTGTCGCGGCTGGAATTCCGCGACTATCTGAAATGGGCGGCGGAGAACAACGGCAATATCTGTTTTGGCGAACGGGTGCTGGAGGTGGATTTCGACGGGAGCGCTTTCGTGGTGCAAACCACGAAGCGACGGGTGCAGGGCGACAACGTGGTCGTCGGCGTCGGCATTGTGCCGGCGGTGCCGGACTTCGCGCGTTCCTGTCTGGACGAGGTCACGCATTTCCACATTAGCGACTTCGCCGCCAAGGCCGGCGTCGCGGCGGGCAAGCGCGTGCTGGTGATCGGCGGCGGACAGTCCGGCGCCGAGGTGGTGCTGGATTTGCTGCGCCGCGGCGGCGGTCAGGCGCCGGCCGCGCTGAGCTGGCTGTCGCGCCGGGAAAACTACTTCCCGCTAGACGACTCGCCGTTCACCAACGATCTGTATACGCCTACCCATTCCAACTACTTTTACGAGCAGGACGAAATCTTCCGCAGCGCGTTCATCAAGCGCAATCTGCTCAGCAGCGACGGCATTTCCGAGTGCACCTTGCGCAGTCTCTACCAACAGATCTATTCGCTGCGTTTCATCGAACGCGCGCCTATTGACATCAGCTTGCTGCCCTTCCGCGAGGTGCGCGCCATCGGCCGGAACGGCGAGCGCTGGTCCATCGCCGCCAGCCATTTGGGTGCCAACGCGTCAGAAACGCTGGAAGCGGACGTGGTGATCTGGGCCAGCGGATTCAAGCCGGCGCCCACGCCCTTCCTGCAGCCGCTGCGGGAGCGTCTGGAGCGGGAGGGCGAGGAAATCGCCGTCGACCGGGATTACGCGGCGCTGGGCAAACTGCCGCGCAATCGCAGCCTGTTCATTCTGAACGCCATCCGCCAGCAGCGCGGCTTGGCCGATCCCAACCTCAGCCTGACAGCGTGGCGCAGTCAGATCGTCATCAACCGCATGCTGGACGCGCCGCGCGCCGACAACGTCGACGCCGCTTTCGTGTCCTGGGCGCCGTTGGCTTCGACCTTAGCGGACGAGCGCAAGAACAAGAGGGAATGGGCATGACGACACCATGCATCGTCGTCGTCGGCGGCGGCATTCTCGGCTGCACGATAGCAGCGCGCCTGCTGGAGCGCGAGCCGAGGGCCCGGCTCACCCTGGTGGACCGCGGCTTGGTCGGCGCGGGAGCGTCGATGTATTCCGCCGGCGTCCATTTTCCGGTGGGACGCTCCGAGCGCGTGCGCCAACTGAGCGCGGCCAGCGCGGATTATTACCAGACTTTGCGCGCCCGCCATCCGCGGCTGCCCATGCATGGCTTCGACTTTTTCGTCGCGGCCGGCGCGGTTGACGCAGAGGAGGTCCGCGCCCGCTGCGCCGGCTTGCTGCCCTTGTCGGCGGAGGAAAAGTCGCGCGTCGCGCCGGATCTGCCGGCCGGCCGCGAGCTGTGGCGGATGCCGGATTGTCATGTGACGGATGTGCAGAGGCTGGCCTTATGGTACGCGCAGCATCTGCGCAGCCGCGCCGAGGTGTTGGAGGGGATTGGGGTCGAGGCTCTGGACGAGAGCGCCGACGGCGTTCGCCTGACCCTGTCCAGCGGCCGGGAGCTGGCCGCCGACGCCGTGGTGCTGGCCCCCGGGCCGTGGGTCAACGAGGGCTGCTGGAGCGGGCTGACCGCCGGGCTAGGCGTCCGCGTCAAGAAAGTGGTGGCCCTGCATATTCAGCGGCCGGCGGAGGAGGGGGCCGCGCTGTTCTTCCCCGCCGAGGACGCTTTTCTGGCGCCGCTTCCCCATCGCGGGCACTGGCTGTTCAGCTACACCTGCCAGCAATGGGACGTGTCGCCGGAGCAGTGCCGGCAGGCCAGGGTGGAAGCCCGCGAGATCGCGGAGGCGCGCGAGACGTTGAAGGGCGTTGCGCCGGACCTGGAGTCGCTGGCGGGCTCGGGCCGGGTGTTCTGCGACGCCTACAGTCCAAGCCGGGAACCGCTGGCGCAATACCTAGGCCGCCATCGACGCATTCTGTTCGCCGGAGCGTGCAACGGCTCCGGCTATCGGCTTGCTCCCGGCGTCGCCGCGGAAGCCGTCGCCCTGCTCAATCACACTCTCACCATGGGATAGCCGATCATGCACATCATAGACTTGAACGAAGCGCAGCTGGCGCCGGCTTTCGGCATCGAGATGGCGTCCATTGCCGGCCTGGGCGACCAGGAGCGCGTGCGACTGGCTTACGGCGTTGTCGAGCCCGGCGGGGAAAGCCAGCCGCACAAGCACGACGAACTGGAAGCCTTTCTGATTTTGAGCGGCGAAGGCGTCATCGACACCGACGGCCGCTCCCAGCCGGTGCGCGCCGGCAGCCTGGTGTTGTTCAAACCGTTTGAAAAACACGTGTTGCGCAATCCCGGCGAGCAGCCGCTGCGCTTCTGCGACTTTTACTGGCGGGACGCGGCCAAACGCGACGTCGCCGCGCAAGACAACGGCGCCGCGCGTTTGAAGGGGCGTCCGGTGTTCGTGTTTTCCACGCCGCCCACGCCCAACGGCGACCTGCACCTGGGCCATCTGTCCGGCCCCTATCTGGGCGCCGACGTCTATGTGCGCTTTCTGCGCGCGAGCGGGCACGAGGCCTATCACCTCACCGGCAGCGACGATTACCAGAGCTATGTGGTGGGGCGCGCCCGCCAGGAAAACAGCAGCCCCCAGCAGGTGGCCAGCCATTATTCGGCGGAGATCAAGGCCACGCTGGACCTGATGGACATCCATCTGGATCAATACACCGTCACCACCCGCGACCCCGGCTACGCCGCCGGCCTGCGCGATTTCTTCTCGCGCCTGGTGCGGGGCGGCGCGCAGCTGCGTTCCGACGCGGCGCTGTTCGACGCCGAAACCGGCGACTATCTGTACGAGGTGGACGTTTCCGCCAAGTGTCCAAGCTGCGGCTCGCCTTGCGGCGGCAATATCTGCGAGGAGTGCGGCGAGCCGAACAACTGCGTGGACCTGGACGCGCCGCGCTCGCGGCTCTCGGACGCGGTTCCCGTCACCGGCGCCATCCGCCGCTACATGATCAATCTATCCGCCTTCAAGGACGCGGTGGAACAGCACCACCGCCTGAGCAAGGTGTCGCCGCGCTTGCAGCAATTGGCTGAGCGGGTGCTGGCGCGCAAGGACTATTGGGTGCCCATCACTCATCCGGCGCAGTGGGGCGTGCCGCCGGCGGAGGAGGTCGAGGGCAGTCAGGTGATCTGGGTGTGGCCGGAAATGGCGTACGGCTTCCTGTACGGCATTGCGGAACTGGGCGGCCGGCTGGGCAAGCCCTGGCAAGCGGACCGGCCGCAGCCGGATTGGAAGATCGTCCACTTCTTCGGCTACGACAACAGCTATTACCACTCCATCCTCTATCCGGCCTTGTACCGGATGGCCTTTCCGGACTGGCAATGCGACATCGACTACAACGAGAACGAGTTCTATCTGCTTGAGGGCCTGAAGTTCTCCACCAGCCGCCGGCACGCGGTATGGGGCAAGGATATCCTGAGCCCCGACAGCGTGGACGCGGTGCGTTATTACCTGGCGCGCACGCGCGGCGAGCAGGAGCGGACCAATTTCACGCTGGACGACTTCCATGCATGCGTGGAGCGGACGCTCTTGGGCCAGTGGCAGGCCTGGTTGGCCGGCCTGGGCGAGCGCTTGCGGCAGGATTTCCAGCAGCGTGCGCCAGACGCCGGCAACTGGACCGCCGCGCACACTGCCTATTTCGATGCGCTAAGCAACCGGCTGGCCAGCCTGAGCACCCATTACGGCGCCGATGGTTTTACGCTCAACCGCGTGGTGGAAGATCTGGACGGGCTGGTGGCCGGCGCGCTGCGTTTCGCCAAATCGAACGAGCGCATCCGTCTGAATCCGGCGCTGCGCGACGAGTACCGGACCGCGATCGCGCTGGAGCTGGCCACGGCCCGCCTGCTGGCTCAGGCCGCCGGCCCGTTGATGCCGCGCTTCGCCCAGCGCTTGGGCCGCGCCTTGGGCATGGAGCGCGTCGACGTCTGGCCGGAAAGCGTGGAGCTGTCGCCGCCGGGCACGTCTTTGAACTTGGCGGAGCAGCGTTTCTTCACGCCGCTGCGCCGGGCGGACGCGGCGGAGGAAGGGCGGTCATGAGCGAGATGATGTCTCAAGCGCCGCGCGGCCAAGACGTTGATCTGGTCAACGCCGTCGCGCTGCGCGGATGCGATGACGAGCAACATGTCATCCGGTTTCGGCAAGACGGCGCCGTGCGCGCCTGGACGCTGGCGGAACTGGACCGCAAGGCGGCGCGCGTGGCCCGGCGCTTGCAAGCGCTGGGCTTGCGCCCGCGCGACCGGGTGGGCGTTTTGTCCCGCAACCGGATCGAATTCGTGCTGCTGGATCTGGCCGTCCTGAAACTGGGGGCGGTGACCGCGGGCTTCGAGGCCGGGCGTTTCGAGCCGGCGCGCATCGTGGACCTCTACGACTTGAAAGCCTTGTTCGCCGAGGGCGTGGACCGCTCGGGCGCGGTTTTCGACATCGCCGAGGTTTATGCCTGGGCCGAATGCGCCGAGGCGGACGCGACGGAGCGGCCCTTGCATGCCGGCTATGACCCGGCCGACGTGCTGGCGATCAAATTCACCTCGGGTAGCACCGGCGCGCCCAAGGGCCTGGAAGCCACTGTCGCCAGCGTCAACAGTTCCATCAATGAAGTGCAGGCGATGTTCGCGCATGGGGACGGCGACAATCTGCTGGTGTTCCTGCGGCTGGCCCTGCTGCAGCAGCGCTACTGGATTTATTCGGCGCTGGCGTTTGGACACGACATCACGCTTTCGGATCTGGATCAGGCGCTGGACATGGCCAAGGCTTGCCAGCCCACCGTTGTCATGGGGGTGCCTGGCTTTTACGAAGCCTTGCGCGCCAGCCTATTGCAGCGGCACGGGGACGGCGACCCGGCCGCCCGCGGCGCGCAGATACAGGCCGCGCTCGGCGGTCGCGTCCGTTATCTGTGGACCGGTTCCGCCCCGGCCAGCCGGACCGTGCTTGAATTCTTCAACCATGCCGGCGTGCCGTTGTACGAGGGATACGGCAGCAACGAGGCTTGCATCGTCGCCAAGAATCACCCCGGCGCCTTCCGCCTGGGCAGCGTGGGCAAGGTATTGCCGAACAAATCCATCCGTTTCGACAAGGACGGCGTCTTGATCGTGGCCAGCCGTCATCCGGTCAACTGTCGCTATACCTGGTGCGATCCCGGCGTCAGCGAAAAAAGCTTTCTGCCCAGCGCCGAGGTCAAGACTTGGGACTTGGGCCATGTGGACGAGGATGGTTTCCTGTACATCCACGGCCGCGTGGACGACATCTTGACCATGGCCAGCGGCCGCAACGTGCTGGCGAGGCCGATGGAGGAGGGCTTGCGCCGCCATCCGGACGTGCACGAATGCGTGCTGTACGGCACCGGCAAGCCTTTCATCACGGCCATCCTGTCTCCGGCGCTGGCCGGGGCGGACGCAGAGGCCTTGCGCCGGCATATCCGGGCGCTGAACGAGGAAGCGTTTCCGGAGGCGCGCATCCTGGCGGCGCTCATCGTCGACGAGCCGTTTTCCATCGAAAACGGCCTGCTGACTTCTCAATTCAAGCCCAAACGCAAAATGATTCATCAGCGTTACGCGGCGCAGCTGGACGAAATCTATGCGCGCCACGCGCGGACGCCGGAAGCGTTTTCGGCGGACGCGGCGTATGTGCGGGATTGCCGGGCGCCGCAGCCTTCTTTCTGACTTGTGGCCCGCTTAAACCTATGCAAGGAGCGATAAATGACTTGGCGTAATTTGAAGGACCTCACCCTGGAAAACGAACGCGTGCGTTTGCGCCGGATTCAGATCGGCGATTACGCGGCGTTTGAGCGCATCGTGTTCGAGCCCGCCATCTGGGAGTATTTCGTCGCCCGCATTCAGACGCCGGACGATCTGGGCCGTTTCGTCGAGCAGGCGATACAGGACACCCTCAACGGCAGCCGCATCGTGTTCGCCATCATCGACCGCCGGACGGACCGCATCGTCGGCAGCACCGCTTACGGCAATCTCGCCGAGGGAGAGCGCCGCCTGGAAATAGGCTGGTCCTGGCTGTGCCGGGACGCGCGGCGCACCGGCATCAACCGCGCGGTCAAGTTCGAACTGCTCAAGCACGCTTTCGAAACGCTGGAGTGCGAGCGCGTGGAGTTCAAAACCGACGTGTTGAACGCCGGCGCGCGCGCGGGCCTGGCCGGCATCGGCGCGACGGAGGAAGGCGTGCTGCGCAGCTTCAACTTCATGCCCGGCGGCCGCCGTCGCGATGTGATCTATTACAGCGTGCTGCGCCAGGAGTGGGAGCGGGTCCGCGCGGAACGTTTCCCAGAGCTGGCAGCCGCGGCAAGCCGTTGAGCGGCCGGGCAGGCAAGAATATGGACGCCCCCGACATTTCCGCGAGCCCGCCGATGAAAACGGAAGACTTCGTCTTTAGCGCCGGCGAGCACTGGCTGGCCGCCACCCGCGTGCAGCCGGACGCCGGCGCGGCAAGCAGCATCCTCACCCTGCACGGGCTGGGCAAGACCGCGAACCGGCACACCATACGCTATGTGCTGGACCACCTGGCCGGGCACGGCCTGGCTTCGGTGTGCTTCGAATTCTCCGGCAACGGCGACAGCAGCGGGGCGATGGAAGAGGCCTGCCTGCGGCGTCGTTACGAGGAAACGCTGGCCGCCGCCGAACATCTGGACAAGCGCGAGCCGCTGACCCTGATCGGCACCAGCATGGGCGGCCATCTCGCCGCCTGGGTCGCGCCGGTGCTGAAGCCCGCCTGCCTGGTGCTGTTCTGCCCGGCAAGCTATCCGGCCGACGCCGCCGAATCCCGGTTCGACGGCGGCCTGGCCCGGCCCGGTCCCTATCCTGACTCCCCAGCCTATGCGGGCATAAGTGAATTCAGCGGCGATTTGCTGATCATAGGCGCCGACAAGGACGCGGTGGTGCCCGCCGAGACGCTGGACGGCTATCTGGCCGCGGCCAAGAACGCCCACAGCAAGCATATTGTCTGGCTGGACGACTGCGAACATTTCATCCATCGCTGGCTGCCGCATCAGGACGCTTTGCGGCCGCAAGTGCTGACGACGATAAGGGACACCATTCTGCGGGCGCACGCTCGCCAATAAGACCCACTAACAAAACCCCTGATCCCGCGTTGCGCCTCCTTGTCGTACGACTTGTACTGCCCGCGTCGGCGCGCCTTGGCTCAGGCTCTCTGCGAGGTTTTGTTAGCGGCTCTAAGTCTATTGGAGGAATCCATGCAAAACGCTCCCGTTCTGATCGAAGCGAATATCTTGAAGCGGCGCGATGTCGCCAGCTTGCAGGTCGTTGAAAACGCGTTCTCCGACGGCTCCGTCGCCGAGGCCCTGCGCCGGGCGCCGGACATTGAGCGCCGCAGGGGTTTGAGCAAGGAGACTTTCGACCGCGAATACCGTCATCGGCAGCGGCCGGTGATCCTGGAAGGCTACGCCGCTGACTGGCCGGCGGTGCGCCATTGGAGTTTCGAACATCTGGCCCGGCGCTGCGGCGCAACGCCGGTGGTGGTCAACAGCTATAGCAGCCAGCGTTCCGTCCAGGCCAGCTTCTCCGAATTCGTCGACATGCTGATGAACAACGAGGGGCCGGGGGCGACGCCCATCTATCTGCAGGAATGGTATTACCAGGCCTCCTGCCCCGAACTGGCCGAGGACATGCCGGAACTGGACATCGCCCAGTACGATTTCCGCCGCGACCTGTACGGCGAAGTGATCTCCACCAATCACCAGCTCTGGCTGGGCCAGCGCGGCGGCGTCACCCGGCTGCATCAAGACTCCTACACCATAGACGTCATGCATGTGCAGCTGGTGGGGGAAAAGCACTGGACCGTCATGGGGCCGCAGGCGATGTTGCCGGAAACGGAGACGGGGGACGCCGATCTGCAAGCGCTGGCCGACGATCCCGCCGCCCAGTTGATGCAATGCACGCTGACGCCCGGCGACGTGCTCTATCTGCCGGCGCTGTGGTTCCACCGCATCAAATTACTGAGCAATTCCATCGGCCTGGGTCGGAAGTGCCTGGACCAGGCCAATCTGCAAACCCATATCCGGCAACGGATGGCGGAACTGTTGGCGCTCGCCCTCAATCCGGAAGAGGTCAAGCTCACTCATCCCGAACTGTTCAACGTGGTGATGATGCGCAACCGGGTCTGGGCCAAGCGCATGGGCATCGATTTGTCGAAACTGCGTCCATGATCCGGCTTTCGCCCCGCAGCTTGGGACACCTCATCAGGAGAGAATAAATGAAGCAAGCGCATGTATTGGTTGTAGGGGGATTGAACCACACGCTGGATAGGCTGGAGCAGCTGGGCGCCCGCTATTCGATGATGCAGATCCCGGAGCGGGTCAATGAGCGGCAGTACAGCGCGGCCGCCCGCTACGCGGTGATGGATTACGAAGACATGGAGGAGGTGCTGCTGCTGGCGCGCGCCTGGCACGCCAAGGATCCGTTCGACGCGGTGGTGTCCTTCACCGAATACGGCCTGCATCCGGCGTCGCAATGCGCGATCGAGCTCGGCGTCGCCGGCGACAATCTGGAAGCGGTGCTGAACACGCGCGACAAGATCAAGATGCGCGAGCTGCTGGGCCGCCACGGCCTGAGCCCGGTGCGATACCAGGTATGTCAAAGCCTGGACGACGCGAGAAGTTTTTTCCGCTCGCTCAACGGCGAGGCGATGGTGCTGAAGCCGTTTGCCGGCGGCCTGAGCGAGGGCGTGTTCTTCGTGGATGAGGACGCGCATCTGGAGGAGCGCTGGAACGGCTCCCGCGCGGTGATGGACGGGCCGGTCCTGGCCGAGGAGTTTTTGCACGGCCCGGAGTACAGCGTGGAGTCGCTGTCCATCAACGGCCTGCATCAGATCGCGATGATTACCGAGAAGGAGGTCACGGCGCTGCCGCGCTTCATCGAGCTGGGCCACCAGGTGCCGGCGCGGCTGGACGAGGCGCAGCAGGCGGCGGTCAAGGCGCTGGTCAGCCGTTTCCTGGACGTCATCGGTCAGAAAACCGGGCCCGCGCACACCGAGATCCGCCTGACGCCGTCCGGGCCCAGAATCATAGAGTCGCAAACCCGGATAGGCGGCGATCAAATCTGGGAAATGTGCGAGATGGTCAGCGGCGTCAATCTTACCGGCGAGACCATGGCGGCGCTTACCGATCTGCCGCGGCCAGAGCGCAAGCCCGCGGCCAAGGCCGCCGCCATCCGCTTCTTCTCCTACGAGAACGCCCGCATTCTGAGCGTGAGCGGCATTGAGCAGGCGAAAAGCGCCCAGGGCGTAGTCCGGGTGGAGTGCCAGCTGCACGCGGGCCTACGCTGCGAGACGCTTAAATCGTCCAATTCCCGCCAGGGCTATGTGCTGTGCGTGGGCGACACGATAGAGCAAGCCGTCGCCAACGCGGAGGCCGCGCGCGACGCGGTGCGGGTGGAATGGGAGCCGCTGAGCGCGGAGCAGGGCGGACTTTGAACCGTTTCTTGGATCAACTCGAATAAAGACAGGCAAGCATGAACTCGCATCCGGTCCGGCGCAGCGTGTTGTACATCACCGCGCACTACATCATGACTTATCTCGGCTACTACGGCCTGGTTTCCACCCTGGTGGTCACGCTCAACAAGGCCGGGTTCCGCGCGGAACAGATCGCCATGCTGGTCATTCTGTTCACCTTGACGACCAAGGCGGCGAAGATACCGCTGGCGCCGTGGCTGGACCGGATGGCCGCGACGAAGTCCGTCTTGATAGGCTGCGTCATGGCCGCGGCCGGTTTCATGCTGCTGTATTCGGCCAAGGACGTGTATTTGACCGCCTGTGCGCTGGCCTTGTCCGGCACCGGTATTTCCATCAACGCGCTGGCGAGCAAGCAGTTGGCCGCGGCGACCAGCGATATGATGGAGAACCGCGCCAAGCTGTTCTCCATCACCTATATCGGCATCAATATCGCCGCGGCGGCGGCGGCGCCGCTGGCCCTGTACTTGGCGGCCAAGGGGCAGTACCAGCTAGTGCTGATCGGTATCGCCGTCTCCTATTGCGTGGCCGGCGTGGTGACCTTCCTGAACTTCGGCAAGCTGGGCATGAAGCGCCCCGGTGGGGGCGCGCCGTCGTTTCTAGCCTATTGGAAGTTGCTCTACGTGCCCGGCATTCCTCCCTTTCTGCTGATCAATTTCTTTTGCTGGTTGCTGTACGGCCAGCTGTTCAACGTGCTCGCGCTCTATGTCTCGGAAACGCTGGCCCAGCCGGGCAAGCTTGGCTGGCTGTACACCATGAACGCCTTGCTGGTGATCGCGTTGCAGCTCTTGGTCACCCATCTGGCCCACCGCTGGAGCGGTGGCAAGTCGCTGGGCATTGTCCGTTCCTCCTACGCCACCTTCGGGCTGGCCTTCATCATGCCCTTCATTCTCCCGGGCTATATCGGCGCGCTGGCTTTCGTGCTGGTGTTCACCTTCGCCGAGATGATGTTCGCGCCCAGCATGGACGTGCTGCTGCTGTCCTTGATCGGCCAGGAAAGCCGGGCGGTTGCTTACAGCGTGCTGTCCATCAGCACCGCGCTTGGGGAGTCGCTGGGCGGGGGCATGGGCGTCGCGGTTTACCGCTGGATGGCGGACTACGGCCATGCCGGACAATTCTGGCTGGCGCTCGCCGGCTTGTCGCTGCTGTGCATCGTCGTCGCCTATGTGTTGCAGGAGTCGAGCGCCGGCTTGCGCGCGCAGGCGGCGGGCGCGGTTTAGCGAAGCGGAGCAGAGCGTAAACCGCTGCTTAGAAGCTGCTCAAAGTCTTGCGAGCTAGAGCGAGACAAGGCGAAAACGGCTGAAGAAGCGGAATGTACATGTGGTACATGAGCATTCTGAAGTCGTACTCACCGGGCGACTTTTCACGAAGCGCAGCAGACTTTGAATAGGTTCTCAGTGGCGGATCTGGGTGCTGCCGGCCTCCGCCAGCGCCTCCAGCAGCAGGGCGGTGCTGGCGCCGGGCAGGTTGAACGGGTCCAGCCGAGCCTGGGCCGAGTAGCGTAGCAGCAGAGAGGTGTTGAGTTTTTCCATCATCACCTCCGCCATGCTCCAGTTGGCGAAGCGGCGCTGTTCCACTTCCTGATAATCCAGCAGTGTCAGACATTGATGGCGCGGGTCGTGGCTCAGTTTCTGGTACAGCAGGTTGACCTCGGCGCGGCCGCCTTCCAGCGATTGAACAAACACGTCCTTGCTGTAGCACAGCACCCCGGTGATGCCCTGGGCGGGATTGTATTTGCGCGCGGCGATCATGATGTCGTCCACCAGATCGCTGTCTACGGATTTGTGCGCGCGGCTGCAGTAGGTCAGGCGTACCAGCATGATGTTTCCCTTGAATGCGAAGAAGCCGCGCCAGACCGGCGCGGCCTCGTTTTCATCTTAGTCGCTGTGCGCCGTCTTGCCGCCGGCGACAGCCTTATTTATGCATCAAGGACAGGAATTCGCGGCGCAGATTGGCGTCGCTGAGGAAGGAGCCGCGCATCACGCTGTTGGTCATCTTGCTGTTGCTGTCTTTCACGCCACGCCAGTGCATGCAGAAGTGGTCCGCTTCCATCACGATGGCCAGGCCGTCCGGCTGCAGTTTTTTCATCAGCAGGTCGGCAATCTGCGACACCGCTTCTTCCTGGATTTGCGGACGGGTCATCACCCAATCTATCAGCCGCGCGTATTTGGACAGGCCGATCAGATTGGAATGTTCATTGGGCATCACGCCCACCCAAACGCGGCCGATGATGGGGCACAGGTGGTGGGAGCAGGCGCTGCGCACCGTGATGGGGCCCACGATCATCAATTCGTTGAGTTTTTCCACATTGGGAAACTCGGTGCTGGCGGGCATCGCCACATAGCGGCCGCGGAAGACTTCCCTGATGAACATCTTGGCCACGCGCTTGGCGGTGTCCTGGGTGTTGTGGTCGTGTTCGGTGTCGATGACCAGGCTTTCCAGCACCGCTTTCAGTTTTTCCTGAACCTCGGCTTGCAACTGGTCCAGCTCGCCATCTTCGATATGAGCGGCGATATTGTCGTTGGCGTGAAAACGGACGCCGGCTTGCCGCAGGCGGCTGTGGATGCGCTGTGAGACCGGCAGATGGTCAACGGTATTGGTCTTGTTCATTGTGTTGGCAGTCTCGGATGCTTATTTATCATTTTGGCGCCGCCATGGCCGGCGGCTCTATCCATTGCGCATGATTCGGGACGGGGCAGGCGGTGGGCGCCTCCCCGGAGGGCGGCGTGGTTGGAGCCTGACCGATGCGACAGGAACGCTCCATGTTAGCACAAGCGCTGGAGCGCATCCGCAGCCGATGCGCCTAGTAGAAACCCTTAGCCCATCAGGGCTTGACGCGGAAAGTCCTTAATTTGGCTGGTATGCAAAGTCAATGCCGGCGGCTGGCCGTACAGGATCTTGCTGTCCTTTTGGACGGGGATGAGCATGGGCGGCGAGACCTTGTCGCGGCGGCGCAAGCCTTATTTGTCGGAAGCGGGCGCGCTGTTCGTCTCAGCGCCAATCCGCATTGGTGTTTTCGACACAGAAATTATCCGGATTGCATTTCCTCCCGCCTGGATTACCACTCACATAACGACGACAACTTATGAAGAGGGGTGGGACGGTATGAATAGTCAACAACAAAGCGGCGGGCAACGCTGGGCCCGGGACTATGTGTTCGACGCATTGAGCGAGTTGGGCATCCATCGCATTTTCGGCGTGCCGGGCACCAATGAAATCCCCATCATCGACGGTACGTCCTACCCGGAAAACCAGGTGGAGTACATCGAGTGCCTGCACGAGAACATCGCCATGGGCGCGGCGATGGGGTCGGCGCGGATGACCGGCAAGCCCGGCGTAGTGGTGGTGCATGTTACCCCGGGCATCGCCCACGGCATCGGCAATCTGTTCAACGCCTGGCGTTCGCAGGCGCCGCTGGTGATTCTGTGTTGCCAGCAGCAGAACGAGCTGGTCACCCAAGAACCTTTGTTGGCCTCCAACCTGGTGGACCTGGCGCGGCAATATACCAAGTGGGCGCATGAGGTGCGCACCGAGCAGGAGCTGCCCATGGTGTTGCAGCGCGCCTTCAAGGAGGCGATGGCGCCGCCCAACGGGCCGGTGTTCGTGGCGATTCCCTGGGAGTTCACCATGAGGCGCATCGGCGACGGCGACCGCCTGCCCGGCATTACCCGCATCTCCCCGCACTTCACCGCGGACGCCGACGCCATCCGCCAAGCGGCCGCCATGCTGCGCGAGGCGGTCAACCCGCTGATCGTGGTGGGCGACGCCGCAGGTTACGCGGAGGCCTGGCCGGAACTGCAGGCGCTGGCGGAGTTGATCGGCGCGCCGGTGTCGCTGCAAACCTTTAGCAGCCTGGCCAATTTCCCCAATGGAGATTACCACTGGCAAGGCGAACTACCCGGCGGGCAAAAAGATCTGCAGAAGGTTTTCGCCGGCCATGACGTCGCCTTCTTGTGCGGTTTCAGCAACCAAGCCCAGGTCACCGTGTTCAAGTACAGCGACGGCCCCTTGATTCCGCCCTCGGTGCGCCAGGTTTACCTGAGCAACAACAGCTGGGACATCGGCAAGAACTACTACGGCGAGTGCGCGTTGTTCGGCGACATCAAGGCCACTTTGCCGCTGCTGAACCGAGAGATCGGCGATCAGCCGTCGGCCGCCGCGCGGCAACGCAATGAGCTTTTGCGGCAAAAGGCCGAAGCGCGGCGTGTGCAATGGGATGCGTATCTGTGCGAGGCGATGCGTCAGCAAGAAATCTGGGCGGTGGTGATCGCCGACGCCTTGCGCCTGGAAATCAGCGAACGCGGGCTGGAAAAGCAATTCGTCTACGTGCACGAAGCGGTGTCGGACCCGGCGCCGTTCCAATACCTGTTGCCGTTCACCGAAGAGGCCGCCGCGCCGATCAGTTACTACTGCGTGGGTGGCGGCTCCTTGGGCTGGTCCATGCCCGCCACCCTGGGCATCAAGCTGGAGGCGCAAGGGTGCCAAGGCATCGACACCCGTTTCGTGGTGGCGGCCACCGGCGACGGCTCCTCGCTGTTTTACCCGCAAACCTGGTGGACCGCTCAGCACCGCCAACTGGGCGTGCTCTACATCATCACCAACAACCACGAATACCACACCCTGCAAATGGGGCTGCAACAAGTGGAGGCGATGTACGGCGACGCGGCCGGCTACGGTTGGCATGCGCGCACCCAGGATCCGGAATACCTGCGCATTCACCGGCCCAAGCCGGACTTCGTCGCCCTGGCCAAGGCCTTTGGCGGCATGGAGGGCGAGGTGGTGGCGCATCCGGAGGCGGTGCGCGCCGCGGTGCGGCGCGGGCTGGACCACGCGCTGGCCGGCCGCGCCTATGTGCTGGATATGCAGACCGTGGGCCTGGACCAGCCGCCGCCCACGCCGCAGCAGGCCAACGCCCGCTACCGCAACCAGCCGCGGCTGGACTGCTTCCACGTTCAGGACGGGGACGCCCAGCGCAACACGGACAACGGCCAGCCGGCCAATGTGCCGGTGATTTTCTGATCCCGGCTTCACTCAGCGAGGACGAGCAAAAATGGCTAGCGAAAACATAGACATCGCCATTGTCGGCGGCGGCGTGTCCGGCGTGTACAGCGCCTGGCGGCTGCAACAGCATTATCCCCAGAGCAAGATCGCGGTGTTCGAGGCCAGCGATCACATCGGCGGCCGCTTGCTGTCGGTGCGGCCGCCGGACATTCCCGACATGGTGGCGGAACTGGGCGGCATGCGCATCCTGCCGGAGGTGCAGCCGCTGATTTACGACTTGATCCAGGAATTGAATGCGCTGCTGCCGGCGCCGGAACAGATCGAGCTCTACCGCTTCCCGGTGGACGAGCCGCAAAACATCGCCTATCTGCGCGGGGTTTACCTGCGTTTGCAAGACTTCACCACCGAGCCGGACAAAGTGCCGTACCGGCTCAACTTTCTGGATCGAGGCCAAACCGGCGGCAGCGTCATCATCGACGCCATCGAGCAAATCGTGCCCGGCATCACCAATAAATCGCTGACCGAGGAAGAGCGTCGTCTGATGGCGCAGAGCGCCAGCTTCGGCGGCGTGCCGCTGTACCAGCAGGGTTTTTGGAACGTGTTGTTCCGCGTGATCACCGGCGAAGCCTATCAATACGCCGAAGACACCGGCGGTTACGACACCACGCTGTGCAACTGGAACGCCGCCGACGCCATCCCGTGGTTTCTGTCCGACTTCGGCGTATCGGCGCAATACATGGGGTTTTGCAACGGCTTTCAGCAAGTGCCGCTGGTGTTGGCCCAGCTGTTTGAACAAGCCGGCGGCGAGGTGCGCCTGGAAGCGCCGGTCAGCGGCGTGACGCGCAGCGAGCAGGGCTTTCAGTTTCAGACGCCGGGCGGTACCGTGTCCGCCAAGACCCTGATCCTGGCGATGCCGCGCCGCGCGTTGGAACTGCTGTCCGCCACCAGCCCCTGGCTGCAGGAGTCCGCGCGCTTCCAGCAATTGACCGCCAGCGTCACCCCGCGGCCGCTGTTCAAGCTGTTCACCACCTACAACAGCCCCTGGTGGCTCAATACCGGCTACAGCAAGGCCGACGGCGAATACGTGCCGGTCAAGTCCGGCCGTTCCGTCACCGATTTGCCGGTGCGCCAGACCTATTACTGGCCGCGCAGCAACGGCCAGCCCGCTTTGCACGGCCACGCCATGTTGCTGGCCAGCTACGACGACGGCGACAACACCGGCTTTTGGGACGGCTTGCGCGGCCGCCGTCACAGCGCCTGGAAGAAGGGCCTGGAGGTGGCGGAGCTGGCCGATCCCTTCATCGGCGCGGACGACCATGTGCGCGCCAATGAACTGAGCTGGCACCGCTACAAGGCTCCGCGCATGATGACCGAAGAAGTCACCCGCCAACTGACGGTGATGCACAGCCTGTCCTACACGCCCAAAGTGCGCAACGCCGCCTTCCGCGACTGGGGCGACGATCCGTTCGGCGGCGGCTGGAACAGCTGGAACATCGGGGTGAAAAGCTGGGAAGTGAAACGGCAGATCATCCAGCCGCTGGACGGCCAGCCGCTGTATGTGTGCGGCGAGGCCTATTCCGACGCCCAAGGTTGGGTGGAGGGCGCTTTGCAGACCGCGGACATGATGTTGGCCAAGCTGGTGTGAGTGGGTAGCGAGGAGAGGATTCCACCGACCGCTCGCGAGTGTGGTCGGTCGGTGGAATGGCGTTTGCGGATCGCTATTGCGGAGCGCCCATCGCTCTGAATTCGCGGATGGTCAGCAGATTGCCATAGAACGGGGGATCCGCAATCAGGCGCAAATAGCGGGCATGCGTGGGCGGGATGGTGTGCGTGGTTTGGCCGGCGGCGTTATTGGAGGCCGTGACGACCGTGGACCAGACAATATTGTCCATGCTGGTTTGGATTCGATAAGCCTGGGTATTGTAAGGATTCTTGATGTCGGGAAAGACAGAGTAATGTCCCAGCTCGAAATAGCTCAAGCGATACGTTCCCTGCAAATCCACGTTCAGGGTTTGCGGGGTGTTATTGGTCACTGCGCGGCTCCAGCCGCCGGTCTGCACATTTCCATCCACCGCTAATTCTGGAGCGCCGCCGCCCCATGGGCTGGCGGAGGCGGCAACCGGCTTGTTCAGCGTCGCATTGACGAGTTTGGGGCCTGCCGGACACATGCCTTGCGCCTGCATGGCGGCCAACCATTTGCCGGCGATCTTGACCTTGCCGGCCACGGTAGGGTGCACTCCGTCATCCGTATCCACCTCCGGGTTAAAGCCCTCCGATTGATTCACCACGATCACCGGTGACAGCGGCGTGCTTTTTTGCGCCGCCAAACCCGGGATTAGTGTATTGAGCTGCTTGATGACAGGATCGAAGTACAGCGTGGTGCCGATCAACTGCGCCATAAAAATTTTGACCGCCGGGTTCTGGCCCCGGATCTTATCGATGAGATTGCCCAAACTCGCCAGCGTGTCTTTCGCCGGCCTGCCGCCCGCCCAGCTATCGTTGGTGCCCAAGTGCATCAGTACCACGTCCGGTTTGGCATCCGACATCCAGTGATTGATGTAAAACTGGTCGATCTGCATGGCCTGGAAGCCCCAGGCAGCGGCATGGCGGGAGGGAAAGGGCAGCAGCGCATCGGGTTGCAAGGTGCTGCCGGCGCCGACCAAGGACACGTCGCAGCCTAGCTCTCGGGTTTGTGTCCCCAGCGCCAGACGGTAGTTGTCGAGAGGAAAGCCGGCGGTAATCGAGTCGCCCAGCGTCATGACGCGGATAGGCGCGGCTTGGGCGGCGGTAGCAGCAAGGCCGAACAGTAACAGGATAGGCAATCGCTTGAATGTGCTTTGCCTGCAGAGGAGGGGGCGAAACATATTGAACTCCCTAGTCTTGAGTGGTGGATGCGTTGTTTCCCCAATTTGGCGTGATGGTCCCATCCGTTTTGCTAAGGCGTGACCCTACTTCATCGGCATGATTTTTAATGTATTAATTAAGCGCCATTTCAACCAGGATCATGTCGCGCTGCGCCGACCGCCATACGGATGCGGAGGCCCGAGTCTATGAGCAATGAAAATATGTGGCAATGCGGCGTGGTTGCTTGACGGCATCAAGTCGGTAAAGAATGCGTTTGAGGCGGGGGCGGGGTGGGATGGAAGCTCCATCAATCAAAGTCTTTTTTAGGTAATTTAACGTACAGATATATTAAAAACGCATGAATATAGTTAAAGCGCTGACGAAAACCGTCGGCGCTTTTTCATTCCAGTGATACGCAGGCAGGCTGGATGACGAGGCGGATGGGCGAGGCATTTGGGTGGGTGCGGAGATTCCCCGGGGGCGCGGCGGCCGCTTAGCGGCTCAGCGGCGAAGGCCCCTTGCCGGCGTGAAGCCGATCGGGAGCGCGAACCGCATATTGCCTCCAGTCGCAAAACGCGCCGCCGGTATCCGCTCCACCCAGACGACGGCGCAGCCAAGCACGCCTCGGTCACAGTGCTTAAGCCAGGAGGACATCATGGCCCAACCGGAAGTGAACAAACTGCTGATGCGCGCGGTGAGCGATAACGATTTCCGCGCCAAGTTCTTGTCGGACCCCATCGCCGCGGCGAAGGACGCCGGCGCTAACAGCGCGACGGTCGCCGAATTGAAAAAGATCGACGTCGCGCGTCTGCGCGCCCAGTTCGATCACCTGACCCGGGTGTCAGGCGATTTGCTGGCCGGCTCGGTGGTGGCGGCCGGGCATAGCCGCGACTGGAGCGACCGCAGCAATATCCACGACAACGACGGCCATATCCACGACAAGGCGGCCAGCGTATTTTCCCCGGGCGATCTGGTCACCAATCCGGCGGTGTCCACCACGCTGAATCCGGCGGCGGTGCGCGACGCGCTCAAGGACCCGCTGGTGCTTAAGGAAATCGAAAACAACCCCCAGATCAAGGCGGCTTTGAAGCGCGGCGTCAAATAGCCGCGCGGCGGAGCGGACCCCGGCGCGGCTGCCGCGCCGGGACGGATTTTCTGGCGGCCCGCTTGCGGGCTTCTTGGTGGGGCGACGGCGATGATCATCCGGCTGACGGCTTCCTGCAACAACAAATGTTTCTTCTGCATCGTGGACGACGAGATCGCCCAGCGCGCTTTTCGGCCGCTGGAGGAGATTGCGGCCGAGCTTGACCAGGCGGCGCCGGACGAGGAAGTGGACATCTTCGGCGGCGAGCCCACCATAGACCCGGTGTTCTGGGAGGTGCTGCGCGAAGCCTTGAAAACCGGTCGCCGCGTCAGCCTGGCTTCCAATGTACGGCTGTTCTCCCACCGCCCGTCGGCGGAGCGGCTGGCGGCCATGGCCGACGGCCGGCTGGAAGTGCGCACCAGCCTGATGGGCCACAACGCCGACCTGCACGACAAGCTCAACGGCGTGCGCGAAGGCGCGTTCCGGCAAACCCTGCAGGGCATCCGCCACCTCAGCGAGCTGGGTTTCGACATCCAGACCAATATCGTGATCCTGGCGGAAAACGTCGAACACCTGCTGGCCACCGGCGTGACCGCGGTGGAGGCCGGTTCGTCGCGGCTCAAGTTCAGCGGCACCGTGCGCACCGGCAAATTCATCGACTCCATCGCCGACCCGGCGCTGGTGCGCGAAAGGCTGCGCGCCATCGTGCCGCTGTTCCGCGCGCTGGGCGTGCCGGTGACGCTGGAGAAACTGGCGCCTTGCCTGATACCGGATTTTCTCGACCTGCTGATCCGGGATTCAGATCCGGCGGTGGACACCCATCCCTGGTACGAGAAAACCCGCGCCTGCCGCGGCTGCCGGCTGGCCGACGCCTGTCCGGGCGCCGAGCGCGGCGCGCTGATCCGCCACGGCCAGGATTGGGTGCGGCCGCTGGCCGAAATCCCGGCGGAGCTGATAGACGAGGTGCGCGTCGCCGCGCTGGAGCGTTATCAGCCGCGGCGCGACAAGCCCTTTCTGCGCGTGCTGTTCGATCATCAGGACCTGTCCTCGCTGGGCCTCATCGCCAGCTTCTCGCGCCAGCATCCGCAACTTTATCTGATCGCCTGAATCCGCCACTCGTTTGCGAGGCCCGTCATGAACCACGTAGTCACCCCGATTCGCCCGATTGAAGGGCCGGCGCCGCGCGCCGCCGCGGCCGCGCCCGCCCAGCCGGACCGGGCCGGCATGGAGGAGATTTTCGCCGACTTCCGGCTGCGCGACCGCTGGAAGCCCAATTACCGCGCCCGGGACGTGGGCGACGGCGTCTTCCTGTCCAGCGACCAGGGCAGCTGGGCGCTGCTGAGCCGGGACGAATACCGCGCGCTGCGCAGCATCGCCCTGCCCAGGGCCTTGCACGATCTGCTGGAGGAGCGCGGTCTGATCCTCACCGCGCGCAACGCCGACAGCGTGATGCGCGCCTATGAAGACTGGTCCGCCAACTACTTTCCCGGCACCGCGCTGCACATCATCGGCATGACGCGGCGCTGCAATCTGCGCTGCGCCTACTGCCACGCGGCCGTGGTGCGGGACAGCTCGGACCCGGCCCGCTACGACCTGGACGAAGCCACCGCGCGCGCCATCGTCGACTTCGCCTACCAATCGCCGTCCTCGCGCATCCATTTCGAATTCCAGGGCGGCGAAGCCACGCTCAACTTCGGCGCGGTGCGCTATCTGCACGCCTACGCCATGATCAAGAACCTGGCGCACAAGCGCGCCTTGTCCTTCTCCATCGTCAGCAACGGCGTGGAGCTGCCGGACGAGGTGCTGGACTACCTGGCGGCCAGCCGCATCAACATCACCACCTCCATCGAGTTCGACGCCGCGGAGCATCCGTCGCTGCGCGTGGACTGGGACGGACGCGGCCATTGGGACGACATCCGCCGCAACCGCGCCCGCATGCGCGAACGCGGCCTGGACGTGCCCTCGCTGATCGTGGTGGGGCGCAACAATTTGCACAAGCTGCGCGACTACGTCGACTTCGCGGTGGCGGAAGGGCAGTCCTCCATTTTCTTCTCCCCGGTGCAGAAAATGGGTTTCGCCAAAGGCAAGTGGGACAACGTGGGCATGGAGATGGACGAGTTCTTCGACGCCTGGCGCGACGCGCTGGACTACATCTTTTCGCTGTGGGACCAGGGCATTCTGCTGGAAGAACGCTATTTCTCGCTGGCGCTGGAAAAGCTGTTCAACAACCGCGACGTCAAATACGTGGACTTCCGCAACCCCAGCGGCATGGTCTTGGGCAATCTGGCCTACGATCATCTGGGCAATGTCTACGGCTGCGACGAAGGCCGCGGCCACGCCGATTTCCGCATCGGCAACGTGCACACCGACAGCTACGCCGCCGCGGTCACCTCCGACAAGGCGCGTCAGCTGGTGTCCTACTCGCTGCGCGAACACGACGCCTGCCAGGTGTGCGCCTACCGGCCTTATTGCGGCGTGTCCCCCATCGTCAGCAAGGGCGAAACCCATTCGCTGGATCCGCAGCCCTTGACCAGCTCCTGCTGTCAGCGCACCCGGCACCTGTTCGACTTCGTGGTGAAGCTGATGCGAGAGCGGCCGCAGCGCGTCGACCAGGCGCTGACCATCATCCGGATGAGCACCCAATGAGCGCCGCCCGAGACCTCCTCGCCGGCGAGTTGCTGGCCGGCGGCGAAGGCGCGCGCATCGCGGTGGAGGCGCTGGCGGTGCTGGCCGGCCTCAAGCCGCTGGCGCGCTTCACCGCCGGCCGCGACAGCGCCGCGCGGCTGTGCGCGCTGCTGGACGCCTGCGGCCTGCGCCACGGTCAATACGTGCCGCCGCCGGACGACTGGGGCTATCGCCACGCCACCGCGGCGGAGCGCGCCGCCTTCAGCCGCAGCGACGTCCGCGTTTATTACGCGCTGGACGCGGACGCTTTGGAACAAGGTTTGGACGCCCAGCGGAGGCAAGACAACGTGGCCTTGGGGCGGGCGCTGGGCTACCCGGCCTGCTGCATCGCCGCCAACGAATACTTCGGCGCCGCGCCGATGACCGATCTGCTGCGCGTGGCGCGCACTCCAGGCCAGCGCGACTGGCGGCTCAATGTTTTCCTTACCGAGATGGAAGTGGGGCGCGGTTCGCCGTATTACCTGATTTCCCACTTTCCCTGCCATCTGGGCTGCCGCGCCAGCATAGCCTACGCCGCGGCGCTGCTGGACGCGTTGCGCGAAACCGTTCCGGCCTTCGCCGCGCAACTGGAGCGACTGCTGCCGCTGCCCTTGCTGCTGCGCGACGAGGAAGCGCCGCCGGAGGCGCGGCGTTACGGCAATTTCGGCGCGCAACTCTACGGCGGCGGCGTGGGCGACGCGGTGTTCTACCAGGGATGGCGGCCGCTGCGCTCCAGCGATCGCCTGCCGGAGGCCCGGCTGGACCAGGGCGATTGCATTGAATGGCAACAGGAGGACTTATGCGTGCTCAACGCGCGGGACGGGCGCGAAGTGGCGAGGCTGCCCACGGAGCGCTGGCATTTGGTGGCCTTTCAATAAGAACGGCGGCGGCCGCTTCGCCGGAGGGCTTGCGCGCCATCTTGCCGCAACTGACTCAGGCGGCGCGGGTGGACCTGGCGTTGACCCTGGCCGGCGCCAAGCCCCTGGCGCGGGTGTCCTGCGCTTACCGCGACGCGGCGCGCGTGATCGACGCGCTGCGGCGGCTGGGCTTGCACGCCCGCCGCTGGGAACGGGCGCTGCGGCCGGCGGTGGCGGATGCCGACGACTACGTGGTGTCCGCCGTGGCCAGCGACGAGGCTGCCGCGCCGGACGCGCGCGCCTTCGTCTTCGCCGCCCGCGACGGTGAATTGGCGGAACTGGCGGCGCGCTTCACCGACAACGACATTATCGCCGGCAGGCTGTTGGGTTACCCGGACTGCTGCGTGCAAGCCTATCTGGCGCATCGCGAGCATCACCACGCGCGCCTGGAGCCGGTCTTTGCCGGCAACGGCGGCGCGCTGCCCTACTGGACCAACACCATGCTGGACGTGTTCGGCTGGCATCTGCTCAGCCACTTTCCCTGCCGTGCCGACTGCGAGACCAGCCGAGCCCAGGCGATGCGCCATTGGGAAGCGCTGTGCCGCGTCGACCCCGGCTTCGGCCTGGCCGCGGTGCGCCATCTGCGCAGCCTGGTGCTGCGTCACCCGCGCTTGGGGCTGGTCTACGGTCAGCCGATGGCGGACGGCGGCTTGCTGCTGCTGGGCGGCTCCGCCGCCTTCCGCGCGGAGCTGGGCGATGTCGAGCGGGTGAGCTATCAGGCCGGCCGGCTCAGCCGCGGCGGCCGCGCCGTGAGCGGCCTGGAAGCTTTCGACTTCACCGCGGGCAGCGACGATGTCCACCCCATTTGACGACCTCGTCGCCAGCGCCGCCTGCCCAGGCGATCCGGACGGGCTGGCGCTGTTGGAAAGCTGCGCGGCCCAGGCCTGGCGGCAAAGCCTGCGCGTTTTCCTTGAGCGCGCCGCGCCGGGCATCGCCTTGCCGGCGGGCGCGGAGCGGGTGTTGCGGGACATGGCCGAGGCGGAGCCGGACTTCGAACGGTTGTGGCACCCGTCGCTGGGCGCGCTGGTTCAGGCGGGACGCCAGCCGCGCGCCGGTTTCCTGCTGGCCTGCGCGCTGGAGATCGCCTGGCACGCGCATCAGAGCGGCGTCGCGGGAGAATGGCGCGCGCATTGGAACCCGCCGCGCACCCTGGTGCTGCCGGACCGGATCGTCGACGTCCGCGCGCTTCGCGTCGTCGCGGACGGGCGGCGGCTGAACCTGAGCGCCGCCGGCGCCGACGGCGCGCGGCTGGCTTTGAGTATTGAGTCGCGGTGCTGGGGCGGAGCGGATAGAAGCCCGACGCTTGCCGCCTATCCGGCGCGCACCCCGGACGACCGCCGACAGCCCGCTGGTGAGCCGGACGCGGCGGCCGCGCAGGCGCTGGCCGCCGGGCTGGCCTTGCTCGATCAGGGCGCGCCGGTCTACGGCCCCTGGGTGCGCCGTCTGGCGCGCCTGGTTCGGCCGCTGCGGCGAAGCGGAGGTCAGGTGTCCAGCTGGAGCAGCCTGCACTATCCGGGGCTGGTGTCGATGACGCTGTTCGCCTCGCCGTTGGATATGGCGGAAACCTTGGTTCATGAAGCTAGCCACCAGCACTTTCACTTGGCGGACCGGCTGTTTCCTCTGGTCGAGCGCGGCGTCGAAGAATGGCTGTATTCCCCGGTCAAGCGCTGCCGGCGTCCGGCCGTCATGGTGCTTTTGGCCTATCACGCCTTCGGCAACGTGGCGTTGTTTTTCGACGCCTTGCGGCGCAATGGCCGGCTGGCGGAAGCCGATTGGCGTCATCACATGGCGGATTTGCAAGACTGGCTGCCGCGGATGGCCGCCGAGCTGGAGCGGGCGCACAGCCTGAGCCCGGCCGGGCGGCGCTTCCTGTGCGCCCTGCAGCGACGATTGCAGACGTTGACGGCGCCGGAGGAGAACTTGAGCGAGGAGATTGCGCGATGACCCCTGAAATCGCACGCGCCTATTCCAACCCTTTCGAAGCCTTCGACGAAGACTGGCACGCCGGCTGGACGCGGCAACTGCGCGGCCGGCAATTGAACGTCTTTCTTGAGCATTGGCGGCCCTTGTTGCAGCGCCACGCGCCCGGCGTCGCGCCGGCTCTATCCGAGATGGCCGCCGCCATGTCAAGTGCGGACGGAGCCGACGCAGCCGAGGCCGCGCGGCTAACCGAACTGGCGGCGCACCCGTTTTGCAATCTGCAAGCGCTACGCGACGAGGAGGCCCGCCAGCCGGACCTGCTGTTGTCACGTGCGCTGCAATGCGCATTGCATTGGAGCGCGCACCGGCCCGGACGCGAATTCCACCTGCGGCTGTCCCGGCCGCTGACGCTGGGCTTCGCCGCTTACGCGTTGCCGGCCGCCGTGGCCTACCGCGTCAGCGGCGACGCGAAACGGCTGGAAATCCTGCTGGACACGGCCGCGCACA
This sequence comes from Chromobacterium sp. IRSSSOUMB001, assembly GCF_023507765.1. Lineage (NCBI taxonomy): Bacteria > Pseudomonadati > Pseudomonadota > Betaproteobacteria > Neisseriales > Chromobacteriaceae > Chromobacterium > Chromobacterium sp. IRSSSOUMB001. The sequence continues at coordinate 199,138 of NZ_JALCYU010000001.1, forward strand.
CGCAACGCGGCTGCGTTTTCGAGCGCGCGGGCGAGGGCTGGCGCAGCGTGATGGGGCCGGCGCGCAAACTGCCGGCCGTCGCCTTGGGCGAAACGGGGCCGGAGATCGTGCTGAGGCCGCTGCCGCGCTGTCTGCTGAGCCCGGATCCGGACGTCGTTCCGCCCGGCCCCGGTTGCGCGGCTTCCCTGGGCCGGGCTGTGGCGCTGATCGCCCGTCATTCCCCGGCTTATCACCGTTGGATCGCCCGCTTGTTGCGCGTGGTGTCCCCGCTGCGGCTGGAGCCGGGCAAGTTCAACAGCGAAACCTATTCCATGCTCAACGGTGCGCTGTACATGACCATTCACCCGGACCCCTTGCGTTGCGCTGAAACCCTGGTTCACGAAGTCAGCCACGATTATCTGCACCAGCTCGCCGCGATGGGGCCGCTAAGCGACTCCTCGCTGGACGAAACCTTTTATTCCCCGGCGCGCGGCGAGCAAAGGCCGACGCTGGGCATCCTCAAGGCCCACCACGCCTTCGTCAACGTGCTGATCTTCTATTACCGGCTGATCATGGCCGGCGTCGCGGTGCATAGCGAGCTGGCGCGCAATGTATCGGAATTGGAAGACTGGCGCGCCCAGATGGAGGATTCGCTGGACCGGGCGCGCGCGTTGACCGCGCTGGGGCAGGCGCTATGGCGACCGCTGGCGCTGCGGGCGGACCAGTTCCGCGCGCTGGCCGGCCGCGACGCCGCGGCTCATTGCGAATAGGGGCGAACCATGTTGGAAAACGTCTTGTTCTTTGAGCAACCGTACCGCCACTTCCTCTGCTTCGACACCTTTGACGAGACGGTGGCGGCACAAGCGGGCGCGGTGCTCAGCGGCCCGCTGCCTTGGGAGGAACGGGTGGGGGATTTCTTCGTCACCTATCGGCTGGATCTGCGCCGGCTCTATATGTTGCGGCCGGACGCGCCGGCCTTCGTGCGGGACGATTTCCTGGAGGATTTGCGCGATCAGATGCAAATCCTGTTCGAGGTGCCGTTGTCGGCGGAAGACATCCAGGTGCTGGGCCACCGCATGGTGCCGGGGCAACGCATAGGCGTGCACAATGACAACCCCGGTCTGGGTTACGAAGGCTACCGCGTGGTGGTGCAATTCACCCGCGACCACAGCCCGGAAGACGGCGGCTTGCTGAATATCCACGCCGGCGACGAGCCGGAGGCCGTTTATCAGAGCATCCGTCCCTATCCCAATATGGCCTTCGGTTTTGAGATGAGCGCGCACTCCTACCACTCGGTGTCGCTGTTGACACGACGGCCGCGCGACGCGCTGATTTTCAACTTCTGGCACCAGGGCAATACCCCGGCGGTGGAGCGCAGCGTGCGGCAAACCCTGGCGCCCCTGTTTCCGGACGCCGCGCTCTCCGCGTCGGACCCCGGCGAGCGCGGTTTGCACCGGGATGGAGAGGTGTCGGCGACGCCAAACTGGCCGGCGCCGCGCGCGGCGCAAGCGCTGTTGGCGGAGTGGGGCATGGGCGGCGCGGCGCAAGCGGCCGGCTTGCTGTTGGCCGCCGCCCGTTCCTGCGCGCCGGAGCCCGTTCGCGCGCCGGAGGTGAGCGCGGCCATGGCGCGGCTGGGCTTCGCGCCCGGCGCGCCGCTGCCGGCCAGCGAGGCTATTCACGCCGCAGCCCAGGTCAATGTAGGCTTGAGCACCGATCCAGACACCCTGCGCGCCGCGCTGGTGCTGGCGGTGTGGGTGGCCAGCGCGCCCAGCCGCATGTTCACGCACGAGCACTGGCGGCGCTGCGCCGCCCAAGTCCGCCCTTGGGCGCACCGTTTGCCGATGCGCGCGATGCACCTGGCCGAAACGCTGTTCCCGGAGTGGCCGCGGGAGGGCTAGGGCGGCCGGCGTCCGCTCAAGCTTTGCCGGCGGCGATCCGGAGCGGGGTCATGGCGACGGACACAGAAGCCAGCAGGCGCTCGCGCGGCACGCCGTCGCGCGCCTGCACCGAGATGCCGTGCAATTGCGCGGCGTAGAAATCGCCCAGGGCGTCTACATCCGTATCCGGCCCCAGCTGGCCGTCGCTGACGCCGCGCCGCAGCCGGTCTATCACCGATTGCGTGCGCGCCTGGCGCTGCGCGCGCAGCCATTCCAGCACCCCGTCGTTCTGCTCCGAGCAATTGGTGGCCGCCGACACCACCATGCAGCCGTGCGGCAGATCATCCCGGGTGTAGAGCGCCACGGCGTCGGCCAGCATCCGCTGGATGGCGGCCACCACGTCGTCCTCCTGGCTCAGGGCCTGATCGGCGAAGCCGCCGTCCCCGGCGGCGTAGAGCGCCACTGCCTCGCGGAACAATTCCTCCTTGCTGCCGAAGGCCGCGTAGATCCGGGCCGAGGCGATGCCCAGCGCCGCCACCAGATCCGACATCGACGTGCCCTCGTAGCCGCGCCGCCAAAAGGCCAGCATCGCCTGTCGCAACGCCTGGTCCCGGTCAAACTCCCTGGGCCTGCCCGCCATCTTTTCGCCTCGCTCGAATCATGTTGGACGGAATTTTATCGCGCTCCGCCGTTGACGTGTAGCCTGGCCGGGGTCTATTATTTGTCGATCGACAAACAATTGACGGTGACACATGAAAACACTCAAGGGACCCAGCCTGCATCTGGCTCAATTCGGCGCGGACCACGCCCCCTTCAACAGCCTGGACGGCATCGCCGGCTGGGCGGCGCGCACCGGCTTCAAGGCCTTGCAGGTTCCGGCCTGGGACAGCCGCTTCATCAATGTGGAGCTGGCCGCCGCCAGCCAGGACTATTGCGATGAAATCCAGGGCACGCTGGCCGCGTACGGTTTGGAGATCAGCGAACTGACCACGCATATCTTCGGACAACTGGTCGCCGTGCACCCGGCTTACGACGCGATGTGCGACAACTTCGCGCCGCCGAACCTGCGCGGCAAGCCGGCGGAGCGCACCGCTTGGGCGTTGGAGCGCCTGCGGATGGCGGCCCAGGCCTCGCGGCGGCTGGGGCTGAGCGAGATGGGCACGTTTTCCGGCTCCTTCGTCTGGCCGTATCTGTTCCCGTTTCCGCAACGGCCGGAAGGACTGATCGAAACCGCCTTCGAAGAACTGGCGCGGCGCTGGCTGCCCATCCTCGACGCCTGCGACGAACACGGCGTCAACCTGTGCTACGAAATCCACCCCAGCGAAGACCTGCACGACGGCGCCAGCTTCGAACGCTTCTACGAGCTGGTGGACCAACACGCGCGCTGCAAGATGCTGTTCGACCCCAGCCACCTGGTGCTGCAGCAACTGGACTACCTCGCCTTCCTGGACATCTATCACCAGCACATCCGCATGTTCCATGTGAAGGACGCCGAATTCCGCCCCAGCGGCCGGCAAGGCATTTACGGCGGCTACAGCGGCTGGATGGAGCGCGCGGGTCGTTTCCGTTCGCTGGGCGACGGCCAGGTGGACTTCAAGGCGATCTTCTCCAAGCTGGCGCAGTACGACTACGAAGGCTGGGCCGCGCTGGAGTGGGAATGCTGCCTCAAGGACCAGGAAGACGGCGCGCGCGAGGGCGTGGACTTCATCAACCGCCACATCATCCACGTGACCGAACGCGTCTTCGACGACTTCGCCGGCGCGGCGGTCGATCAAGCGCAGATCCGCGCGATGCTGGGCATCGCCTGACTTCCATCCACTTTTCACTGCGAGACTACAGATGTCGGCACTTCCTCTTATTGATACCGAACCCGATTTCACTCATGACTATGTGCGGCTGGACGGCCAGCGCGTCCATGTGGTCACCGCCGGCGTGGGCCGCCCGGTGCTGCTGATCCCAGGCTGGCCGCAAACCTGGTTCGCCTGGCGCCACGTGATGCGCGCGCTGGCCGCCCGCGGTTTTCAGGCCATCGCTGTCGACCCGCCGGGCACCGGCTTGTCCAGCCGGCCGGACAGCGGCTACGACACCGGCGCCGTCGCCGCCGCCTTGCATCAGGTGATGCTGCGGCTCGGCCACGCCCGCTATCAGGTGGTGGGCCACGACGTGGGCATGTGGCTGGCCTACGCGCTGGCCAGCGACCACCCCAGCGTGGTCAGCCGGCTGGCGCTGACCGAGGCGGTGATCCCCGGCCTGGCGCCGGCGCCGTCTATCTTCGCGCCGCCGGAGGAGAACATCTTCCTGTGGCACTTCATGTTCAACCAGCTGGCCGACTTGCCGGAAACGCTGATCGCCGGGCGCGAGCGCGCCTATCTGGACTTCATGTTCCAGCGTTGGTCGTGGCGGCGCGACCGGGTGGCGGCGGAGGTGTATATCGACGCCTACTCGTCGCCGGGCGGCTTGCGCGGCGGCTTCGCCTATTACCGGGCCATCCCGGAAACCATGCGCCAGAACCAGCGGCGCGCGCAAAGCAAGCTGACCATGCCGGTGCTCGCCATCGGCGCCGAGCACGCCACCGGCAACGCGCCGCTGGATACCATGCGCGGCCACGCCGACGACTTGCGCGGCGTGGTGATCCCGGATTGCGGCCATTTCATCATGGAGGAGGCGGCCGCGGAGTTCATCGCCGAGCTGCTGCCCTTCCTGGAAAGCGAGGACTGAGCATGCCCTTGGACATCAAGATCCGGCAGTGGCTGGAGCAGGCGGCGGCGGGCGACGCCGCCGCGCCGGCGGATATGGCGCAGCTGCGCGCCGACACTGATGCCGGGCTGCGCCAACTGCACGGCCCGCTGGAACCCGTTGCGCGGGTGGAAGTGTTTCAGGCGACGGCGCGGGACGGCCATCCGCTGCGCATCATCGGCTATTGGCCCGAGGCCAGCGAGGCGGCGCAGCCGGCGCTGCTGTTCGCCCACGGCGGCGGCTGGTGCCTGGGCTCGGCCGAGGTCTACGACAACCCCTGCCGCGCGCTGGCCAAGGCCACTGGCTGCGTGGTGCTGTCCGTCGATTACCGGCTGGCGCCGGAGCACCGTTATCCGGTGCCGCTGCACGATGTGTACGACGCCCTGTGCTGGGCGTTTGAACACGCGCAAGCGCTTGGCCTGGATCCCAAGCGGCTGGGCGTGGCCGGGGACAGCGCCGGCGGCAATCTGGTTGCTGCTGCCTGCCTGCTGGCGCGCGAGCACGGCGGCCCGTCCGTCGCCCATCAATTGCTGATCTATCCGGCCTTGAACCACAGGATGGACAGCGCCAGCTACCAGACCTACGGCGAGGGCTACTACCTGACACGGGAGCTGATGCGCTTCTGCTACGCCACCTATCTGTCCGCGGAGGAAGAGGGGGAGTCGCCCCATGTCTCGCCGCTGCTGGCGGCCAGCCTGGACGGCCTGCCCGGCGCAACCATCCTGACGGCGGAGTTCGACCCGCTGCGCGGCGAAGCGGAGGACTACGGCGCGCGGCTGCGCCAGGCCGGGGTGGCGACGACGGTGCGCCAGCTGGACGGCATGGTCCACAGCTGCATCCACATGCTGGGCCTGACGCCGGCCGCCGGCGCGCTGTTCGACATCGCCGGCGCGAAGGTAAGGGCGGCGCTGGGCGTGGATGGGTGATTTCGTTCTGTGTACTGAGCACCAAGGAGCGCTATGCGCTCCTTGGCGATGGGCCGGCTACACCAGGCGGTTGATGCAGCTCAAGCCGTGGCTCAAGCGTTGCTGCACAGGCTCCAGCAGCGCTACCGCTTCATCGCTGCTGAACAGCAACGGCTCATCACGCTGTTGCAGCAGGGTCAGGATGGCTTGCAAGCCGATATGGGCGGCGCGCAGTTCCATCAAGCCCTGCAGCAGACAGGCATCCATCTCCGCGCATTGTTGGCTTAGTTGCTGGCCCAGATGGGACAGCGCGGTTTGATCCGGCTGGGCGTCCAGCAAGTTTTGATTCAGCTGCTTCAATTGCTCCATCACGGGTATTGGGCCATCCATGTCATTCTCCTTCCGACTGCGCCAGCGTGGCTTCAATGCCCGCCGCCAATTTCAGAATATGGGTGTCGCGGCCATGCAGGCCACAGACGCTCAGGCCGATTTGGGGGGATAGGGGCAGGCTGACGGCGCAGCCGTCCAGCAGATTGACGACGGCGCTATTGCGCTGAACCAGGCGATTCAAGCGGGTGTAGGCGTCGTCGTCCTCCAACTGCGCCAGCGTGGGCGGCAGGATGGCCACGGTGGGCATGAGCCAGGCGTCGGCCATGGAGAGCCGATGCGCGGCGACGGTTTGCAGCGTGCGGCGTTGCTCAAGCAGGTCTTGATAATCCACGGCGCTTTGATTCCCGCCTTGCCGGATGAGCTGGGCGACGCGCGGGTCGTAGCGGTCGCTGTCTTTTCCTTCCAGCCGCGAGCGGTGCTTGCGCCAGGCTTCGGCCGCGATTTGCCCGCCCTGGGCGTTCATTTTTGTAATCTGCCGGAGTTCGGGAAAGTCGAAGCGAATGATGCGGGCGCCGGCTTTGGACAGGCGCGTCAGCGCCTTGTCGAAGGCTTGGGCCACCGCGGGGTCCAGTTGCTCCGCGAGATAGTCCTCGGTGACGTAGAGCCGGCATCTTTTGATGCCCGGCGCTTGGCCGCTGCGGGTGTGGGCGGGCATCCAGCCCTTGCTGAGCACGGCGTCCAGGATGGAGCAGCAGGAGGCCGAACGCGCCAGGATGCCGACGGAGTCCAGTGCGTAGGACAGGGATAGGCAGCCTTGCAGCGGCATCCGTTGTGACGTGGCCTTGAAACCGACCAGGCCGCAGAAGGCGGCGGGAATGCGCGCGGAGCCGCTGCTGTCGGACACCAGCGCGGCCGCGCTCATGCCCAGGGCCACGCTGACCGCCGCGCCGGAACTGGAGCCGCCGGCCACGCGCGCGGGATCGCTGGGGTTCAGCGGGGTGCCGTAGTGCGGATTCAGGCCCAGGCTGGAGTAAGAAAACTCGCTCATATTGGCGCGCCCCAGCAGCACGGCTCTGGCTGCGCGCAGCGCTGCGACCACGGTCGCGTCTTGGCTGGCGGGCGGGTTGGATTTCAGCACCATGGAGCCGGCGCGTGTGATTTGGCCTTGTACGTCGAAGCCATCGTTGATGACGAGGGGAATGCCGGCCAGCGGGGAGGGGTAGAGCCTGGTGGCGTCAAGCTGGCGGGCGACGGCCAGGGCGGCTTTGGCGTTGACCTGGGTGAAGGCCGCGCCGCCGGTTTTTTGATGGCTGGCGATGGCGTCGAGCGCCTGAATGGTGAGCGCCACGCTGCTGGTGTTGCCCAGCAGCAAGTCCTTATGCAACTGCATCAAGCTGGGTTTCATATCGTCTCCCATGCGGTGTGCTCGCTTTGGGCCGTGGCGTTGATGTGTTGCAGTTGGGCGGCGTAGTTGTCCAGCACTTCGACGGAGAGCCGCGCTAATAGGTGCTGGTGGGAGGCGGGGGCGGTGTGGGTTTGGATGGCGGCCAGGGTGGCGCGCAGTTGGGTGAGGCAGTTCAGGGCCAGCGCGCAAGCGTCCAGGGTTTGTTCTAGCAGGCGCAGTTGTTCCTGGCGGGCTGGGGGCGGTTTGGCAAAAGGCAGGAGGAAGTATAGGGGAGTCATTACGGTCTCCAAGTCAGCGTTGGAAACCTGTCCGGCGAGGCTTGGACAGGCGCGTGACAAGGTGGCAAGACCGGAACTCGTATTCAAAGACCGGCAACTCACAAGGAGTTCCCTGCCACGGCCCGCCCGAATGGGTACAGCGTGGCAGCAGACGTGCTTGTGCCAAAGCGGACACAAACGAGTCTGCGAATACGAGTTTTGGGCTTGCCAGCCCTGCGCGGCGTGATTGGGCGCTGCGCGAAGCCAAGGGTACTGAGGCGGGGGTGGAGCGTCAAGCTGATGGCGGGGTGGATTGTTTTTGTTTGGACTAATGAGTTGAGGAACGACAGGGGGCTGGCTGTTTAAGGCCGGCGCGCGGGCGTCAAATTTAGTGGGTTCTGTGGGATAAGTGGTAGAAGTTCAGACTTGATCTGGCAGCCTGCCGTTTTGACGGCGCTCGATTGTCAGATCAAATCAGAACTTCTACAGTGAGCCGCGAGTTTCCTTTTAAACCACCGCTTACCGCCGTGGCTTATTGGAGATTGGCAAGCTCTTCAATGGATTCGAGATTTAGATTTTCAGTAAAAATTTTCCTGGCAGCTGCTTCGAAACTAGCTGCATGGAAAGACTGGACAGGCAGCGACTTGAAATCGGTAATTGGTGCGACCGCTGTGAGACCATCAGTGGCTGCCGTCGATTCCTGTTCCCAACGGGGGCCGAAGCTATATACCGCGTAATACATGATTTTCGCTTTCGGCTCAAAGACACCGCTACAGAGCATGGCTTCGTAGAATACCCTGTGTACTGCCTGCCAGGGCTGTGTCCGTGCGTCACAGTAGTAGTCATGGATGATAGAGGCTTGGCGGTACAGCCCATCGAGTGGACCGCCTATTAGGGACCAGAGAATCTGAGGGATTGAAGCTCCGTCTACGATGGCTCCTTCGGGGACGGGCCATGACTTATTATCCTTGTCCACATAGCCGAATGGTTGTGTCAGGCGCATGCGGCGGCCATCGGGCAGCCATGCAGTCTGGGGTGGTGCATACTCGTACCGTCCATGGCCCACTGGTGCTGCGAGGCCGGCTGCCGTTAACTTATCTGTTGGAGACCCTCCGGCATCCTTAAAATTATGTTTGTCCGATTCGTCCTCGAAGACTTTCCGCCACTCATCGTTCATCATGGTTTGCATGATTTGCTCCCATCCATATGTAAAGTGATTTGGTGCTATTTGCAGGCTGTTGCATATGTGTTTGCGGCTGTTAATGCATTTGCATGTTTGAGTAGTGGCGAAACGCGATCCGCGACCTAAGTCATTTGGGCGGCGTCAGCCTCGGAGCCTATGAACGGGTCTTGGCGTCAGGAGGGGATTTGTCTACTGCGCTCGTGACCGTCCAGTTGGTATTAACAAAGGTAGTTCGAACACTATTTGTTTCAATGAGGCCAATTACTTAGGGGAAATCCGGTAAGGCCAAGCCTTTACGCGAGTTTTTCCATTCAGATAAATCCTGGGCATACCAGGCCATTGGCGCAGTTTGCCAAATGGGTTGCAACAGGCCCAATGTTGGCAACTATCGCTGTGCGGGACAACTCAGGTGGGTATGACCAGGACCGGCAGGGGGGAGCGATCTGCAAGCTGTTTCCAGGCTTCGCCGGTCATGGCTTCCCGTAGGCGGTGGTGTTCATGGGGTTTGCTCACTACCAGCAGATCATAATGGCGCTCGGTCCCAAACGTCAGCAGGGTGTCCACTGGATGGCCCGATGCGGCGATCTCGACGATCAGATTCACACCCAGTGCTTGTGCCTCTGACCGCAGGGTTTGGCGCGTGGCTTCCACCTGGGTGAGTGTGGCGAGCACGAAGGCCTCGTCGTCGCTCTCCATCAGCTTGTCCAGTTGTGGACGGATGATCGAAAGACCGGCTGTATGGCCGGCAGGGCCGGTCTATTTGAAAGCCTGTTGCTTTGGCTGCTGTCCGCAGCCAAGCCTGTGCTCCGCTTTCTTGGGTATTTTCGCCTTGTCTCAGCTGTAAAACCGAGTTTTGCTAGCCGCACTAAGTACAAACCGCAGGCGAGGCTCACGCCTTGAGTATGACAATTGACTTAACTAGCATGGGGTTACAGCTCTCATGAGAGAACATGAAGCTGTCTTTTTCATGCGGTCGCCCCTTTCCACTAGGAGAAGTCATGTCTACGCCTACCCAAGAGCAGATCAGCCAAGCCCAAGAACTTGCCCAAAAACTGTTGGCTGAGAAACAAAAGCTGACCGCTTTAGCTTACCAATCTACTGGCAAGACGCCTGGCGACATCAAGGAGCTCAACTCTTTCATTAATGCCTCCGGCCAATTTGCCTTGGCATCGGCTTTCATCCATTCATGGATTTTTTCGAATCCAACCCTGAATTTCGACAATGGCGTCAAGCTTGATTTCCGCGCTGATGTGTGGGGTTTGGGGCTTGGCGGCGGTGTGATCTGGTTGGCCGGCAGCATGGCTTCGCCGGAGGAGTTGCTGGGCGAGGTGAGCTTCGCTTTCCAGACCAATCCCGTGCATACCGAGCTGGCCTTCTGGAAAGATGGCCGCGCTGTCGGTGTTTTGGTTGGGATTGGCCTCAATATTCAGGTGGGCGCGTTCGGCGGCACGGGGACTTTCAAGAAAGTGTGATTTCCCGGTGATGTTGAAGCGGTTGGCGTGATTGTGAGGATGGGAAGTCCATTTATGGGCTTCCCATTTGTTTTCCTGCGGGCATAACTCGGTTAAACCGGAGGGTTCCATGATTGGCTGGCGGCCCACGCATGAAAGCGTTGAGCCGCCAGGTTGTTGAGTGTTATGTTTTTGGAAAACTGTTCTTAGTGAAGCTCAATTTCAGACCCTACTTTTAGTAGTTCCTTAATTTCACTTGCGGACTGTGACCCATTGTACTCAAAGTCAAATTGGGTTTGACCGCTGGTAGACTGTGTTTTTAACTGAAAGCGTATGCCGCTTAAAATAAAGAAAGTGAGTCCAGCGCTTAAAGCATATTTGACGCTGAGCTTTCCTTTTAGTAATACAAAGAGATTGCTTTTTGAGTCTGTGTTGGAGTCTGCCCACTCTACATCCGTTACAGTGTCCAACTGAGCGTGGGGTTTCTTGTCTTCTATTTGTGGTGCAATAGAGTTAGCCAGGGCGACTAAGTTCTCATGGGACTTGCACAAAGATTGATGGCTCGAGACAAGAGTACGAAATGCTTCGGCAGAAATGACTTCGGTTGGGCGGCCAGGTTTTATGTCCCAAGAGCCGCTGCTGGTCAGTATAACGGTGCAACTATATTGCTTGAAGTACTCAAGTTTTATAGTTGCTGCGTGTGTGGATACATCTGTCCACCTGGCCAAGGAGTTTTGGTCAAATGATCCTGTGCTGATAAAGAAGGAAAACTCTGGGGCGATGGAACGTGTGTTTCCTGGAACTGGAGACCACGTCATTCCAATAAATCCATCCGCGCTTTGGATGCCGTAGCTCATATTGGCATACCAGCCTTCTTCCTCGTATAGCTCTTGATTGAACTCATTGCTGACTAACTGAATAATATTTCCTGAGGTGGCTTCACCTGCACTTTCTAGAGTGGGTCCTTTTCTTGGCGCTTGGTAGCTTGCTTTGTAGGATTGGCCTAGCTCTGCATCTCGAGAGCTACTGGAGGATATTTTTACGCCAAGGCCTACCGCTTTATTACTGGCGCCTGCTCCCACGCGGTACTGTAGCGGGATGGCAAAGCTATTTAAACTGGGCGCTTTGCTGTCAATATCAAGATAGGCGCTTGAATTGGCAAATACGTTAGGGTCAGTCTCCAGAACGACGGGTGGCTTTAGAAAAAGCCAAAACCTATGATTGTTCAAAGACTGGTTCGAAATATAGATGGTGTAATCTTGAGCCATTTTAATTTCTCCAAAAGTGCAAGTTGGGCGTGCGAGGAAATTCGGCGAAATAAGTCACGGCCGACCTTAACGCTAGCCTTGTTTTAGCGGTATGGCCCTGTCAATTAGTGCAGGATGATACGGAATCACAATTGGATTGGTTATTGTGATGTAATTCTGTAAACGAAATATATTCGTTAGGAATTAAAGTGGAGTGGAAGTGCCTAACAGGTAGCGAGGCAGTTCTATCGTCGAAATGCACGTACAATTGAAGCTGAATGCTATCTAGCAAACGACATCGCAGGAGGTGATGTGGCTCCTGAGGCGATGTCATGCCGAACCCCTTCCTGCGCGATGCCGCAGACCCGACCGGGCGCATTTATTCGGATGCGCTGAATTCCTTGCCGGCTGTCGTGCCGCCTGCCGAGACGGCGCTCCCTTCTTCTCCCCCAGCCCAAGCGCCGGCCCGCCAGCCGAAGGCGCGCCGCGCCGTGTCGAATATCGCGCCCGACGCTTACCGCCCCCTATTCGAAGCCGCGTCGCGCAAACATAAAGTCCCGCTGAACCTGCTGATGGCGCTGGGGGCGCTGGAGTCCGGTTTCAATCCGCCGGCGGAAGGCCCGCCGACCCAGTGGGGGGCGGCGAAGGGGATGATGCAGTATCTGGACGGTACGGCGGCGGGCTTGGGCATTAATCCTTTCGATCCGGCGCAGGCGGTGGACGCCGCCGCCAAGCAGTTCGCCGAGCGGCTGGCCAAGGGCTATTCGCCGGAGGAGGCGGTGCAGGCGCATTTCGCGGGGGACGACCGCGCGTTGTGGAAGGATAAGACCGAGCGGTATCGGCAGGAGGTGTTGGAGCGGGCGGCGGATATCAAGCGCTTTTATCTACAGCGGCCGGCGGATGAACCGAAGCCGGCGGCGCGGCGTGATTGGGCGCTGCGCGAAGCCAAGGGTACTGAGGCGGGGGGGGCGTCAAGCGGGTGACGGGGTGGATTGTTTTTGCTTGGACTAATGCGGAGGAGAGCGGGGTACTGGGTTTTAGGGGATTGTCTACCTTCGTCCTGAAGGTTGTTCACTGCGGCTGAGGTGCCCAATTCCGCTTGCTTCAGCGCCAAATAATCTGCTCTGGGTGATGGCTCTTCATTCAACACATGCTCTATGGCCAAGAGGTTGAGTATGTTTCGTACATTTTTATATTGAAATAAAAACTTGGTCCAGAAGGTAAAAAATGCGGAACCAAAGATAAATTGATGATGTCTATTTTTTGAAATGGTCATATCAAATGCCGCTCATTATTCAAGGTGTTTGGTGGCAATTAAAAACAAAGCCATTCCCGTGCTGGACTGCAAAATTTCACCGTAATGTAAAATTTGCGACGCTAAAGCTTTTTGCAAGTCAATCAAATGTTTTAAATAACAAAGCTTATCTTTAAAATTAAAAACATAGATTAATCTTTAGCGCCCAAAGGAGGGGTAAAGAAAGCCAGTAGAGTCAAACCAAACCTGAACAGTTTTAAAGCAAAGGATGAAGAATGAAAATTAAATTTATCATGTTGCCACTTGTGTTTTCTGCAGCCGCCATGGCAAAGCCTGTCTACATAAATATAGATAGCGATGTCCAAAATAAATCAATAACTTATAATGCCAAAATAAGATTGGCTAGCGGCTCGGAGTGGGTTAACCTCGGTCCGGTTCATTCTGGTATGAATAAATTTAATATTCACGCTGATGTTGATGGTGAGGATGGGACTCTTTGGTTGGAAGGTTTGGGGAATCAGAAGTTTGTTTCCCACTTCTCCAAAGAAAAAGGCGATGATGTTATTGAGTTTAAATTCAATTCCCTGAAAAGTGAAAAGCAAGATGAGAACGCAGTCATTGAATATAATTCAACTGGCTCGGGGAATGGTTTAAACTATAAGAAGTTAGGTGTTAATCGCAGGGCGGAAGTTTATGCTTTGTCTCCGGATGCCACAAATTCTTGGCCTACAGTGTGTGAGTTTGCTGCGGCAGGGGTTACAGGGCAAAAAGTGCTTATCTGTGCCATAAAATCGACTCCTCAGATCGTGTTTACGAGTACTTCTGATTCAGGTCTGGCGTTTCGAGTTGGGGTGTTTAAAGGGAATTTCTCGTCTAAATACTCAGCTTCTTATATTAAAGGCAAACCCACGAAGTATGGTTTTCAAGGGTGGCTTTTCTACTCGAAAATCAAGTTTGACGGTGGTCCCAACCTTCACTTTGGGGAGTTCAGCGGAGGCGGCATTGGTGTAGGCTTATACACGGGGAATGGTATGTTTATGTAAGCCCTGGGAAGGCCTGAGCTAGCAACTATCGTTGATGGAATACAGGTTCCCTGGATGGGATTTGTTCAATCAGCAAAGTTAGCTCAGGCATCCTATCGTCAGGATGACCGGATACTCCGGTTATCCTGCGTTTAGATGTGGCAGATCCCAGGCAAGTCGCATCAGCCTGTTCTTAACCGTTTTCAGCTCCTTGCGGGGCGCTCCCCTATTGAGTTTTGCGGCTAGGCGCTTCTTTCATACCAGCCTTTGCTGGCGTTCACGATGCGAACGACCAGAAGCATGGCCGGCACTTCGATCAGCACGCCGACAACCGTGGCCAAAGCCGCTCCGGAATGAAAGCCGAACAAGCTGATGGCGGCGGCTACTGAGAGTTCGAAGAAGTTGGACGCGCCAATCAAGGCCGATGGGCAGGCCACGTTGTGTTTTTCTCCGACGAGCCGGTTGAGCCAGTAGGCCAGGGCGGAGTTGAAGAACACCTGGATCAGAATGGGCACCGCCAGCAGGGCAATGACCAGCGGCTGTTTCAATATCGCTTCGCCTTGAAAGGCGAACAGCAGGACCAAGGTGGCGAGCAGGGCGGCCATCGACCAGGGGCCGATCTTGCTCATGGCGGCATCGAAAGCGGCTTGGCCCTTGGCCAGCAGCGCCTTGCGCCAGAGCTGCGCCAGGATGACCGGAATCACGATGTAAAGCGCCACCGATACCAGCAGGGTATTCCAGGGCACGGTGATCGCGGAGATGCCGAGCAGCAGGCCGACGAGCGGAGCGAAAGCCACGACCATGATGCTGTCGTTCAAGGCGACCTGCGACAGGGTGAACAAGGGGTCGCCATGGGTCAGCCGGCTCCAGACGAAGACCATGGCGGTGCAGGGCGCGGCGGCCAGCAGGATCAGCCCGGCAATATAGCTGTCCAGTTGCTCCGCCGGGAGCATGGGGGCAAATAGATTGCGGATGAAGAACCAGCCTAGAAAAGCCATGGAGAATGGCTTGACCAGCCAGTTCACCACTAGGGTCACGCCGATGCCGCGAACATGCTGGCGCACTTCGTGCAGCGCGCCAAAATCGACTTTGACCAGCATGGGGATGATCATCACCCAAATCAGCAAGCCGACGGGCAGGTTGACCTGGGCGATTTCCAGTTTGCCAATGGCCTGGAACATCTGGGGAAGCAGGTGTCCCAGGGCGATTCCCGCGACGATGCAAAGAAAAACCCAGAGGGTCAGGTAGCGTTCGAACCGGTTCATCGGGGCCGGGTCGTCCCGGCGCAGGGCGGCGTTACAAGAGGTGGACAAAACAACTCTCCTTTTCCAAACGAGCGGACAGGCCTTTGCCTTCAGGGCAGCAGGGAGCCGATACGATCCAGTTCCGCTTTCAGGCGCGCGCGGTCTTGTTGCAGTTCGGCCAGCGGCAAGGCCAGGAAGGCTTCGATGCGGGCGCGCAGAATGCGGTAGGCCGACATGAACGCGGCGTCGATTTCCGCATCGGAGCCGGTAGCGTGGGCGGGGTCTTCCACGCCCCAGTGGGTGCGCAGCACCGGTCCCAGGTAGGCGGGGCAGGTCTCGCCGGCGGCGCTGGCGCAGACGGTGATTACGATGTCGGGCGTGGCCGGCAGATGGTCCCAGGATTTGCTGTGGCAGCCCTCGGCGGCAATGCCTTCACGGCTCAATAACGCCAGCGAGCGTGGATGCACTTGTCCGGTAGGTTGGCTGCCCGCGCTCATGGCCCGCCAACCCTCCGGGGCCAGATGATTGAAAACGGCTTCGCCCAAGATGGAGCGGCAGGCGTTTCCGGTGCATAGAAAAAGCACGTTCATGGGGTCTGCTTTCAGTTTTTGGGTAATGGGGATCGCACGGCTTCGGGGCAGCACGAGTCCGCAGGCATGTCGATGCATTGCTCCGGATGACCGGCGCAGCACTCTTCGGTCAGGTAGGCGATCAATTCCAGCATCAAGCTCAGATTGGCCCGATAGCGCTGGTAGCGGCCTTCCTGCTCCACCGAAACCAGGCCGGCATGGGTCATGCCCTTGAGGTGGAAGGACGCTTTGTTGGCGGGAAGCTTGAGCGTGCTGGCGATTTGGCCGGCCACCATGCCTTCCATCCCTTGTCTGACTAGCAACCGGTAAATGTCGAGACGGATGCCGGATGACAGGGATTCGAAGATTTGGGTCGCGGTTTTGTTTTCCATTTTTCAACTATACAAGAAATATTGAAATAATGCCTAGACTCATTAACATGCCCTGCGCTCTGTTCACTCTTGTGAGGCCATGCATACATTTTGCTATCTCAGCCGTTTTCGCCTTGTCTCGCCCTTGCTCGCGAGACTTTGAACAAGCTCTTAGCTCGCGAGACTTTGAACAGGCTCTAAGGTCTCAAGACGCTAGGCGCTCCGCACTGGCCGTTTAGAGCGGCTAACAAAATCAGTTTCACGCATGAGGCAAGGCGCGCCGACGCAAGGCAGCATCAGGAATTTGTTAGCGGCTCTTAGGCGGCACGGCAATCTGGAGGGCTTTGGTTTATCCCTGTCCTGAGTCTTGCTCCACCCGCTCCAACCTCGCCACCACGGCGTGCGGCGGCAACAGGGTGCCGGGGGAGAGCACGGCGTTGGCGCCGATGCGGCTGTGGTCGCCCACCAGTGCGCCGAATTTCTGCGTGGGCAGCGTCCAGGCTTGCTGGCGGCAGCGCACCGTGATGGTTTTGTCGCGGCGTTCGTTCCAGTGGTTGGCGATGACGGCGCCGGCTTCCATATTGACGTCCGCGCCCAGCACGGAGTCTCCGACGAAGTTGAAGTGGGCCAGCCGCGAGTAGGGGCCGACGATGCAGGTTTTGAGTTCTGATCCCGGTCCCACCGTCACGTCGTTGGCCAGCGCCACGCCGCCGCGCAAATAGGCGTGGGCGGCTACGCGACAATTGGGGCCGATCAGCAACGGGCCTTTGAGCACGGCGCCGGCTTCTATCGTGGCGCTGCGGTGGATGGCGATGTCTCCGTCCACCGCCCAGTGCGCAGGATCCAGTAAGGCGCATTGCCGCGCCAGGCTGTCGGGCAACCGGCCGAGCCAGTGCCACGGGGGTTGGGCGCTGTCCAGCCAGGGAAAGTGGGTGAGCAGATCGGCGAACAATTCGGCGGGGAGGGAGGAGGGCATGATTGGGCCTGGTGCGTGCGGGGATTTGTATTGTAGAGCCGGCGGAGCAAGGCGGCCAGAAGGCCGCCGCGGCGTCAGATTTCGTACACCCAGCTGATGGAGTCGCCGGGGCGTTCAACTTGGGGCGACTCCAGACTGAACAGCTCCATTTTGCGCAGCGGCGGGGAATATAGATGCAAGGTGACCAGGTCTTCGCCGTAGGGCTGGAGGTTGGAGATTTGGTGGATGTCCAGATGGCTGTTGATGGTGAGGCTGCCGCTTTCCAGTCGATGGGATTCCACTGCGTACACCAAGCCGTGGTCGGTGCGTTCGAACACGGTTTCGGTGGCGGCGCCTTGCAGCACGCGCAAGCCGCACAGGCTGCCGCGGTGATTATGGATGCGGCTGCGTTGGGTGCTGCGCCAACAGAGCAGCAAGAGCTCGCACCAGGGACTGAGATAGATCTGGTTGCGGCGGTAGCGTTCGTCGCTGAATTGACGGAAGGGCAGCAGATCATCCGGGCTCAGTTGCAGCGAATCGTGAAACAACCGGATCTGCTCAATGTTCAGATTGGCCTGATAGGCGTCCAGTTGCCGCAGCGAGGCGGTCAGGCTGGGGCTGAGGGCGAAGGAAGACTGCGCGGCAGCGCATAGCGTGTCGTTCATCGGTTTCTCCTTTGGCCGGCGCGGCCGCGGACAGTGGGTTCTGTCCGTCGGGCTGGAGCGCGGGCGGCGTTTTTCTGACTGGACCCGCGCCGGCAAAGTTCGCGGCGGCGGTCCGCGTCTATGGTTTCGGTATAGCCGATGGGGCCGCGGGCCGGCTGCCTGAATGGGCAGGTTTCAGCCGCTTGGCGCGCCGGAGGTTTCGCCGTGACGTCTCAGCGCGGACCGCGCGCGGCGCAGGCCCAGCGCGATGGCCAGCGCCAGCAAAGGCACCGCTGCGGCGGTGGCCAGCTCCACGTTGATGGGCAGGCCGGCGGCCTTGGCGCCCTTGAACAGGTAGCCGATCAGGCCGGCGCTGTAATAGGTGATGGCGGCGATGGACAGACCTTCCACGGTTTGCTGCAGGTGTAGTTGCATGGCGGCGCGGCGTTCCATCGAGGTGAGCAGCGCTTGGTTCTGCCGCTCGCGGCGGATGTCAACGCGGGTGCGCAGCAGCGCGGTGGCGCGGTTGACCCGTGCGGCCAGTTCGCGCTGGCGAAAGGCCACGGCGCGGCAGGTGTCCATGGCGGGGGCCAGACGGCGTTGCACGAATTGCTGGAAAGGTTGCAGGCCGTGGATGCGGCGTTCGCGCAGTTCGGCGACGCGGTTGCGGACGATGTCGTAATAGGCGAGGGAGGCGTTGAAGCGGTGGTCGGTGCGGGACAGCGCGTTTTCCGCGGCGCCGGCCAGTTCGGTCAGCCGGTGCAGCAGCTGCGGTTCGCTGTCGGCGGCCGCGCCGCTTATGGCGCCGGTGAGTTCGGCCAGTTCTTCGTCCACTTTGGCCAGTTCCGGGGCGATGCTCTTGGCCACCGGCAGCGCCAGCAGGGCCAGCATGCGGTAGGTTTCCAGCTCCAGCAGCCGCTGCAGCATGCGGCCGGCTTGGCGGCGGCCCATGTAGAGGTCCGCCAGCAGATAGCGGGAGAAGCCGTCCGGATGGATGCGGAAATCGGTGTAGGCGCGGCCGGCGCCGTCGCCTATCTCCGCGCCCGCCAGTTCGTGACCGTTGAAGCATTGGGCGGCCAGGTCCTCAATGCGCAGCGGCAGCGCTCCGGGCGACAGCAACGCGGCATGGGCGGCCACCAGTACGTTGCCGGGCAACAGCGGCAACCAGGCCGCCGGCAGGGCTTGCAAAGCGGGTTGGGCGAAGGGGCTGGATTCCGCGCCGTGGGCAAGAATGGTGAAGCTGGAGAATTCGCCGTGCCGTTCCCAGCGCACGCGGCCAAACGGGGCGTCCAGCTGGAATTGACCAGTCTCGGGGTTCGGGGCCTGTTGACCCAACTGCTGAGCCAGTTCCCGGCACAACCAGTTTTCCTGTTCGCGGCTGATGTGGCGGTGCAGATAGGCCAGGTAGCTGACCCGGTTGTCGGCGGCTATCTGCAGCGCGGGCCTGGCGTGGGCTTCGCGGTTGAGTTGCCGGCGTTGCGGATGTTCGTTGAGGCGGAGGCGGGGCGGATCGGAGAGTTCGGCGGTCATGACGGGCTCCGGTGGCGGGCGGGGAGTCTTCAGCATAAAACGTTTCATGCTGCAATGCAGCATATTTTGACGCCGGATTGTTTCGCCATGAAGAAAGGGCGGCCGTGGCCGCCCTTTCTGCTACGCCGCGCCAGAGTCAGTCCGGCAGGTTCAGCGCCGCCGCGCCCTTGGCGTCGAACCAGGCCACGCCGCTGCCCAGCATCGCCTGGCCGTTGCGCACGAACAGATTGTGCGGCATAGGCTGTTTCAGCAGCTCCAGGTAGGCCGGAGTGAAAATATCGCTCCATTCGGCTTGCAACTGGCGGGCGTTGGCGATCTGTCGGCTGCCGCCCTTGTGGTTGATCCTAAGCGGGAAATGCACGTAGCGGCTGGCCTGCTGCGCTTGGCCGGCCAGCGCGGCACGTTGGAAGCCTTGCACCCGGGCTTCGAAAGCGGCGTCGCTCTCCTCGGTGACGTCCCGATACCAACGGCCTTCGGAGGCTGGCGCCATGTCGCCCATGGTCAGCGTCACCGGCAGCGTCTTGGTTTTCAGCGTCCAGTCGCCGTCCAGACCCACGCTGTTGTCGAAGCTAAGCGGCTGGCCGTCGGCGCTGCCGTTGCTTTTGAAGCGCAGTTTGAACACGCCGCCGCCCGGTTCGCTCAGCAGCAGGGTTTCGCCTTGCAGCTTGCCGCGCAGCGGGATGTCCTTCAGATAGCGGCCGTAGAAGTAGTGACCGCCGTCGAAGCTTTTGCCGTTTTTCACCAGCAGGCTCATGCCGATGCGTTCCTGGCCCAGCGTGCCTTCCAGGTTGACGCGGTCGATATCGTCTGCGGCGTGGGCCGCGCCGGCCAGGCCGGCGAGCAGGGCGGCGGCCAGCAGGCCGCGGGATGCGAGTTTGAGCGCTGTCATGGGATGTTTCTCCGTTAACGGGCGATGAGGCGTTTGCGGTAGCTGGCGCGGTCTATTTCCTGGATTTCCACGCACAATTGCACTTCCATGCCAGGCGGCAGCGCGGCGCTGTCTGCCAGCGCTTGCAGGCTCAGTTCGGACAGCTGCTGTTTCTCCTCGGAGCTGCGTCCGCTGAGTATGGCCAGTTTGGCGTGGACGAAGCCGCGGGGCAGATCGTGGACGCCGATGCGGCAGGCTTCCAAGGCCACGGCGCGGCTTTTGATGTCGGCTTCTTCGAAGTGGCCGCTGGCCAGCAGCGCGCGGTTGATGTCCAGCAGCGCGTCCGCGGCGGCGAAGCCGGCCAGATTGCCGCTGTACTCCAGTGTCAGATGGGGCATGTGTGGGCCTGTGGTGTTTCGCCGCCTTCCTCATTGCGCCGGGTTGGCGAGGGAAGGGATTGGCGGCGGTCGATACGCCATTGTATTGCAATGGCCCGACGCACCCAAGCCCAGGGCGGGCGAATAGCGGAGGCGAGGATGGAAACGCGTCCGGCGCGATCAGAGTTTTTTCGCGACTCGGATCAGGCTTTGGATGTCTTCCGGCTTGATGACCTCGTGCTCCAGGCTGCGGCTGATCAACTCCAGCAAATAGGTTTTCTTGAATACCGGGGAGCCTTCCCATTCGCTGCCCGGCTGTCCAATCACGCTGGCTTGGGTAATGATGGCGGGTTCGCCGTCAATGACGTCCAGCGCGAATTCATCTTCTGAAATTCTCATTTAAGCGTTTCCTCTGCATTGCGCGATGGCAGGCTATTGCGTCGTTTTAATTGTTCTTGTTGATATTTTTCTTCTTTTAAATTTATGGCTCGCGAGTATCTTGCGCATGCCTCGAATGATATAGTGTTGCCAAATTATTATATTGTCTTTTTGTTTAAAAGAGTAGTGACGAAGTTACAAAAGAATAGCCTGACAAGAACAATATGGTTTGATGCTTGCGTCTGGTTTGGCGCTTGCGTTTAAAATGGGCGCGCATGTTGGGATATGAAATTAAAAATGGAATCGAAACGGATTCGACTTGCATGGAGGGCTGAATGAGCAGGGCGGTGTGGAAAGAGGAGGCCGAGCATGGCGCTTTGTTGAGCAAGGCGTCGAAAAACCTGACGTGTCTAATGGGGCGCGCCGGCGTAGACGCCGCGCAATTAAGCGAGGCGATAGGCCTGGGCGTGGCGACGATCAACAATATCAAGCGCGGCGTGGGCAACCCCACTTTGCTGACCTTGATGGAGCTGGCCCGGTTTTTCGATGTCAAGTTGAGCGATTTCGTGGAGAGCGATCTGGGAGGCGAAGCCGTCGGCAGCCCTGCGGCCATAGCGGTGCCCTTGATCAAATTCACCGAGTTGACCCTGTTTTTTGACGGGATGATTATCGAGCCGGAACGCTATTTTGTGGATGCCGCCGGCTTTGACGCCGCGGAGGCGTTTGCGGTGTTGTTGAACAATGATTCGCTGTTTCCCAGTTTTTCCCAGGGCAGCGTTTTCATCGTGGCTCGGCAGGAGCGTCCGGCGGACGGCGATGTGGTCTTGGTCAGCATGGCCGGCCAGCAGCCTTGTTTCCGTCGGATATTCATCGACGGCGAGCATTTTCTGTTTTCAAGCATTTCCTTGATGCATGATTTGCAGCCTTTCGTATGCCGGGATTTCAAGGTGCTTGGCGTGGCGGTCAAAGCGATTAAGACTTTTAGCGCGGGATGAAGGTGTGGAACAGTTTAGAGTTTATGGTTTTATCGTGGGTTTGTCGGTAACCATCATGGTGGTGTGCGATTCGCTGGTGTACAAGACGCTGGACATTTACGGCTTGAAAATCACCGCCAGCGGCATCGTGTTTTCGCTTTGTTATCTTTTGTCCACGGTGTCCACCGAGGTGTACGGCTATAAGCTGGGTGGGCGCACGGTGTGGATTTTGGTGGTGTGCCAGACATTTTTCGTTTTGATCATCAATGCCTTCGCCTTGCTGCAGCCGGATAATAACGAGATTTCCAAGCAGTATTACCTGTTGTTCAACGAGTTTTGGCGTGTGATGGTGGGTACTTGGATTTCGGTTCCGGCCTCTTATTTTTGCAATGGGTTTGTCGTGTCGCGGATGAAGGTCTTTTTCGCTGGCCGTTTCTTTTTCATTCGCTACGTCATTGCGTCCATGCTGGCACAGGCGGTGCTGCTGACGACGGCCTATCCCATCAGCCTGTCGTCGCGCTATAGCGGGCAGGAACTGCTCAACATCATCGCCACCACCTGGTCTTACAAAGTGTTCGTTTCCATCGCCTTGCTGCCGGTGGGCTATTACCTGGTGGGGGTGGTGAAGAGGATAGAAAAGACCGATTACTTTGATTGGAGCGTGTCCTACAACCCCTTGGCGGTATTCAAGGAGGACGACGAAGACGTCAAGAGAAACAAATACGCAATGGAGGAGGGACAATGAGAGCCGCGCAGATATCCGACACGCACCTGTTCGCCGAGGCCGGCGGCCAGTTGATGGGCTACGACACTTACCGCGAGTTTGACCGGGTACTGGAGCAATTGGAGCGGCGGCACGCGGCGGAGTTGGACGCGATTCTGGTCACCGGAGACATTTCCCAGGATGAGAGCGCCGCCTCCTACGAGCGTTTTGCGCAGCGGCTGGAGCGGACGGGCCTGCCGGTGTACTGGCTGGCCGGCAACCACGACGCCGCGCCCTTGGCGGCCGAGGTGTTGGGCCGTTACGACTTCATGCGGCCGCTGGAGCATCTGGAAACGGAGGATTGGCTGCTGCTGGCGCTGGATTCGGTGCGGCCGGGCACGGACGACGGACATATCGACGAGCGCGCCGCCGCCGCCTTTCGGCAACGGTTGGCCGGAGCCGAGAGCGCCGGCAAGCGCTGCGCCGTGCTGTTGCATCATCATCCTGCGGCGGTGGGCACGCCGCTATTGGATAGCTGCATGTTGCAAGACACTGAGCGGTTTTGGGAGTTGATGGGGGAGACGCCGCGCTTGCAAGTGCTGCTGTGCGGCCATGCGCATGGGGATTACCGGCTGGAGGCGCGCGGCGTGGCGCTGGAGGTCTGTCCGGCCACCTGTTTCCAGTGGCGCAAGGGCACGGCGGAACTGGACACCGTGGACGCGCGCGGCTACAAGCTGCTGGCGTTCGACGCCGCCGGCTTCCGCAGCCAGACAGTCATGATCTAGCCCGACGCCGCCCGGGCGTCAGCGAGGCCTGGCGCGTCGCAGCGCCAGCACCTTGCCCGCGCTGTCCGCCGCCGGCGTGTCCTGGCGGCGGGCCTCGGCCGCCGCGCGGCTGATGTGGCCGGAGACGGCGCGGCCTTTTTGAAACCCCGTGGCGTAGGCGATCTTACAGACTTCCTGCGGATGCAGGTCCGC
Source organism: Chromobacterium sp. IRSSSOUMB001 (assembly GCF_023507765.1). Classification (NCBI taxonomy): domain Bacteria; kingdom Pseudomonadati; phylum Pseudomonadota; class Betaproteobacteria; order Neisseriales; family Chromobacteriaceae; genus Chromobacterium; species Chromobacterium sp. IRSSSOUMB001. The sequence continues at coordinate 222,375 of NZ_JALCYU010000001.1, forward strand.
GAAATAGTCGATATTCCGGCAGATGCTTTCGCCGGAAAACGTTTCGCTATTGCCGTGCAAATGAATCCGGTATTGATTGCCGCGCAGTTCTTCCTCCACCTTGCAGCGTTTCTCTTCTTCTTTCCTGTTGTTTTCCAAGAGCGCTATTTTTATCAGGTCCCGCGGCCGGATGGCGGACAGAATCTGATTGCTGGCCAGGATGTCGGCGTGGGAAAGCTTGACGAAGTCGTGGCTGCCGTAAAGCTTGAACAGATAGAGATATTCCTTGGAGTTCTTCTTGAGCATTCTGTCGCACAGTACCAATTGGTAGGGCGGATTGAATACGCTGATGATCCATTTTTTTATTCGAGTCAGAAAAAGAGCGCGCATTGTGTATTACCCCTGCATTTAACGCGAGCTAGTTTACCCAAAGCCGGCAAAAGGCGCTTGAGGGAATGTTTTTGGAATATCCTGGTTGTTATTGTTTGAATGTCGGGATGGAATCGATTTTCGGCGCAGGAGTAGGTGTTTGCAGCGGCAAAAACAGATCGCAGACGGCTTCGTTTTCCGCCACGTCCGGGTAGAAGCGGATGCGTTGGAGAAACAGCGGAAAATCGCGCGGAGTTTCGCCGCTGGCGGGCAGCCATTCCACATACAAGCGCCGCGCGACGGTGGCCAGAGCGTCGTCGGAGCCGATGTGGCGCAGCCGGGCGCAGCGTCCGGCTGGAATCTGCGCGGCGCGCACCCCTTGTCGGTTGGCGGCGATGGGGCCGTCGAAAGCGGCGCACAAGCCAAAGCGGTAGTCCGCCGGGGCGCAGTTTTCCGGGTCTTCGTACAGCAGGTTGTAGGTGGCGGCGGCGCTGGGCGGCAGGCGGTTTTCCCGCCGCCAGGCGATGAAGTCGCGCAGGCTGTCGCCCATAAGAGCGGGATCGCCGCGGTGTTCCAGCAGGGCAACCGGGGTGGCGGGGAAGTCCACGATGTCGACGGCGAACGGGATTGGGCGGGATGGCATGGAGAGGCTCCTCAGTTGGAACAGGGCGTGAAAGTGCTGATGCCAAGGCAGCCAGCGAGGCCGCCGTCGAAAGGCCGACGGCGTTTGGCCCGACGCTTGCCGAAAGGCGCGGGCAAAGGCCTCCGGGCTGCGGTAGCCGCTGTCCAGCGCGATATCCAGCACGGAGCAGCGGCGGAAGGCCAGCCGTTCGCCGGCGCGGCGCAGCCGGCATAGCCTCACGTATTGGTGCAGGCTGAGGCCGAAGCGGGCGCGGAACAGGCGGTGGAAATGGAAGCGCGAGCAGGCGGCCACCCGGCTGAGCCGTTCCAGACTCAGGTCGGCGTCCAGATGGGCGTCGATATAGGCTAGCGCTTTGTCCAGGCGCGGGCTGGCGGTGTCGTGCCGCATGGTTTCCTCCTTGGCGCCGCCAGTCTAGCGCCGCCGCGCCGCCGTACGCCTGACCAATCTTGCGGTGTTGTCGGGCGGATTCAACGCAGCGGCTTGTGCATCGCCACGCGTCGCTTGAGGCCGTGTTCGGCTTCGGTGCGCAATAGGGCCAACAGGAAGGGCGGGCAGTCTGCGTCGTCGAGGGGCTGGAAACCGCGCCTTTGGTAGTAGGGCGCGTTCCAGGCCAGATGCTCGAACGTGGTCAGCGTTAGGCGGCTCAGCCCCTGCCCGCGCGCAATGGTTTCCGCGTGGGCGATGAGCGCCGAACCCAGGCCTTGCCCCTGGCGTCCGGGGTAGACATCCATTTCCTGCAGGTGAAGGCTGTCGTCGCAGCGGCGCGCCAGCAGGAAACCGTGCGCGCCGTCGGCGTCGGCTGCCACCCACAGCAGGCCGGCGGTGTGGGCGGCGGCCAGTTCGTCGCGGGGCAACGCGTCGCCGGCCAGCGCCGGCGGCAGGTCTTGAGGATCGAAGCGGGCGGCGGCGGCGCGTTCGATTTCAGCCAGACGGTCAAAGTCTTCCGGCGCGGCCGGGCGAATGTAAGTCGCGGCCATGTCAGCGCGCCTCCCGCCACAGGCCCTGATACTCGCGCGGCAGCCCGTCCGGGCTGACGCTGAGTTCCGCCTGGAACGCGCCTTGTCGCGATTCGTAGAGGTAGCCGAACTCGGACAGACGGGTGTAGCGCTGCGGCAGCGGGGCCAGGGTCAGCGCCGGGAACCGCAGCCAGGCTGCGCTCAGCTCCAGCGCCGAGCCGATGTCCAGCCGGCCGCGGCGGATGGGCAGCAGATTGGTGGCCGGGGTGAAGGCCAGGTCGATGTCGACGCAGCCGCACACCTGCGGCTGTTCCGCGCTGTTGAGCCGCCAGTTGCGGTCGGAGTCGCTTTCCAGCAGCAAAGCTATGGTTTCGCCGCCGCGGTAGCCGCTCACCTCGACGCGGCGGGTGCTCCAGTCCGGCGCGCAGTCCACCTGGTATCGCAGCAGGCAGTTGACGCCGTCTTCGACGAAGACGGCGCAGCCGCTAAGGCGCGGGCCAAGTTCGCTGTGTTCTAAGGCGGCGTAATCGTGGCCGGGAGCGTCCAGCCGTTGCCAGACGGAGGAGGAAACAAAGGTGTGGGACATGGCGGTTGCTTGCTGTTTTTATGATGTCGTATTTCACCGCATTGCCCGTGTTCTTGTCCATGGCTGGAGCGGCGCTTGTGTTCGCCTTGTCTCGTCCCCGCTCGGGAGGTTTTGAACAGGTGGCTAGGCGGTTTGACTGGCAAGCCGCCGTTCCCGGCAATGCCACAGCAAAGTGGCCGCCAGGGCCGTGGCGGCCAGAGCGCCGCCGGCGACGAAGGTGCTGGCGCTGCCGTGGCGGTCCCACATCCAGCCAGCCAGCACGCTGGCCAGCAGCAGGCACAGGCCGCTAACCAGGTTGAACAGGCCGAAGGCAGTGCCCTTCATGTCGGCTGGCGTTTCCTCCGCCACCAGCGTGGCCAGCAAGCCTTGGGTGAAGCCCAGGTGAAGACCCCACAGGGCGATGCCGGCCAGGGTGGCGGCGATGGAGCCGGACAGCGCCAGCATGACGTCGGCCAGGATCAGGATCAGCAGGCCGATGGCCAGCAGCATGCTCTTGCTGCAGCGGTCGGCCAGCACGCCCACCGGGTAGGCGGTGAGCGCGTAGACCAGGCTCATCACCACCATGACCAGCGGCAACCAGCTCAGCGGCAGGCCGTGGCGCTGCGCCAGCAGCACCAGAAAAGCCTCGCTGAAACGGGCCAGGGTGAACAGCGCGCCGATGGCGACGATCCACCAGTAGCGGCTGGAGAAGCGACGCAGCAACCCCAGGCGCAGCGGCGAGCGGAAGGGCTTGCGCTCGCCGCCGGCCGGTTCGCGCACGCCGGCGACGATCAGCAGCACGGCCAGCAAGGCCGGAAGGCAAGCCCACCACAATACTTGCTGGATGTTGTCCGCCAGCCAGAACATCAGCGCGATGCCCAGCAGCGGGCCGGCGAAGGCGCCTATGGTGTCCATGGACTGGCGCAGGCCGAAACAGGCTCCGCGGATTTCCGGCGGCGCGACGTCGGCCACCAGCGCGTCGCGCGGCGCGCCACGTATGCCTTTGCCCACGCGGTCCATCAGCCGCGCGGCCAACACGGTTTCGGCGCTGTGCGCCAGCGGGAACAGCGGCTTGCTCAGCGCCGCCAGGCCGTAGCCCAGCAGCAGCAAGCCTTTGCGCCGGCCCCAGTAGTCGCTGATGGCGCCGGAGAACACGCGCAGGATCAGCGCGGTGGATTCCGCCAGGCCTTCGATAATGCCCAGGGTCAGCGCGCTGACGCCCAGGGTGGAGACCAGGAACACCGGCAACAGCGCGTGGATGATCTCGGAGGACATGTCCATGCACAGGCTGACCAGGCCCAGGGCCCAGATGGTGGCGGGGATGCGTGGCTGCATGCGCGCGGCCCTTTCTTGAAGTGGGAGTTCGTTCACGACAGACGCCACAGGCTGAGCAGCAGGCCGGCCAACGCCGCGCCGGCTATCACCGGCATCACTTTGACCTGTCGTTTCAGCAGCGCCCAGGCCGTCAAGGCGGCGATGGCGGAGGCGGCCCAGTCCACGCCTCCGCGCCAGCCCTGCGGCCACAGCACATGCCAGCCGAAGAACAGGGCGAGGTTGGCGATCACGCCGACTACGGCGGCGGTGATGGCGGTCAGCGGCGCGGTTAGGCGGATTTGGCCATGGCTGTGTTCGATCAGCGGGCCGCCGGCCAAGATAAATATGAAGGAGGGCAGGAAGGTGAACCAAGTGACCAGCGCCGCGGCCAGCGCGCCGGCCAGGAACAGGTGGTCCGGGCCCAGCAGCGCCTTGGCGTAGCCGCCGACGAAGCCTACGAAGGCCACCACCATGATCAGCGGCCCCGGCGTGGTCTCGCCCAGCGCCAGGCCGTCCAGCATTTGGCCGGCGCTTAGCCAGCCGTAATGCGCCACCGCGCCCTGATAGACATAGGGCAGCACCGCGTAAGCGCCGCCGAAGGTCAGCAGGGCGGCCTTGGTGAAGAACCAGCCCATCTGGGTGAAGCCGCCGTGCCAGCCGTAGACGGCGGCGAGCAGCGCCATCGGCAAGGACCATAGCAGCAGGCCGGCCAGCGCGGCGCGGCCGAGCCGGAGCCAGGAGAAGCGGGCGTGGGCCGGCGGCGGGGTGTGATCGTCGATCAGCGCTGGGCCGAAATGCGCGTCCGCGCCGCCGTGGCCGTCGGCTTGGAACCATTGCGGCCGCAGCCGGCCGGCCAGAGCGCCGATCAAGGCCGCCGTCAGTACGATCAGCGGGAACGGCGTTTGCCACAGCGCAATGGCGCACAGGGAGGCTAGCGCCACGCCCCACAGCCAGGGCCGTTTCAGCGTGCGCGTGCCGATGCGCCAGGCCGCTTGGGCCACGATGGCGACCACCGCGGGCTTGATGCCGTAGAACAGACCGGCGATCCAAGCCAGGTGGCCGTAAGCGACATAAATCCAGGACAGCAGCACCAGCAGGAAAAAGGACGGCAGCACGAACAGCGCGCCGGCGGCGACGCCTCCCCAGCCGCGGTGCAGCAACCAGCCGATATAAGTGGCCAGTTGTTGCGCCTCCGGCCCGGGCAGCAGCATGCAGTAATTCAGGGCGTGCAGGAAGCGGCGTTCGGAAATCCAGCGCCGGCGCTCCACCAGTTCCTGATGCATGATGGCGATTTGACCGGCCGGGCCGCCGAAGCTGATCAGGCCGAGCTTGAGCCAAAAGCGGACGGCTTGCCAGAAACCGACGGGGGCGGGAGCGGTTAGGGGGGGCTCGGGCGGCATATTCAGGCTTCCTTGGCGAATTGCTGGTACAGCCCGTCCCAGATGTTTGAGGCGGCGGCCAGCAGTTGATCGTCGTCGCTCAGCGCGGCGCGCAGGCCGGCCAACACGGTTTCCACGCCGCTGGCTTCCGGCGGCGGCGCGCCGCCCACGTCCAGATAATGGACCAGCGCGGCCAGCCTCCGCAGCGGCGGCGAGTCCAACTCGAAACTGGCCAGCAGCACTTCGAAACTGACTTTGTCGCCGATATGAGTGAAAGCGGCCCCGTCGAAGTCGAAGCCCAAGGCGTCCGGCGGACAGTCTCCGGGCGCGGCCAGCCACAGAATGCGCGCCTGAGGATCGATGAAGCGGCGAATCAGCCAGGCCGAGGCCAGCCGGTCCACCCAAGGGCGGCGGCGAGTGGCCCAGGTCCGGCCCTGGTGCTCGGCCAGGGCGCGTCGCGGGATACGCATCTCCAGGCTATGCGGCTCGCCCGGCGACAATTGCTGCTGGATGGCGGCTTCCAGTTGTTGCAAGGCCGCCTGCGCCTGTTCTTGGCCGGCGCTGGGGAAGAAGTCGATGGCGGCGATGCCGGCCAGAGCCTTGCCCAGCCGCCGCCATTGTTTCAACCGCTCTGCGGCGTTGTCCGGGTCCAGGCCAAGCAACTGTTCCTGAATGTCCTGTCGCAGCTGCTGATAGTCTGCATCGCGCTGAAACAGCGGCGGAAAATGGCTGCCGTCCAACGGGCGGCAGGTCAGCAAGCGCGCGACGCCGCCGTGTTGCTGGATATCGGAGGCGATGGCCTCGAGCTGTTGCAGGCGGGCGTCGCCGACGGGCAGCAGATAGGCTCCATCGCGCAGCGCGGCGGAGCCGCAAGCTTTCAAGGCGCGCCAGGCGCGCATGCGCGCGGTGGCGTTTTCGGTGGGCAAGGAAGTGATCAGCAGCAGCCAGTCCATGATGTACTCCATTTTTTTGTAGCGTATTCTACATTTAATGTAGTGATCAATATATTTTTGGTTGGATTGGCTGGGAGGGACAATTTTTGTCCTCGGCTGGTCGATAATGCAAAGCGGACTTTGCGCGACGGGAGACGAAGATGAAGCGATGGAAATCATGGGCGGCGCTGTTGTTGGCGGCGGCGTTGGCCGCGCCGACGCTGGCCAATCCGCCGGAAGGCAAGGGGCATGGCGAGGGACAGGGCAAGCACAAGAATAAAGATCAGGATAGGGCGTCGCCGGCGCGGACGGACAAGGATTTGGTTGCGGCGGGCATCAGCGTCGCCGCGGCGCGGCGCTTGGCGCTAGACTCCGGGGTGACCGGCTATAAGTCGCTGCCGCCCGGCATGCGCAAGCGTCTGGCACGCGGCAAGCCCTTGCCGCCCGGCATCGCCAAGCAGGTATTGCCGGCGCCCTTGCTGAGCCAACTGCCGCGCCACCCCGGCTATGAGTGGCGGGCGGTGGGCGCGGATCTGGTGCTGGTGGCGGCCAGCGGATTGATAGCGGATATCTTGCTGGACGTGCTGCGCTGATTCGGTTGGATCACAAAACTTGGCGGTAGATCACGGCGTCCGCCAGCTCCGCCACCTGATCATACAAGCGGCGCGCGGCGTGATTGTCGCCGGCGGTGCGCCAGTACAGGACCACGGCTCCGTCGGCGCGCGCTCGGTCCGCGGCTGCCCGCAGCAGCGCGCGGGCGACGCCGCTTCCCCTGGCCGCCGGCGTCACGTAGAGGTCTTGCAGATAGGCGGCATCCTGGATCTGGATGGTGCTGCGGTGGTAGAGCAGATGGGCGATGCCCAGCAGCGCGTCGCCGGCGACCGCGGCCAGCCCATGTACCGGTTCCGCCGGCGAGAGCAGGCGGCGCCAGGTTTCCCTCTCCACCTCCTCAGGCAGCGCGGTCGCGCCTTCGCGGCCGTAGAAGGCGTTGTAGCCGCGCCATAACGGCAGCCAATCGGCGTGGTCGCCGGCTTGCAGAGGGCGGATGGCGAACGCGGCCTCAGCCACGGCGCGGCTCCGCGGCGCCGGCGCCGGCCATATGCTCCAGCCCGGCCAACACTTGCAGGCTGGCGGCTTCCATGGCCGCCACCTGTTCCACCGCGGCCCGGCTGTCGCCGTCGGCGTGGGCGCGCAAGGCGTCCAGCGCGGCGGTGTGCACCTTGGCGTGAGGCGCTTCGATTTCACGGAAGCCGGGCAGGTGAGAGAAGCTGGCGCGGCCTTCGCCCTCGTAATACCACTTGCCGAAGCGGCAGTGCTGGTGGGAGCCGAAGTGGCCGATGTCTTCGTCCGACAGGCCGAACATGACTTGGTAGACGCGGAATTTGTAGATCAGGTGGTCCATCTTGGCCAGTTCGCAGAAGCCGCGCAGCGCGGAGGCGGCGATGCTGCCTTCCATGCTGGTGGACATGTCCAGCAACTGCTTCATGGTGCCGGCGGCGGCCTCGCCGTCTTGGCTGAAGCGGGCGGCCTGCTCGGCCAGTTGGCCCATCTGGCTGCGGCTGCCGGCGCTGTCGCCGCGAATCTGCTCCACCAGCTTGGCGATGTCGGCGGTGGCGGTGGCGGTGCGTTCGGCCAGCTTGCGCACTTCGTCGGCCACCACGGCGAAGCCGCGTCCCTGCTCGCCGGCGCGGGCGGCTTCGATGGCGGCGTTCAGCGCCAGCAAGTTGGTTTGGTCGGCGATGTCGCGGATCAATTGCACGATGCCGCCCACCTCTTGGGCGCGCGCGTCCAGTTCCCCCACTTTTTCCGCCGCGCCTTGCGAGGCGCCGGCCAGCTTGGACAGATCGGCGGCGATCTGGTCTATGGATTGGCGGCTATGCAGTGAAATGTCCTGAGCGGCGACGGCGCGGTCTTTCTCCTGGCTCATCACGCTTGAGAGGGTGGCCAGCGATTGCTGGGTGTCGGTCATCGATTGGGCGAAGGCGGAGAGGTTGGCGATCAGCCCGCGAAGTTCCTGGTTCTTGGCCTGGCTGGCCGCCAACTGGCTTTCCGCCTCGTCGGCGCGGGCGCGGGTGTGCCGCAGCTCCGTGCGCAGTTGCTCGGCTTCCTGCCTGCATTGCAGCAACTCCGCTTGCTGTCGCGCAGTGTCGGCCTTGTTCCAGAACCCCATTCCTATCTCCTTGTATGCCGGTCGGGACGAACGAACTTGCATGTCGCCGGATGATTTTAAATAAACGTTTAGCATTATCCGAATGCTGTCATGAATCTGCAATCATTTGTCTTTTTTAAATAAGAATTATTATGACAAAAATCAGCCTTGACGATTATTTGTTGGTTTACTAAGGTATCATTTTGATACGTTACAAAGGGGATGGTTATGCACTCCCGTTTCGACGCCTTTCGCGAGCAGGCGCTGGGCCGCCAGCTGGAGGCCTTGATCGACACGCCGCAACGGTATGTGGAATACGCGGCCTTGTCGCGCGCCGAAGTACCGGCGGTGGCGGCCATCGTCCATGATGTGCGTCAGCTGTTTCCCGAGGTGGAAGCGGACGCCAGCGCGCGCCAGTTCTGCGGCGCGATGGTGGCGGAGGTGATGCGCCGCCATCATCACGAGGTGTTGCGTCCGCGCGGCCGGGTGCCGGGCGGCTATTTCACTTATGGAGTGGTGTGGACGCCGACGCCGCAACAGTTGGACTGGGCGCAGCGGCTGGAGGCTTTGCGGGGGATGCCGGCGCAATTGGCGGCGGCGCTGCGCGCGATTCCGGCCGTGGATTGGCGGCGGCGGCCGGACGGCATCGATTTCGCCGCGGTTGAACATGCTTGCCATCTGCGCGATCTGGACCGGATTTATTGCCAACGGGTGGCGCGGGTATTGGCAGAAGAGATGCCGGAGATCGCTTCGGTGGACGGCAACGAGATGTCGCTAGAACTGGCTTATCTGGAGCAGGACGGGTCAGCGGCGCTGGATGATTTTGTGGCCGGGCGGCGGCATTTGCTCGCCGCCTTGGCCGGCGCGGAGCCGGCTCAGCGCGGGCGGCTTTGCCTGTTCGGCGGCGAGCGGCGGATGAGCCTGGAGGATCTGGTCGAGGACATGCTGCAACACGACCGCGCCCACTTGCTGGAGGTGGAGGAGTTGACGGCGGAGTTGCGGGATTTGTCGGTCTGACTCAGGGCTGCCGGTACCAGGGCTGGCGCAGCAGTGTGGGCAGCAGGCTCTCGCGCAGTGTGCCGATCTGCTGCCATAGGCAGCGCGCCAATGCAGGGTTGTCCCGGTGCCAGCGTTTGCCGAACACCAGGTAGTAGTCCTTGCGCGACAGCGGCGGCTGCAAACGGACGATGCCGGCCTGCGGGTGGTCTTCCAGATAGCGGTCGCCGATATGGTTTTGCGTGGCGTAGGCGGCGATGTGGCGAGCCTTCAACTTGCGGAAGTTCATCTCGGTGTCTTTGGCGGTCTCCACCTTGGCGCCCTTGGCGCGTAGATCGTCGGCGATGGACCAGCCTGCGTTGACGCCGATGGCGCCCAGCGCCGGCAGGTTTTTACCGTTCCAGGCCGGCGGAGCGTTTTTCAGCGCGTACAAGGAGTAGGCCAGCGTGGTCAGCCGGTAGCGCGGGTCCGGTTCGTCGCCCTGCATCGGGTAGTTAAAATAGGCTTCGCGTTCTTTATTGTGGGAAAACATGAAGGCGGCGTCGTGCTGATCGTGCTGCATCTCGGTGAGCAGGCGCTTGCCCGGCAGCCGCGACAGCTTAAGCGCGATCCGGCAGCCCTTAGCCGCCGCCTGCGCCATTTCCACCACCGCGCCGGGGTGGGGCGGCATCTGATCGCCTTCGCCGCTCATATAGGGGTCCGAGGCCACCGCGCCGTAGACCATGTCCAGCGTCGCCGTCGCCGTCGCCGTCGCTGTCTGCGCGGCCAGCGCAGCAAGTAGTAGTCCTATCTGTTTCAAGCCCAATCCACGCATCCATCGCTATCGCCTGCGCAGAGGGTAACAGCGCCGGACTTCCTTAGCATAGAGTTCTGCGCCGGGGTTTCAATATTCCCGTTCTGTCTGTCGCGTCAGCATCCGTTTCAGCTCCGGCAGACAGGAGCCGCAAACGCCGCCGCAGCCCAGTCGCGCCTTGAGTCCGGCCAGGTCCGCGCCGGCGGCGATGGCGGTCTGGATGCGCTCGGCGTCCACGTGCAGGCAGTTGCAGACGATGCGCGCGGCGGCGGGAGCGCTTGCGGCGCCGGGGACCAGCGCGCTGAGCCGGTTGCCGGGCCAAGGCTGGCCGCTTTGCATCGCGGCCAACAGCCGCGCGCCGTCGTCCTGGCCGCCGGCGAAGACGAAGGCCCAGGGCGCGTCGTCGCGCCAGGCGATGCGTTGTTCCAGCCCGCGGCGCGCGTCGCTGAAGGTTTGCAATTGCGGGCCGCCGTCCAGATCCAGCAACCGAGTCAGCTCGCTTAGCCAGTCCGGCCGCGCTTGGGCGTGGGCGGCGTTCAAGACCAGGATGTCCGGCGGCCGCAGGCTGAGCGCGGCATAGCCGCAGCCGGCCAGCAAGGGCTGCAGCCGGGCACGCAGCGCCGGCAGGTCCGGGTGGCGGCTGGCGGCGCGCACCCGCCACGGCAGTTCGGCGCGCTCCACCCGTACCGCGGCGTGCTTGAGTTCGGGCTGGAAGGATTGCGCGTCCACCGCCGGTGAACAGGCCTGGTTGACGCCGCCGCTGTTCAGGTGCTGACCGCTCCAGTGCATGGCGGCGAACACGCAGCCGCCGGGCAAGTCCTCGCTGAGCGCCAGCGGCAGCACCAGGCTGCCGCGCCGGCTTTCCACGCTGACCAGTTCACCGGCCTTGAGGCCGCGACGGGCGGCGTCGGCCGGGTGCATGTCCAGCGTGGGTTCCGGCGCGTGGGAGAACAGGCGCGCCACCCTGCCGCTGCGGCTCATGCCGTGCCATTGGTCGCGCAGCCGGCCGGTGAGCAGGCGGAAGGGGTAGCGGGCGTTGACCGCGTCAGCCGGCGGACGATAGGGCGTGACGTGGAACTGCGCGCGGCCGTTGGCGGTGGGAAAGCGGCCGTCTTCGTAACGCCGTGCCTGGCCGGCGGCGGCGCCGGCCGGGTATGGCCATTGTTGCGGGCCGTCCCGCTCCAGCCGCGCGTGGCTGAGGCCGCTGATGTCCAGATCGCGGCCGGCGGTCAGCGCCGCGTGTTCGGCGAACACCGCGGCCGGCTCGCTGTTTTGGAACAGGCTGGGCGCGTCCGGGTACAGCAGCCGTTCCAGCCGGCGGCCCACTTCTGCGGCGATCCAGCCGTCGGCGCGCGCCTCGCCCGGCGGCGGCACGGCGGCGCACACTCGGCTGACGCGGCGTTCGGAATTGGTGACCGCGCCTTCTTTTTCGCCCCAACTGGCGGCAGGCAGCAGCGCGTCGGCGCAGGCGGCGGTGTCGGTGTCGGCGTAGGCGTCTTGAACGATGACGAATTCGGCCTGAGCCAGCGCCTGGCGCGCCTGTTCCAGGTCCGGCAGCGAGTGGGCGGGATTGGTGCAGACTATCCACACCGCCTTGACCCGGCCGGCCTTGAGCGCGTCGAACAGCGCGATGGCCGGCAGGCCGGGGCGGTTGGAGAGCCGCTCCGGCGGCACGCCCCAGTGGGCGGCCACTTCGGCGCGGTGTCGCGGGTTGGAGATGTCGCGGTGGGCGGCCAGCATGGTGGCCATGCCGCCCACTTCGCGGCCGCCCATGGCGTTGGGCTGGCCGGTTAGAGAGAACGGGCCGGCGCCGGGGCGGCCGATCTGGCCGGCGGCCAGGTGCAGATTGATCAGCGCCAGGTTTTTGGCGGTGCCGTGGCGGGACTGGTTCAGGCCCATGCAGTACAGCGACAGGCTGGCCGGGCTGCGGCCGAACCATTCGGCGGCGGTGGTCAGCTCGGCCTCGGCGATGCCGCACAGGCCGGCGGCCTGGCGCGGCGAGTAGTCGCGCAGCAGGCGCTTGAGCGCGTCGAAGCCCTCGGTGTGGGCGGCGATGTAGCGCTCGTCGATCAGCCCTTCCCAGATCAGGTGGTGCAGCATGCCGTTGAATAGCGCCACATCGCTGCCCGGCTGGATCTGCAGATGCAGGTCCGCCAGCGCGGCGGTGTCGGTGCGGCGCGGGTCGACCACGATCCACTTGGTGTCCGGCCGAGCCGCTTTGGCCGCTTCCAGCCGACGGAACAGCACCGGATGGGCGTAGGCCGTATTGCTGCCGGACAGCAGCACGCAGTCGGCCAGGTCCAGATCCTGGTAGCAGGTGGGCGGGCCGTCGGCGCCCAGCGCCAGCTTGTAGCCGCTGACGGCGCTGGACATGCACAGACGGGAGTTGGTGTCGATGTTGTTGGTGCCGATCAAGCCCTTGGCCAGCTTGTTGAATAGATAGTAGTCCTCGGTCAGCAACTGGCCGGAGGCGTAGACCGCCACCGCGTCCGGACCATGGCGGCGGATGACGCCGGCCAGCCGTTCGGCCACGGTGTCCAGCGCGCTGTCCCAGTCCACGCGCCGGCGCGCGGCGTCGCGGGTCAGCCGCAGTTCTGGGTGCAGCGCTCGGCCGGACAGGCTGGCGCAGCTGTCCGCCAGCGCCAGGCCCTTGGTGCAAAGCCGGCCGTGGTTGGCGGGGTGGGCCGGATCGCCTTCCACGCCGGTGACGCGCGCGCCGTCGCTGTGGATCAGCACGCCGCAGCCGACGCCGCAGTAACAGCAGGTGGAGGGGGTGGTGGTCATGGCGCGGTCCCCGGGTTCACAGTTGCAGGTAGACGTCGCCGTCGCGCAGGCTGACCGGAAAGCGTCGCGCGCAGCCGCGGTCAGGCGCTTGGGCCTCGCCGTCGTCCAGATTGAGGGTCCAGCCGTGCAGCGGGCAGGTGACCGCCGCGCCGTGCACCAGGCCCTGGCTCAGTGGGCCGCCCTTGTGCGGGCAGCGGTCCAAGAGCGCGAACACTTGTTGCGGCTGCGGCCGAAACAGGGCGATGTCGCCGCCGTCGCGCGCCAGCACGCGGCTGCCCAGCAAAGGGATGTCGTCCAGCGCGCACACGCGCAGCCAGCGGGAGGAAGGGGGCAGGGTGGGTTCCATGGCGGCCTCAGGCGATGACTTTCAAGGGGATGAATTCCTGGCGTTGCGCGCCGGCGATGCGGGCGGCCCAGGGGTCGGGCAGGCCCTCCAGCGCGAACAGCAGCCGTTGGTACAAGGCTTGGCGGTTGGCGGCGTCGTCCACCACCCGGGCCTTGACGTAGTCCAGGCCGACGCGGGCGATGTAGCGGACGGTGCGGTCCAGATAATAACCCTCCTCGCGGTAGAGTTGCAGGAAGGCGCCGCTGTATTCCTTCACTTCCTCGGCGGTTTTCACTTTGCACAGGAATTGCGCCACCTCGGTCTTGATGCCGCCGTTGCCGCCCACGTACAGTTCCCAGCCGGAGTCCACCGCGATCACGCCCACGTCCTTGATGCCGGCTTCTGCGCAATTGCGCGGGCAGCCGGACACCGCCAGCTTGACCTTGTGCGGCGCCCACATATTGGCCAGCATGGTTTCCAGGTCTATGCCCATCTGGGTGCTGTTCTGGGTGCCGAAGCGGCAGAACTCGCTGCCGACGCAGGTTTTCACGGTGCGGATGGATTTGCCGTAGGCGTGGCCGGACTGCATGCCCAGGTCTTTCCAGACCTCGATCAGGTCTTCCTTGCGTATGCCCAGCAGGTCGATGCGCTGGCCGCCGGTGACCTTGAGCATCGGCACCTGGTATTTGTCGGCCACGTCGGCGATGCGGCGCAGCTCGGCGGCGTTGGTGACGCCGCCCTTCATTTGCGGGATCACCGAGAAGGTGCCGTCCTTCTGGATGTTGGCGTGCACCCGTTCGTTGACGAAGCGGCTTTGCGGATCGTCCACCGCCTCGCGCGGCCAGGTGGACAGCAGGTAGTAGTTGATGGCCGGCCGGCAACTGGCGCAGCCGTTGGGCGTGCGCCATTCCAGGAAGTGGTAGACCGCGGCGTGATCCAGCAGGTGGTGGTCGCGGATGGCCTTGCGCACCTCGGCGTGGCTGTGATCGGTGCAGCCGCAGACGGCCTTGGTCTTGGGCGCTTCTTGGAAGCTCGCACCCACCGTGTTCATCAGGATCTGCTCTACCAGGCCGCTGCAGGAGCCGCAGGAGCTGCCGGCCTTGGTGCATTGTTTGACTTCGTCCAGGGTGAACAGGCCGTTTTCCTTGATCGCCTTGACGATGGCGCCTTTGCTGACGCCGTTGCAGCCGCAGACTTCGTCGCTGTCCTGCATGCCGGCGGCGCGGCTCTGGCCTTGCACGCCTACGTCGCCGATGGCGGTTTCGCCGAAGATCAGCCGCTCGCGCAGATCGCCTATCGCGCGCTGTTCGCGCAGCAGCTTGAAGTACCAGGCGCCGTCGGCGGTGTCGCCGTACAGGCAGACGCCGATCAGTTTGTCCTCGCGCAGCACCAGTTTCTTGTACAGGCCGCCGGCCGGGTCCGACAGTACGATCTCGTCGCAGCCGTCCCCGCCGATGAAGTCGCCGGCGGAGAACAGGTCGATGCCGGTGACCTTGAGCTTGGTGGCCATCACCGAACCCTGGTAGCGGCTGCTGCCCAGCTGGGCCAGATGGTTAGCGCAGACCTTGGCCTGTTCGAACAGCGGCGCCACCAGGCCGTAGCAGACGCCGCGGTGGCTGACGCATTCGCCCACCGCGTAGATGCGCGGGTCGAAGGTCTGCAGCGCGTCGCTGACCACCACGCCGCGTTCGCAGTGTAGGCCGGCGCCGGCGGCCAGCGCGATATTGGGGCGGATGCCCACCGCCATCACCACCAGTTTGGCTTCCAGGGTTTCGCCGTCGGAGAGCTTCGCCGCCGCCACCGCGCCGCGCCCGTCGTCCAGCAGCGCCGCGGTCTGGCGGCCCAGCAGGATGCGCAGGCCGCGCGTCTCCAACGAGGCCTGCAGCAACTGAGCGGCCGCGGGGTCCAGTTGCCGCTCCAGCAGCCAGTCCGCCAGATGGACCACGGTGACATCCATGCCGCGCTGCTTCAGGCCGTAGGCGGCTTCCAGGCCCAGCAGGCCGCCGCCTATCACCACGGCCCGGCCGCCGTCGGCGCTGGCCGCCAGCATGGCCTCGGTGTCGCGGATGTCGCGGTAGCCGATGACGCCGGCCAGCTCGCCCCCGGGCAGCGGCAGCATCACCGGCAGCGAACCGGTGGCCAGCAGCAGACGGTCGTAGTGGGCGACGCCGCCGTCGTCGGCGCGCACCAGACGACGCGCGCGGTCCAGCTCCACCACGGTCTTGCCGGTGTGCAGGGCAATGCCGCGCTCGGCGTACCAGCTACGCGGATTGAGCACGATGTCGTCGAAGGTCTGCTCGCCAGCCAGCACCGGCGACAGCTGGATGCGGTTGTAATTGGGGTGCGGCTCGGCGCCGAACACGGTGATGTCGTAGAGGTCCGGCGCCAGCGTCAGCAGTTCTTCCACCGTGCGGATGCCGGCCATGCCATTGCCGACCACCACCAGTTTGGGTTTGTTCATGATGGGTGTCCTCGCGGTTTCAGAGTCGGGCGCTGGCGAGAGACCAGCCGGCGCGCCAGCGTTGGCGCAGCCCGGCCAGGCCGGCCCAGCCCGCCAGCGCCAGCGCGGCGTACAGCCACAGTCCGATGGCGTAGCCGCCGCTGGCCTGCTTGATCACGCCCAGGCCGGCCGTCAGCAGGAAGCCGCCGACGCCGCCGGCCATGCCGATCAGGCCGGTGACCGCGCCGATTTCGTCGCCGAAGCGCTGCGGCACCAGCTGGAACACCGCGCCGTTGCCGGCGCCCAGGCAGAGCATGGCCAGCACGAACAGCAGCAGCGCGCCGCCGGCGCCGCCGGGCTCAAGGCCGGCTGCGAACAACAGCGCCGCCACCGCCAGATAGACGGCCAGCAGCGAGCGGGTGCCGCCTACGCGGTCCGCCAGCACGCCGCCCAGCGGTCGCATCATCGAGCCGGCGAACACGCAGGCGGCGGTGTAGAGGCCGGCGGTCTTGGCGTCGAAGCCGAACTGGTCGTGGAAATAGCCGGGCAGCGCGCTGGCGAAGCCGGCGAAACCGCCGAAGGTGATGGCGTAGAACAGCATCAGCCACCAGGCGTCGCGCTGCCCCAGCACCGCCAGGTAATCCGCCCAGCGTTTGGGCGGCGGCGAGCCGGGAGCGTCCTTGGCCATCCGGGCGAACAGCAGCAGAACCAGCAGCAAGGGCAGGCAGGCGAGGCCGAACACGTTCTGCCAGCCAAAGTGCAGCGCCAACGCCGGCGCGAACAGCGCCGCCAGCACGGTGCCGGAATTGCCGGCGCCGGCGATGCCCAGCGCCGTGCCCTGATGGGCTGGCGGATACCAGCGCGAGGCCAGCGGCAGCGCCACGGCGAAGGAGGCGCCGGCCACGCCCAGGAACAGGCCCAGCAGCAGCGCGCCGCCCAGGCTGGAGAGGCCGACGCGCCAGGCGGCCAGCAGGGCGGCTATGACGATGATCTGAGCGATCAGTCCGGTGCGCTTGGCGCCGATGCGGTCCGCCAGCATGCCGACGGCCAGCCGCAGCAGCGCGCCGGCCAGAATGGGGGTGGCCACCATCAGCGCGCGTTCGCGAGTGTCCAGGCCCAGCGCCGCGGCGATGGGCACCTGCAACGGGCCCAGCAGGTACCAGACCATGAAGCTGAGGTCGAAATAGAGAAAGGCGGACAGCAAGGTGGGCTTGTGCCCGCTGTGCCAGAAAGAACGGTCCATGCGAAACTCCTGTGCCGCGAGCGGCCGGGGGCCGGCCAAAATAAAAACGGCGTTCGCTCCTCGGTGATAGCAGGAGCGGACGCCGTTGTCCGTTGCCGTCCCGGCCGCCATTGGCCGGACAAGCATTTGGGGTGGGCACGGCACGTCTTTGTGCCAGGCCCGGCTTGACTTATGCAAACGCCGTGCCAGCCATGGGGTGGAGGAAAGCCTGGCTTTATCTAGGCTTGCGGTGGAAAAAGCGCACCGCGCTGGTGCGAAAAGAGCCAGCCGCGCACTGTGTTTGTGCGTTGCAGCATGAAGGTTCTCAGCCAGGCAGGCCCAAGGCTGCGGGGTAGCGCGCTTGTCCGTCCCAGTCCACACCGTCGCACAAGCGGCCGCTGTGCTGCGGCCGGGCCGGGAGCGGCAGGCCCAGCGCGTCCGCCGCCTGCCGGTAGAGCCGGGTCTGGCTGACCTCGGCGGCCACGGTTTGAGCGTCCTCGTCGCCGCGCAGCCAGCCCCAGCGCCGGAACTGGTCGACGAACCAGATGCCGTCGGACGGATAGGGATAGTTGACCCGGCCTTGGTCGAAGAAGCGCAGCGCGGTCGCGCCGGCTGCGACCGAGGGCAGGGTGGCGGCGATCAGCGTTTCCGGCAGACCAATGTGTTCCGGCCGCGCCAGCCAGCGTGCCGCTTGGCGGCGGTGTTCGCTGTGCTCCAGCCAGCGGCAGGCTTCCAGCAGCGTCATGATCAGCGCAACGGAGGCGGCCGGCTCTTTTTGCGCGAAATCGCGGCGGCAGAGCAGGGCTTTCTCCGGGTGGCCTGGCCAGATCTCGCCGCTGACGACGACGATGCGGCCGGCCTGACGCGCCGCCGCCTGCTGGTGCCAGGGCTCGCCCGCGCAAAAGCCGTCCAACTGGCCGGCTTCCAGCGCCGCGCCCATCTGCGGCGGAGGAATTACCACCAGGCGCGCGTCGCTCCGTGGGTCCAGGCCTTGCGCGGCCAGCCAGTAATTGAGCCACAAGGCATGGGTGCCGGCGGGGAAGGTGTGAGCCAGCGTCAACGGCGGGCCGTCTTGACGGACGCGGCGGCGCAGTGCCTGTTCCGGCGACGCGGTCAGCGCGTCGGCCAGCGGGTGGCTGAGGGTGATGGCCTGGCCGTTTTGGTTCAGCGTCATCAGCAGCGCCATGTCGGCTTGCGGGCCGGCGAGGCCCAGTTTCATGCCGTAGGCCAGGCCGTACAGCGCCGCGGCGGCGTGCAGGCGGCCGTCCAGCAGCTTGTCGCGCACCGCGCTCCACGAAGGCTGGCGCAGCAGTTCCAATTCCAGGCCGTGGCGGCGGTCCAACCCCAGCTGGCGCGCGACGATCAGCGGCGCGCTGTCGGTTAGCGGCAGATAGCCCAGGCGCAGGCGGTACGGGGCGGTCATGGGAGTGTCCTTATGGTTCAGCCCAGCAACTCGGCTGCTTTGATCAGTTGCCGGGCAAGCTCGGCGATGCGTAGGCCCTCGCGCATTGCCTGCTGGCGCAGCGCCTGGTAGGCGTCGTTTTCGCTGAGCCGGCGTTTGTCCATCAGAATGCCCTTGGCGCGCTCGATCAGCTTGCGTTCGGCCAGCTGTTGTTCCGCCGCCGCCAGCCGTCGCCGCAGCCTGCCATCCTCGGCGAAGCGAGCGCGGGCCAGGTCGATGATGGGCGCCAGCCGCGCGGCGTCGGCCTGGTCCACCACGTAGGCGGCCACGCCGGCGTGGACCGCGGCTTCTATCGTGGGCAGGTCGCCCTGATCGGCGAACATCACCACCGGGTGCGGGGCGATTTCGCCTAGCAGCGCCAGCTGCTCCAGGGTGTCGCGTGATGGCGATTCGGTGTCCACGATCACCACGTCGGGCCGCAGCCCTTCCACCGCCTGCAGCAAGGCCGCGGCTCCGTCCACTTCGGCGGCGACGGCGTAGCCGGCGCGCGCCAGCGCCTGGCGCAGCGAAGCGATGGTTTTGGCGTGGTCGTTGACCAGCAGCAGGCGCAGCGGCGGAGGGGCGGACATTGCGGCACCGGGGAGAACGGGACGGCTTGGTTGAAGCAAGCGCCGTGCCCGCGACCCTGTCCAAAGTCCGCTGGGCTTTAGAACCTGTTTACGATCAGCTGCGCGTCGGCGATACGGCGTTGAAATCGCTTTCGAGATGCTTATGTACCACGTGCACACTCCGCTCTCTCAGTGGTTTTCGCCTTGTCTCGCCCTCGCTCGCGGGACTTTGAACAGGCTCGTAAGAGCAGGGCTCAGGAAGTACAGCGGACTTTGCGCAGGGGCTGAGGTTCTTGATGCGATTTTTAGAGTGGTCGCCGCCGGATTGACGCGGCGTTTAGCCGTGATGACCTATCGTGGAGCCGAGACATGGCCAATGGACAGGGAGGTGACGCACGGGTGAACAAGAGTCGTTGGCGAGGCCGGCCCCGCGTGAGCGGAGCCGGCCGATTTCATTTCAGCTTGACGTTCCAGTTGTCCTCGACGCAGCGCTGGTAGTTGCCGGCTTGCAGCGCGCTGTACGGTGTCTGGTAATTCACCAACTGGCATTTGTAGTCATTGCCCCATTTCCAGTCCTTTTCCCAATAGATGTTGTAGGCGGCGGAGCTGGCGGCGCTGAAGCGCTGCATATTGGCGCAGGACAGTTGTTCGTTGCCGTAGTCCCAGCCTAGATCTTTGGCGAATTGGCGGTAGTAGTCGATGCGATTCTGCGCCGCTTGACGTTCGGTGCCGCCGCCGCACTCGGCGTTGATGATCTGGATGGTGGTGGCGAAGTTGTTGCCGGCCCCGGCGGCCTTGTCCGCGGCGTTGGGCACCCAAGTGCCGTCCAGCACGTGCAGCATCGATGGTTTCGGCGGCTGCGGGAAGACGAAGAAGAAAGTGGCCGAGGTCAGATTGAGCCAGGTGGAGGCCACCAGGTCCGGGTTCTTCAGCAGCACCGACTGGTCGCCGTTGTACATGGCCTGGGAGAAGGGGCCGTAGTTGTAGTTGTAGGACAGCTGTTTGGCGCCGCGGCCGAAGTATTTCTTCCAACTGCCATCGGCGTTCTTGCCGCAGGTCCACACCTTGTTGAACACCGGGTCGGCGCATTCGGTGTTGTAGCCGCAGCCGGGGCCGGTTTCGTCGCAACCCATCTCGCGTAGATATTTCAGGCCCTGGCGCCATTCCGGCACCGTGTCGCTGCGGTTGTGGTCGCCGGTTTCCTGGGCGAAGTGGGCGAACATGGTGGCCAGGCTGTGGCGGCAAATGGCGTCACCGTCGCGGCCGTCGCTGTAGTCGTCGCAAATGGCGGGAAACTTGGCGATGGCCTGCAGGAAGCGCTGGTAGCTGTAGCTGGCGTCGCGGCGCGAGAAGTAATACTCCCACTTGGCCGCCGGCAGCAGCCGTTCCACCCGGCGCACGTTCAGCGGATTGGCTGCGCTGCCGGGCGCAACTTGCTCCACCTGAGCGTTGGGCAAGGTGCGGATCGAGGCTTTGACGTTGCGGAAGAAAGCGGTATCGGTCAGGGCTGCCTCGTATTGCAGCGCTTGCTGCAGAGTGGGCGGCTGAGGCTGGCCCGGTTCGGCCTGCGCCGCGGCTTTGGCCGCCGCCACCGGCGTCCAACTGCCTCTAGGATTGGCGGCCGGCGTTTCGGCGCGGGTGCGCCATTTCGCCTGCCAGTCCTGGCCTTGCCATTGGACTTGTTGTCCGGCTTGGTAGGCAGCGCCGGCGTTCCAGGGCGCGGCGAATACGGCCTGGCAGGCCAGGCCGAGCAGCAGGGCGGAGAAGGGTTTGCGCATGTTGGCTCCTTTGTCGAGCTGCCGACGCGGTGGGTGCCGCGTGGAATCGGGGCAGCCGTTTATGGGGGCCTGGACAAACCCAGTGCGCGGTCCGGCAGCGTCGTCGCGCCGTACTTAACAAACCGCTCGCGATGGTTTTTTCGAGGCCCCTTAGGTGGTTTTCTGCCGTGCGCGACGCACGGCATAGATACCACTATGGAACCAATTTTTGATATGTCAAATGACTTTTTTAGGGAGAATCAGATTGACGCGGCAATGCGGCCGACCCGAGGCTAAGCCGGGTTCGGACAAACAAGGCGGAAGCGGCCGCGGCTGGCGCCGGGGTGAGATCCCGGGCAGGGTGCGGCTTTAGGCGTCAATCGTAACTGTGCGGCCGTCTCAGGGGCGAGAGGCGTTGATCCAGGCGTCGTGCGGGTAACTGGCGGAATCCAGCCCCAATTCTGACGAAAAGGTGATGTGACAGTGACGTCCTGCTGCATGGACCGCAATCACGGTAAAAGTGATCGCGGCGCTATCGTGTTGTTCGGCGATGTAATCGCCTGGTTTGAGTTCATTGACTCGCAAATGTTGCTCCAGGGCATGACCGCGATAGCGGATCATGCCGGCAGATCAACGGCGTCGGTTGTGATGCGGGCGAGGAGTGCCGCCGCCGGCCGGCGCCGTCGGATGACGGAAATTGATGCGGCCCTTGGTCAAGTCGTAGGGCGACATCTCTACAGTGACGCGGTCGCCTACCAGAACGCGAATACGGTGCATCTTCATCTTGCCCGAGCCATAGGCAAGGATTTCGACGTTGTTGTCCAGGCGCACGCGGAAGCGGGACTCGGGCAACATTTCAATGACAACACCTTCCAGTTCGATCATGTCTTCTTTGGACATTACGATTCCTTTCTAATACGGTAGGCCAACAGCCACAGCGGCAGTCACGTGGACTGCCGCGAGCGGGTGCTATTGGCGCGTCTATTCGGTAACCAAGCTAGGGAGGGGCTGGCTTCACAGGCAGCCCTCAGGCAAGGCGGAGCGTCCAGCAGGCAGCTGCCGGAACGATCAGAAAATCTGAGGCGAACGGTATTATATATCTAACGCACTGATTTGTCAGAAAAATACAAGGATTTTTCCGGCAATGGCCGAATCAGGCGCGGCGAAGAGGAGGTTTTCACCAAAAAATCAGGGAGATGGATTTATCCGCCGCCGCCGTCGCTGTGTTGAAAATCTGATCGGCAAGTCGGTTTCTTCGCCTTGGCGGCATGGCGTCTGTTCAGCGTCACACCCTGGCGCGCGAGACTTTGAACAGGTTCTCAGGGGCGGAGCGGGGCCAAGCCGCCGTTTTTGACCAGTTCTGCGAACTCGTCTTCCGGCAGCGGCCGGGCGTAGAGAAAGCCTTGTCCGTGCTCGCAGCCGGCGTCCAGCAGGAAGCGACGCTGAGCCTCGTTCTCCACGCCTTCGGCCACCAAGCCGAGACGCAGGGTTTTGGCTAGCGAGATGATGGCCAAGCTGATGCTGGCCTCGTGTTCGTGGTCCGGCAGGCCGCGCACCAGGGATTGGTCGATTTTCAGCGTTTGCACCGGCAGTTGGCGCAGATAGCTGAGCGAGGAGTAGCCGGTGCCGAAATCGTCGATGGACAGGCCTACTCCCAGCTGGCGCAGTTCGCGCAGCACTTTCAGATGCGCGTCCGGATTGCTCATCACGAAGCGTTCCGTGATTTCCAGTTCGATCTGCCTCGGCGGAATCCGGCAGTCGCGCAGCGCCTGTTTCAGCGTTTGCAGGATGGGGGCGCGCTGGATTTGCGCCCCGGCGATATTGAGGCTGAGCACGCCCGGAGAGATGCCGGCATCCTGCCAGCGGCGCAAGATGCCGCAGGCGTGGCGGATCAGCCAGCTGCCGATTGGAATGATCAGGCCGGTTTCCTCCGCAAGCGGAATGAAAGTGTCCGGCCCAATCAGACCCAGGCTTGGATGTTGCCAGCGCAGCAAGGCCTCGGCGCCGACTAGGGCGCCGCTTTGCAGGTGGTATTTGGGCTGGAACACCAGAAACAGCTCTCGCCTCTCCAACGCCAGGCGGAGTTCTCGCTCCTGTTCCACCCGTAGCCGCGCGCGCTGGGTCAACTCCTCGGTGTAAAAGCGGAAGGCGCCCTTGCCGTCGTTTTTGGCCTGGTACATGGCGGCGTCGGCGTTGCGCATCAGGGTGTCCGCGTCTTGGCCGTCGCGCGGGTAGATGCTGATGCCCACGCTGCAGCCCACTTCCACCTCTTGTTCTTCCAGCCGGAACGACCGGGCGCAGGCTTTGACGATTTTGTTGGCGATGTCGATGACCGGGTTGTCTGCTTTCTGGTTCTCCAGCAGGATCAGAAACTCGTCGCCGCCGATGCGGGCCACTGTGTCGTTGGCGCGCAGGCAGTCCTTGAGCCGGGCAGCCACTTCCACCAGCAGGCGGTCGCCGGCGCCGTGGCCGCGGGTGTCGTTGATCTGCTTGAAGTTGTCCAGATCGATGAACAGCACCGCCACACGGCGGTGCTCGCGCTTGGCGGTCTGAATGGCGTGCTCCAGCCGCGACAGAAACAGCAGCCGATTAGGTAGAGTGGTCAAGGAGTCGTAATGCGCCAGATGCGCCATTTCGGCGGCGGATTTCTTGATCTGGGCGATATCGGAGAACACGCCGACATAGTTGCGCACCGCGCCGTAGCCGTCGCGCACCGCGGTGACGGTGAGCCAGGCCGGCTCCACGCTGCCGTCCTTGTGCCGATTCCATATCTCGCCTTGCCAGCGGCCGTGTTCCGCCACCGCCTGCCATAGCCGGCGGTAGAAGCCGGCGTCGTGGCGTCCGGAGTGCAATAAGCGCGGGCTTTGCCCCAGAAGATCGGCGCGGGCGTAGCCGGTGAGCGCGCTGAAGGCGGAGTTGACGTCGAGGATGCGCAGGTCGGCGTCGGCGATCATCACGCTTTCCAGCGTGTGCTCGTAGACCGCCGCGGCTTGTTGCAGGGTCTGCTCGCGGAGCTTGAATTCGCTGATGTCCTGCAAGGTGCCGCTCAGGCGGAGGACGCGGCCGCGGTCATCCTGTTCTAGCGCGATGTGATGGCGCACGTAGCGGTTGCCGCCGTCCGGCAGCAGGATGCGATGGTCCAGTTGAGCGGTTTCGCGCCGGCGCAACACTTGGCGCAGGCAGCGGCGCAGCGGCTGCCAGTCGCCGGGCGGCAGCAGCGCGGGCAATTGCGTCAGCGGCGGGGGTGGCCGCGCAGGGTCCAGCCGCCACAGTTGATACAGCTCGTCGGACCAATGCGGCGCGGAGTCGCCGCGCCGCCATTCCCAATGGCCGATGCGCGCCTGGGCCAACGCCTCGCTCTGGCGGCGTTGGGCATCGCTGTGGTGCTGGCTGCGATCCAGGAAGTTGGACAGCATGTCCGCCACCGATTGCAGCATGTGCTGTTCTATCCACAGCCAGCTGTGGGGGGCCGGCGCGCTGACCGCCAGCACGCCGCGCCAGCATTGGCGAGGCCGCAGCGTGGCCAGCAGCGCGCTCTGTCCGTTGTCGCCCAGCAATTGCCGCAGGACGGCGGCGGCTTCCGGCGCGTCGGCGCTGTCGTTCAGCTGCAACGTGCGCTGCTGGCCCAGTTGTTGTTCCAGCCAGTAGAGCTTGGAACGAGGAATGACCGGCGTTTCGGCCGGAGGGCCGGCTCCTCGCGCTTCGCGCCGCCACTCGCGTGCGATGCGCACTTGCTTGCCGTCGATATCAAGCAGGGCCAACAGGCAGTGATCCGCGCCGAGGAAGCGGCCCACGCGCTCCAGCAGGCCGCTCATGCGCGCCCACAGCGTTTCGGCCGGCTGGCTGGCCAGTTCCGCGGACAGGCCGGCCAGTTGGGCGAGAATGTCCAGATGGCGTGTCAGCAATTGTTCAGAGGTGAGCCGGTCGGTGGCGTCGTGAAAGGTCAGCAACAGGCAGTCATGATCATCCGCCCGCAACGGCCGCGCGCGGATGTCGGCATGGCCGACTTCGCCTCCTGGCCGACGCAGCGGGGTAGCGGCGATTTGGCTGGGCTTGTCCTTGGGCAAGGCCAGCAACGGACGCAACGCTTCGGTCAGCCCGCTGCCGGGCGCCAGCGCGGAGAGTGCGACAGGATAGGCGGGGGCGTTGGCGAGGCCCAGCCACTCCATTAGCGCGGCGTTGGCGTACAGCACTTGCTGGCCTGCAGGCTCTAGCAGCAGCACGCCGTCTTCCAATTGTTCCAGCATGGCCTGAGCCGGCGACAGCGGCTTGGCGGAGGAGGGCTGCGCCGGCTGCAGCAGTTGCCGTCCCAGATTGTGAGTCATGTCCGTCAGCATCTGCCGCGCCTGCCGTCCGGCGGCGCTGTCCTGAGGCAGGAAGGGTTGGGCGGCCAGCGCGGACAAGATCTGCGCTTCGCCGATGGCGTGGCGCAGCGCGTAATCGCGCAGTTGTTCCAGTTGGCGTAACAAGCTGTCCAGCGACGCGCCAGCGGAGAAGGCGGCGTCGTAGCGATTCAGCAGATCGCGCAGACGGCGCTGGTGTTTGCCGGCGGCGGACCTGCTGTCGGCGGCTGGTTTCTTGGTCGTCGGCATGAAGTCTCTTTTTGCGCTCGAGCCCGCTGCGGGCGCGCTCAGGTCTTGTTTAATTGTTAGGCATGGATTGCAAAAAGGCCAACTACTTAATAGCAATATGAGCGGTTCATAAAAACCCTCGGGCGCCTTTAGGCATGTCGTCGCGCGCGACGAAGCGCGGGCATGCCCGGGCCCGACGCGCAGAGGCGTTGCCGACGGGGGTTATGAACGCCGGAGCTGGCCTGCCAGAACGCCGACGCGCGCCAGCGCCGCCAGATAGCGTTCGTCCAGCGGATAGCAGCAGGACAGCCGCAGGGCGTTGGGATAGCGGCCGCTGGGGGAGTACAGCGGGCCGGGCATGATGCTGATTTTCTCCGCGATGGCGGCGTGGAACAGCGCCACCGCGTCGATGTTCTCGGGCAGCTCCACCCAGATCAGAAAGCCGCCGGAAGGCGCCGTGGCGTGAGTGCCGGCCGGGAAGTGGCGCGCGATCATGCCGCGCACCTTCTCCACGTGGGCGGCGTAGCGTCGCTTCAGCGCGCGCAGATGATGGTCGTAGCCGCCGGACTCCAGGAAGGCGCCCAGGGTTTCCGCCAGCACCGCCGGCTCCGCCACGGAGGAGGCGAACTTGAGCTGGCGCAGCGTGTGACCGAAACGGCCCCCTTCCATCCAGCCGATGCGGAAGTCCGGCGCCAGCGTCTTGGTGTAGCTGGAGCAGACGATGACCCAGCCTTCGTCGTCGAAGGCCTTGACAGCCGGCGCCAGGGTGTCGCCGAACTGCAGCTCGGCGTACAAGGCGTCCTCAATCAGCGGCACCTGGTGGCGGGTGATCAGCCGCGCCAGCCGCTTCTTGGCTTCCAGCGGCATGGTCGAGCCCAGCGGGTTGTGCACATTGGGCATCGCCACCAGCGCGTTGATGCGCTTTTCCGCCAGCAAGAGTTCCACCGCGTCGATGGACAGGCCGGTTTGCGGATCGGTGGGAATTTCCACCGTTTTCAGACCCAGGCTGGCGATGAGCGGCAGCAGGTTGAAATAGGTGGGCGATTCCAGCCCCACGGTGTCGCCGGGCCGGGTGACCGCGCGCAGCGCCAATTGCAGCGCTTCCATGCAGCCGTGGGTGAGCACGATGTCCTGAGCCTGCAGGGTCATGCCCAGTTCCAGGCCGCGGCGCGCGATCTGGGTGCGCAGCCGCAAGGAGCCCGGCGGTAGTGCGTAACGGCTGACCATGCCGGGCTGGCGGCGCAGTATCTGCCCCATCAGCCGGCCCAGCTTGCTGCCGGGATAGAAGTCTCCTCCATGCGGACAGGCCAGCGCCAGGTCGATGTAGTCCTCATTCTGCTGCGCCTCCAGCACGGTGTCGATCAGGCCCAGGACCTGTGGGCGGGTGGGCGCGGCGGGGCTGCTTAGGGTGGCCGCCGGCCGAGCCGG
Organism: Chromobacterium sp. IRSSSOUMB001; assembly: GCF_023507765.1. NCBI lineage: Bacteria > Pseudomonadati > Pseudomonadota > Betaproteobacteria > Neisseriales > Chromobacteriaceae > Chromobacterium > Chromobacterium sp. IRSSSOUMB001. The sequence continues at coordinate 248,987 of NZ_JALCYU010000001.1, forward strand.
CGACGGCAGCCGCGCCCGCACGTAGTAGCCGGATTGCGGCCGGGCCTCGATCAAGCCGCGGTCCTCCAGCACCCGGTAGGCGGCCACCACGGTGTTCAGGCTGAGCTGGCGGCTTTGCGAGGTGCGCCGCACCGACGGTAATTTGGCGCCGGGCGGCAGCGTGCCGCGCTTGATGGCCAGCGACAGATCGTCGGCCAGTTGCTGATACAGCGTGGGGGCTTGGGGAGCGACAATGGGTTCCATGAGGACAGCTTGCCGCGCTTGGGCGACGGTAGACAGACACAGTACCCATGATAGGTGATGGTGACAGTTTGAGGAAATGCCGCGCTGTTACCACTGCGAAAGGTGACAGCTGCGGCTGTTGGCGTTGCGAGCCGCTGCGTAGCATGGATGGGGAAAACGGGGCCGCGTCGGCCCCTTGCATCGCCATGCCGCGTCGATGGACGGCGCGGAGCAAGTGAAAGAGAAGCCCGCCATGCCTGAATTCGCCCTATTGTCCTACGTTGCGGTGATGTCCATCACCCCCGGCCCCAATAACCTGATGTTGACCGCGTCCGGGGTCAATTTCGGTTTTCGCCGCACCATTCCTCACATGCTGGGCATCAGCCTGGGTTGCGCCTTCCAAGTGTTCCTGGTGGGCAGCCTGTTGTCGCTGTTGCTGGACGGCATCCAGACCGCGCGCTTGCCGCTGGCCTTGATGGGGTGCGCCTATCTATTGTGGCTGTCCTGGAAGATTGCCCGCGCCGGCCAACCTGAGGCGGGTGCGGCGGCGCGGCCGCTGGGTTTTGTCGGCGCGGCACTGTTTCAATGGTTGAACCCCAAGGCCTGGGTGATGGTGATCAACGCCGCCATCCTGTTCATGCCGGCTGCGGACGGTCAGCGCTGGCTGGGCGCGGCCATGCTGGCGGCGGTGTTCGCCGTGGTCAACCTGCCGTGCATCGGCGTCTGGGCTTGGGCCGGCGAACGTTTGCGCGCTTGGCTCGCCAGCCCGCGCGCCTTGTTGGGTTTTAATCTGAGCATGGGGGTATTGATGGCCGCCACCGCGCTGTGGTTGCTGTACGACGAGTTCCAGCCGCACGGTCTGGCCAGGGCCGCCGAGATCGCGGCCGCGCCGGCGGCGCCGCAAGCGGTGGGCACGATGTCCGTTTTTGACAGTGGCTTGTCCGTAATCAGCGTTAAATAAAGGCGCGCGAGTCCGTAGCATTCGGGCTGTGTTCAACAGCGTCCAGCCTGGACGCGAGGGAGAAACCGCCATGAAGAAAACCGCCTTGCTGGTGATTGACGCACAAGAATCATTCCGCCACCGCCCGTATTGGAAGGAAGACGAGATCCCGGCTTTTCAGGACAAACTGCAGCAATTGATCGCCGGTGCGGACGCGCTTGGCGCGCCGGTGATCAACATCCTGCACGAAGACGGCGACGAGGCCTTTTCCGCCGCCTCCGGCCTGGTGCGGCCGCTGGAATGGCTGCGCCACCGGCCGGCCGCCACCTTCGTCAAGCACGTGCACAACGCGCTGACCGATTCCGGCCTGCAGCCCTGGCTGATCCGCCACGGCGTCCAGCGCTTGATCGTGTCCGGCATCCGCACCGAGCAATGCTGCGAAACCACCACCCGGGTGGCGTCCGACCTGGGTTACGAGGTGGACTTCGTCACCGAGGCCACGTTGACCTTCGCGATGACTCATCCGCATAGCGGCCAGGTGTTCAGCCCGGCGGAAATCCGGGCCAAGACCGAGCTGGTGCTGGCCGGCCGCTTCGCCGATATCGTCAGCGTGGAGCAGGCGCTGGCCAAGCTGGCGCGCTGAGCGAGCGGGTATTTGACCGTCGCCATCGCGACTGTCTGATGGTACTGTGAAGCGCTATCTAAAATGAATGCGGCGGGCAGGGCCCGCCGCGCAGCCATGGGAGAATTGCATGCGGCCCACCCTTCCCCCTGACGGCATGCCGGCCTATCGTCTGCTGAGCGGCCCGGACGACGCCGGCTTCTGCCGCCGCGTCAGCGAGGCGCTGGCCTTGGGTTACCGGCTGCACGGCTCGCCGGCGGCAACCTTCGACGGCGAGCGCGTCATCGTCGCCCAGGCGGTGTTGTGGCCGGGGGCGTCGGCGCAAGGAGACGGCGATGCCGTGGAGTGATTTGCTGCAGGCGCTGGCCATCGTGCTGGTGTGGGGCGTCAACTTCGTGGTGATCAAATGGGGCGTGTCCGATGTGCCGCCTCTGCTGCTGGGCGGCTTGCGCTTCTGTCTGGCCGCGGTGCCGGCCTTGTTCTTCATCCGTCGGCCGGCGTTGCCCTGGCGCTATCTGCTGGCCTACGGCCTCAGCGTGGGCGTCGGCCAGTTCGCCTGTCTGTTCACCGCCATCAAGCTGGGCATGCCCGCCGGCCTCGCCTCGGTGGTGTTGCAATCGCAGGCTTTCTTCACCTTGATCCTGGCCGGTTTGTGGCTGCGCGAGCGCTGGCAGGCCAGCCAGATGGCCGGGCTGCTGCTGGCCCTGGGCGGCCTGGTTTTGATCGGCCTGAGCAAGGGCGGCAGCATGACGGCGGTGGGTCTGGGGCTGACCATCGCCGCCGCCTTCAGCTGGGCGCTGTCCAATGTGGTGGTGAGGCAGATGGGCCGCGCCGGCTACCGCGTGCAGCCGTTGGGACTGGTGGTGTGGTCCAGCCTGGTGCCGCCGATTCCGTTCTTCCTGCTGTCCTGGTGGCTGGAGGGGGGCGAACGCATCGCCGCCGCTCTGGGGCATTTCACGCCGCAGGCCTGGTTCGCGGTGGCCTATCTGGCCTTTGTCGCCACTTTGTTCGGTTACGGCTTGTGGAGCCGATTGCTGTCGCGCCACCCGGCCGGCAAGGTGGCGCCGTTTTCGCTGCTGGTGCCGGTGGTGGGCGTGTTGGCGTCCGGTGTGTTGCTGGACGAGCGCTTGAGCGCGCTGCAAGCCGCCGGCAGCCTGCTGCTGCTGGCCGGCTTGGCGGTCAACGTGTTCGGCGCGCGCTGGCTGGCGCGCTTGCGCGGGGGGGAGGCGGCGCGTGGCGCTTGATGTCTTTTTCGTGTTGCCGCCCAATCTGCTGCTGGTGGATCTGGCCGGCCCGGCCGACGCTTTTCGCATCGCCGCGCAACTGGGGGCGTCGTTTCGATCACACTTCATCGCGCCGGTATCCGGCGTGCCCACCTCGCTGGGCCTGAGCCTTGAGGGCGCCTCGCCATTGCCTGAGGTTCTGCCGGACGAGGCGCTGGTGGTGATCAGCGGCGCCGCCCATTCGATCGAGGCTTACGCGCGGCCAGAGGCGCGCGAGATCGTGCGTTGGCTGCGTCGCAAGGTGGACCCCAGCCGCCAGCGCGTGGCCAGCATTTGCTCCGGCAGCCTGCTGACGGCGGAAGCCGGTTTGCTGGACGGCCGCCAGTGCACCACTCACCACACCTTGCTGGAGCGCCTGCAGCAACTCGCGCCGCAGGCCAGGGTGCAGCAGAACCGCGTATTCGTGCAGGACGGGCCGATCAGCAGCAGCGCCGGCATCACCGCCGGCGTGGACCTGGCCTTGCAGTTGATCGCAGAGCTGGCCGGGCCGGGGCTGGCGCGCGATGTGGCGCGCCACATGGTGGTGTATTTCCGCCGTTCCGCCGGCGACCCGGAGTTGTCGCCGTGGCTGACGCACCGCAACCATTTGCACCCGGCGGTGCACAAGGCGCAGGACCTGATCGCCGCTGATCCGGCCCGCGCCTGGAGGGTGGAGGACTTGGCCGGCCAGGTGCACGTCAGCGCCAGGCATTTGTCGCGCTTGTTCCGCGAGCACGCCGGCGTATCGGTGCACGACTATCACACCGGGCTGCGGCTGGCGCTGGCCAGTCAATGGCGCGGCGCCGGGCTGTCCAAGGAGAAGGCCGCGCTGGCTGCCGGGTTTTCCTCGGCGCGGCAGTTGAACCGGGCCGGCGTAGGCGCTTGCTGACGCGATCTGGATTTTGTTTTTATTCAAGTTTTGCATAGGAATGCCGATGTTGCGGTTGACGTTCGCTTAGATCGCTTCATAATTCCAGCAACATCCAACGGTATTTGCCATGAAAACGATTCCCAGTATTGCCTGCTTTCTGTCCGTCTTGCTGGGCTTGTCCGCCTGCGCCACCGCCGAGCGTCCTCCGCAGGCCGCCGAAGCGCCGCGAGCCGCCGCGGGAATGACGCCGAGCGGCGTCGGTTTCGTCGGCCCGGGCATTGAAACCGAGGCCCCCAAGGTGGTGGTCAAGGAGGTGAACCCCTATCAGCCCATCGTGGTGCGGGTGGTGGGCAGCGGCGCGGCGCCGTACACCTCCAGCCTGACGCCGTCGCAGCGCAAGCTGCTGGCGCTGCGCGCCGCCCGGCTGGACGCTTTCCGCGCCATCGCCGAACAGGTGCAGGGCATGAAGCTGGTGGGCAACAGCTCGGTGTCCAATATGATCGCCAACAGCGACAGCTTCCGCACTTACGTGGACGCCTATCTGCGCGGGGTCAACATCGTTTCCAACAGCATGAAGCCGGATGGCACCAGCGAGGCCGTGGCCGAGATCACGCTGGATCAGGATTTCTACAAACAATTCCGCCAGGCGCTGGACAAGACCGGCGGCAGCGTGATGAAGGCTTCGCAGGAGAACGCCACTTCCGGCCTGCAGTGCGCGGAAGGCAATTGCGGCGCGGCGCGCTACAACAGCAACTACTACATGGCTCAATGATGCGGTTTCGTTTCCGTACCCTGTTGGCCGCCGCGTTTGCGGCGGCTTTTGTTTGTCCGGTCGGCGCCGAGGTCATGCGCGCCGAAGGCGTGGCCTCGCTGGACAACGGCGTGGCCGCCGCGCGCGAGCAGGCGTTGCAGGACGCGCTCAAGATGGTGGCGCTGCGCCAGGGCGCGCGAGTAGAGGCTTCGCAGGGGCTGGATTACGGCAAAAGCAGCGAGTCCGGCTCGCTGACGCCGTTGGCGCCGGCGCAGGGCGCGGTCAAGGTGACGCAGGAATTCCAGCAGGGCAAGCTCTACCATGTATTGGTGGAGGTGGACACCGGCAAGCCCTCCGGCGCCGCGCGCGGCAAGGAGCCCGCCTGCGCGATGCCGCCGGGCCGCAGCCTGCGTCGCAAGATCGTCACCACTTATTTCCAGGTGGACCGGCCGGCGGAGGCGTCCGACATGCCGGAGCTGGCCACCGGGCTGCCCACCGAGCTGTCGCGGCGTCTGGGCGCCAACCGCATGTACAGCCTGCTGGACGCCAACACGGTGTCAGTGCTGCCGGATTCGCGCGTGGCCGAGCCGGCCGCCGGCGCGGAGATCGCCCGACGCATCGGCCAATCCGAAGACGCTCAGTTCGTGGTGGCCGGGCGGGTGCTCGCCACCGGCGCCACCGCCAAGGGGCTGCGCAAATCCCTCTACGAGTCCAATAACACCAGTCAGCAGGGAACCTTCTACAACGGGCCGTTCGCCGGCCTGTTTGGCGGCGGGGTCAAGTACGTGCCCACTGAGCGCCAGTTCGACGCCGAAGTCTGGGTTTACGACGCGCTGACCGGCGCGCTGCTGGCCAGAGACCGGGTGTCGGAACTGGCCAAGGGCGACGTGACGCCCAATCCGCCGCGGCCATTTGCCTCGGCGGCGTTCTGGCAGAGCGATTACGGCCAGGCGGTGAACCGGGCGCTGGATCAGGCGGTGAGCCGGATTGGAAACGTAATCTCTTGCATTCCGTTCTCCGCCCGCATCGTCAAACTGGTCGACGCGCGTCAGGTGTATATCAACGCCGGCTCGCTGGACGGCGTTGCGGTCGGCGACAAATTCCTGGTCTACCAGCGCAAGAGCGCGCAACCGGTGCGGGATCTGATCTCCGGGCGCGAACTGGGCGTGCCGGAGACCTTGGCCGGCGATGTCATCATCAGCCAGGTGCAGCCTAATTTCGCCGTCGGCGCGGTGCAGTCGCAGGGCAAGGTGAGCGAAGGGGACTACGTGCGCTTCATGCCGCGGCGTTGACGCGGACCCGGCACGTGCCGCGCCGGCTTGTCATGACATCGGGCTGTCCGTAGACTGCTGCGCATGCCGAAGCCTCCCTTTACCCCCCGTCCCGTCCCTCCCTCCACTGTCGATCCGCTGCGCCGCGCCCTGCTCAAAGCCGGGCTGTTGAGTGCGGCGGCGCCGCTATGCCAGCCGCTGCTGGCCTGGGGGGCGACAGTCACCGGTGGAGTGGTCAACGACATCACCGGTATGAATCCGGTGACTGTGACGCAAGTGGCGACGCCGCGCAGCAATGCTGACATTCAGCAAGCGCTGCGGCAGTGGCCCGGCCCGGTGTCGATAGGCGGCGGCCGCTTCAGCATGGGCGGGCAGATAGCCAGTCCCGGTAGTTTGCATCTGGACATGCGACGCTTCAATCGCCTACTCAGCCTGGAGCCGCGCTTGCGTTTGGCGCGGGTTCAGGCCGGCATGAGCTGGCGTGAGCTGCAGCAATGGATAGACCCGCATGGGTTGGCTGTGAAAATCATGCAGAGCTATGCCAACTTCAGCATTGGCGGTTCATTGTCGGTAAACGCCCACGGCCGTTACGTCGGCCTGGGGCCGCTGGTGAACGCCGTGCGCTCCATCGTGATCGCGTTGGCCGACGGCAGTTTGCTATCGGCCAGCCGCCAACAGCGGCCGGAGGTGTTTTTTGCGGCGATAGGCGCTTATGGCGCGCTAGGCGTGATCTGCGAAGTAGAGCTGGAACTGACGGACAACCAGCGGTTGGAGCGGCAGGTCAATCGCATGAGTCTGAATGACTACCGCGATTTCTTCTTCAAGCATGTCCGCGCTGACAGCCGTGCGTTGATGCACAACGCCGATCTGGCGCCGCCTTATTTCCAGATGGCGACCGCAGTGACTTGGCGCGTGAGTGATAAATCGCTGACGGATAGCCGCCGGCTAACGCCTCAAGGGCTGCGCTATTGGCTGCAAGAGGGCGCGATCCGTGCCTGGGCAGAATTGCCTGGCGGGCCAGTCTTGCGCAAGAAGATCGCGGATCCGTTGCGCTTCGCCCGCGCCGCCGTGCTCTGGCGCAACAGGGAGGCCAGCCTGGATGTGGCCTCGCTGGGCCGCATCGCGGATGCTGAGCACAGCTTCGTGTTGCAGGAGTACTTTGTCCCGGTGGCTAAGCTGGAGCATTTTGTCACCGCGATGGCGACGATTCTGGAAACGCACAAGGTGGCCGCACTCAATGTGTCGATTCGGCATTCACCGGCGGACGCTGGCACCGTATTGGCCTGGGCGCGGCAGGAGGTGTTCTCGCTGGTGCTGTATTACCGGCAAGGAAAGGACGAAGCCGCGCGGCGCCAAGTGGGGCAATGGACCCGCCAATTGATAGACGCCGCGCTGGCTCAGGGCGGCAGCTATTACCTGCCTTATCAGCTGCATGCCAGCCGCGAGCAATTCCACCAGGCCTATCCCGACGCCGGAAAGCTGTTGGCACTGAAGCGGGTATTGGATCCTGCCAGCCGTTTCCGCAATCAGCTGTGGAATAAATATCTGATGGTCTAATAGTCTGTTTAAAGCCTGCTGCGCTTGAACAAGTTCATGGCGGGTTGGCTCCGCCTCAAGCGGGCAGGAAGGCGGTGGCCTCGATCTCGAACAGCATGCCGTCCAAGGCCAGCCGCGGCACCGGGATCAGCGTGCAGGTCGGCGTTGGCAGCGCGCCCCAGGCGGCGCTCAACAGCGCGCCGAAGGCCTGCAGCCGCGCCTCGCTGTGATCGACGATCAATACCGTCAGCTTGGCGACGTGGACGAGATCGGCGCCGCCGGCGGCCAACGTTGTGCGCAGATTGGCCAAGGCTTGGCGCACTTGCGCCTCGAAGCCGTCTGCCAGCTCGCCGGCGGCGTTTTCGCCGCCCTGGCTGGCCACCAGCAACATGCGGCTGCCGGGGTTGACGATGGCCAGATGGGAATAGCCGTTGGGCGCCGGGTCGTAGAGGCCGGCGGGATTGCTTAGGCTGAAGGGGATTGCGTTGCTCATCTGCTTTCTCCTGCTGGTTTGCCGGGCGGCGTAGCGCCGCCCTGGGGTTAGCGGGTTTGCGCGGCGACGGCGGCGGGGGTTTGCATCGCCTCGGCGTAGCCCTGCGGTGCAAAGCGACGGGTCAGCACCAGCAGGCCGGCGATCAACAGCGCCAGGCACAGCCAGGCCAGGTTGAAGCTGGAGGTGGCATCGCGGATCCAACCTGCGGCGAACGGCGCCACCGCGGCGATCAGATAGCCGATCCCCTGCACGAAAGCCGACAGCTGGCCGGCGTTGCGCGCGTCTTCATAGTGGTGCAGCGTCAGAATCATGGTCAGCGGGAACAGGCCGCCCACGCCCAGGCCCAGCAGCGCCACCCACAGCAGGCCACCGTGCGGCGCCAGCACCATGCCCAGCAAGCCGGCCAGCACCGCCAGCAATACCAGGGTAAGCCAGCCGCGCATGTCATGGCTGCGCGCAGACAGCAGCGGAATGGTCAGGCCGGACACCACTTCCATGCCGGTCATGAAGCTGAGCATCAGGCCGCCTTGCTGCTGGCTCCATCCCAATTGCACGAACAAGGCCGGCAACCAGGCTAGCGAGCTGGCGTACACGGCGGTGCCGATGCCGAAATAGAAGGCCAGCAACCAGGCGCGCGGAATCTGGCTGAATTGCGGCGCGCGGGCGGCGGAGCCGCCGCCGGGGGCGCCGCGCGGCGCGCTCAGCAGCCAGCAGGGCAGCGCCAATATGGCCAGCGCGGCCCAGGCGGCCAGCCCGTTCTGCCAGTGCGCGCTATGCGAGGCCAGCCACGGCGCGCCGGCGGCGGCCAGGGAGGCGCCGCCCATGATGGCGGTGATGTAGAAGCCCATCAACGCGGAGACCTTATGCGGGAAATGCTGCTTGATGAAGCCGGGAATCAAAGCTTGGGCCAGCGCGATGCCGACGCCGGCCATCAAGGCGGTGGCCAACAACGCGCCGAAGCTGGCGGGCAGCCAGCGCAGCGCACTGGACAGCAGAATCAGCAGCAGGGCGATGACCACCCCCTGGCGCGCGCCTGCGCGGCGTTCCAGCCAACTGCCCAAAAAGGCGCCGGCGCCCATGGTGGCCACCGGCAACGTGGTCAGCAGGGAGGCGTCGCTGAAGCTCATGCCGGTGGCGTGGCGCAACTGATCCAGCAGCGGACCAATGGCGGCGAGGGTGGGGCGCAGGTTGAGGCCCACCAGGATGATGGACAGCGCCAGCCACAGCGGGCGCTGAACGGGAGTGTCTTGCTTCATGAGGTTTTTCTTTCGGTGGGGGCGGTGCTGGGCATGACGTCCGGCTCGGCTTGCGCTTCTCCGGGGAAACTTTGCAGCCATTGGCTCAGCAGCGCGGCCAGTTGCTCGCGTTGCGGCTCGGCCAGCGCGGACAGCGCGGCTTCTTGGGTGGCGATGTGGGCGCTCATCGCCCGTTCTATCAGCTCCAGCCCGGCCGGACTCAAACGGATCAGCATGCCGCGGCGGTCGTTGGGGTCGGGCAGGCGCTCCACCCAGCCGGCGTTTTCCAGCCGGTCCAGCCGCTTGCTGACCGCGCCTGAGGTCAGCAACAGCGTGGTGTACAGCATGGTGGGGGAGAGCTGATAGGGCGCGCCGGCGCGGCGTAGCGTGGCCAGCACGTCGAATTCGCCGTCCTTGAGCCCGAAGCGGGCGAAGTTGTCGGCCAGCGCGCGCTCGACATGAGTGACCAGCCGCGCCAGCCGGCCGATGACGCCTATGCTGGCGCTATCGAGGTCGGGGCGCTCGCGTCGCCACTGGGAAATGATGGTGTCGATCTTGTCCATGGCGGCGATTATGTCATGGATATGTATTCCTTGGAAGATATTTCACTTAAAGTATCTTTATATGAAATTATTTGATCGGAATGGGGGCCTACGGCGGCGCCGTCCCGCGGATGAGCGTTGACAGGCGCTCAGCCGTCCTGCAGCCAGGCGGATTTGAAATCGAACCAGCCCAGGCTGTTGAGGCGCACGCCCTGCATCTGGGCCGGGCCCTGCAAGCGCAGCCAGTTGTGAAACAGCGGCAGCATCCAGCGTTGTTGGACCACGGCGGCGGACAGGTCCTGGGCGTGGAACAGGCCCTGGCGCCAGCCTTGGCGCCATTGCGCCAGCGGCAGCGCCGGCTCCAGGCAGCAGCGCAGCAGCGGAGTACCCAGCACCCAGGCGGCCACAGAGTATTCCGGCCGGGTGGCGAAGTTGACCGAACCCAGCCATAAGTCGGCCTCGGCCTGTCCCTGTTCCCAGTCGGCGTAAGGCAGCGCGCGGCACTCCAGCGCCACGCCGCGGCTCAGAAGACAGCGAGTCATCGCGGCAGCGATCAATTGGTACTCCGGATGCTGTTCGTAATAGGCCAGCCGCAGCATGCTCAGCCCCGCCGGCGGCTGCAGGTTCAGGGGGGGCTGGGCGTGGTGCCAGTTGGGAAGCAAGCCCGCGGCCGGGGCCCAGTACTGGCGCACCGCCGGCGCGGTTTCGTGCATGACGGCCAACGGGGTCAGCGTTTGGGCCAGCCAGTCGCGCAGCGCTGTATCGCGCATGAGGGGCGAGCGGCTGTCGGCAAGCAAGAAATACACGCCGGACTCCAGCGCCATCTCGGTTTGCACGCTGGGCTCTCGCGGGTTGATACGCACTTCCAGGCCGCAGACTTGGCCGTCGCCGTGCTCCAACTGCTCGCCCAGCTCCGGCACCATCCAGATATCCACTTGGTCCAGCAGCGCGCGGTAGCCGAAGTAATCATCGAAGGCTTGCAGGCATAGCTGATGGCGGGTATTGGCGGCCACGCGATAGGGACCGGTGCCCACCGGGCGGGAGGCGAAGTCGGCGCGCGAGGCGTGGTCGGCGGGCAAGATCAGAGCGGCGCTGTCGGCCAGCAGCCAGGGCAGCCACTGGTCGGGCTCGCTCAATTCCAGCGCCAGGCTGCGCGGCGACAGCGGCCGCACCGCGGCCAGGTGGGAAAACAGCGGCTGCGCGCGCAGCCGCAGCAGCGAGGCCTGGACATCGGCGACGCTGAGTTCGACGCCGTCATGCCAACGTACCGCCGGGCGCAGGTGAAAATGCCATTCCAGCGGACTGTGCTGGTTCCAGTGATGGGCGAGATCGCCTTCCACTTCCCCTTTTTCCTCGTTTATCCGGGTTAGGCCGTTGAAAATCTGCCCAACCAGATGGCGTTCCGAGCGGCGCAGCGGCGTGCCGGGGTAGAGATTGGGCAACGGCCGGTAGTAGGGCACGCCCAGTACCTGGCGGTCCTGGCTCCAGCGTTTACCCAGCCGCGCCAGCAGCAAGGGCGCCAGTTCGCCGCGGTCGTCGCCCAGCAGGTCCACCGCCTGTTCCACCTTGCCTTGCTCCAGCAGTTGCGCGGCGCGTTCCCGTTGCAGCTGCTCCGGAGCTTGCAGAAAGCTCAGCCGCGAGCGCATGCCTCGGCCGGCCCGCGCTTGCCATGCTATCCAGCCTTGAGCCTGCATCTGTTGCAGCAGGCTGCGCATGTGTCGGCGGGTGCAGAACAGCAGGTCCGCCAGCTGCTGCAGCGAGACGGCCTCGGCCTGGCCGGCGAAATGGCGGTGGAGTTTTTGGTATTGCTGGGTGAGCCGCGCGGACATAAGGGGAAATTTCCTGATTAAAAGTCAGCAATTTTTATTGCCTCATATTGCGCCGACAATACTCGCATCCACAGCGGGAGTCCACAGCGATGAAAACCGAACAGATCTTATTGTTTTACCGACGCTTTCTCGACGGCAAAAAGCCGGTGCTCGGCCTGACGCCGCAAGCGGCGCTGGCCAGCTTGAACGAGCTGATGCAATGGCAACTGCCGTCGGAAGACGGCGCAGAAAAAAAGCCGGGCGAACCCGGCTTGGAAGGTACTGAGGAGAACGAGGGAGTTCAGCGTAAGTAAGGCAGGTAGGGCGCCTCATCGCGGATGGCATAGGTCTTGCCGGCCAGGGTCACGCTGAAGTTGCGCGGACCGGAGATCGGCAGATAGTAGACCACGGCCAGGCTGACGCTCTGACCCGGGGCCAGCGTTTGCCACGACGGCAGCTTGACCGAGACACGATGAGCGTCGCCCTTCAGGCCGCCGATATTGTTGCCGCTGTGTCCGACGCTGATCACCTTGAGCCCAAAGCCGGACTGGTCAGCGAAATTGGACGGCGCCGAGGTGGGCACGTCGAACTGGAACTCAGTGCCGCCAGGCAGGCTGCTGCCGGAGCGGTTGGTGATGGTCAGCTTGGGGTTGATCGGATAATTGCTGTCGCCCAGCGCGAAACCGTCAAGCGAGAAGCCCACGTCGATCGCCGCGGTGGCTGCCGGCGCGGCGGCGGCGGGCTTGACGCTGACGGCGGCCGGTTTGCTGAAGGCGTTGTACAGCAGGCTGGTCAGCGTGGTGCCAATGAAGTACTCGCCCTTGCCGCCGTTGCGGTCCTGTTTCCAGTCGTAGTCGCCGGCCAGTTCCCAGAACATCACGCCGCCGACGTTGTTGGCGTCGACCCAGGCGGCTTTCTTGGCGATGGATTGTTCATCCTCGGTGGACAGGAATACCTTCTTGCCGGCGTTCCATAGCCACGGCGCGCTCAGAGTGTCGTTGTAAAAGCGCTGGTAGCTGCCGTTGAGCTGGTTTTCCGGCTTGCTCGGGTCCAGATAGGCGGACAGATAGCTGCCGGCCTGGTTTTTCTCCAGGTTCTTGGCGTGCCACATCGGGTTGGAGCCAGCGCCCACTTCACGGCCTTGTTCGTCCAGGTCGTGCCACAGATTGTCTATGCCCACTGCGCCGTCGCCGCAGGTTTTCAGCCCGGTCGGGCAGTTGCCGCCCACTGAAGTGCCCCACAGTCCATTGCTGCCGCCGTTGACGTTTTTCCAGCCGCGGGTGTAGTAGGGCACGCCGATATTGACGCGCGCCGCCGGCAGGCCGCCGCGGTAGTAGTGGTAGGACCAGTCGGTGTTCAGATAGCCGATGCCGCCGTATTGCGCGGTGGTGTACACGCTCCAGCGCGCCAGTTCGGCATCCTTGCCGTCATCGTAGAGCGCGGCGTTGGGGCCGACGAACTCGTTCCAGGCGCCGTGCAGGTCATAGGACATCACGTTGACGAAGTCGAAGTTGCGCAGGCTTTGGAAGGCCTCCATGCCGCGCAGCAGATAGCCGGATGCCGGCACCGCGGCCGTGAGCTGGTAGTAGCGGCCGTCTTGGGCGGCGGCGCGGTCCAGCCGTTCGCGCAGCGTTCGCGTCAGCGCGTTGAAGCCCTTGTTCAGCGAGCCGCGGCGGGCGTTGGCCACGCTCCAGTCCAGCGGGTTGCCCGCGTCGTTCATCGAGGTTGGGTATTCGAAGTCGATGTCCACGCCGTCGAAGCCGTATTTGCGCAGGAAGGCGACGGCGGAGTCGGCGAAGGCGTCGATGCCGGATTGGTTGACGCTGCCGTCGGCGTTGATGGTCATGCTGTAGAAGCCGCCGCTGTTGACCCGTTTGCCGTCCGCGCCGAAGTAGCCGCCGGTTTCGGCCCAGCCGCCCACCGAAACCAGGGTTTTGACGCCCGGATATTTGCGTTTGTACTGGGTCAGCAGGTTGAAGTGGCCCTTATAGGGCAGGCTGGCGTCCATCTCAGCGCCGGGCACGCCCGGCCAACTCATGTCGGTGGCCGGGTTGCCGGGATTGTTCTCGCCGACCGACAGGCGGTTGTTGCCGTCCACGTGGGCGAAGGCGTAGTTGATGTGGGTGAGCTTGCCCCAGGGGATGTCGCTGGCGAGATAGGCGGGCTGGCCGTTCTTGCCGGTGCGCCAGCTGGTGAAGTAGCCGATCAGACGCTTGCGGCTGCCGTTGGCCAGTTGTTCGGCGCCCCCTTTTTGGTAGACCGCGCAATACGGCACGTCCACGCCGTCGGTGCGCGCCAGGCCTTCCGGCCGGCACAGCGCGTTGCCGGTGGGCGGCGGCACTTGCACCAGCGGCGGTTCGGTCGGGTTTCCGCCGCCGCCGTCGCACTGGCCTATCAGCTTCCACGGGCTGGCATCGCCGGCTGCGGGCGTGTTGCCCTGAGTCCACCATTTGGCCTCCCAGGTCTGGCCCTGGTAGCTGACGCGCTGGCCGCCGGTGTAGATCGATCCGGAGCTCCAGGCCGGGTCCGCGCAGCTGGCGGCCGCGGTTCTGATCAGGCTGTCGCGCGCGGCGGAGGCCGGCGCTTTGGCGGCGGTGGGGGCGTGCTGGGCGGCCAGCAGCGCGGCGCCGGCCACGGCGGTGCCGGCCAGGCCGGTTTTCAGCAGCAGTAAGGCTTTGCTCACAGTCCATCTCCTTCTTGGAAAAAGGCGGGGGCGAAAGGCCGGCGGGAAGCGCCGACTTGTATTTAAGTTGTATTAAAGTTGTATGTAAGTGGTATTGGGTCTAAGCATGTGCATGGAGGGACTAAGCACACACCTGTTCTTTTTTTCAGGTGTATTTACGCGGCTGTTTGCTAGTGCCAGAGCGGGAGCGATTTTCCCAACCGGTCAAAGCCCGGCTGGGCGGCGCTTACGCTGTTTGGAGGCTTGGGATAGGGGAGGCGCGGCGGGCGGAATGCTGCAATGCGGCACGTCGGCCGTGAATAATGGCGAAGCGAGGGAACTGTCGTTTTTTCGCGGCAGGAACTGTCGAAACCGGTTTAGTCGAAGCTCAGTTGACTGCCGGCGGCGATGGAGTGCTGGCGCGCCAGCGCGTGGCGGGCGTAGCCGGTGCAGTGGCAGGCGAACAAGCGGTCCGGCGCCAATTGCTGAAAGTAGCGGCGGGTCCGCCAGACGCGCCACGGGTTGGCACTGCGCAGGTGGAAGCCGCCTATCACTGCGTGGACGCGGGGTTCGGCGCACACTTCGCGCGCGTAGTCGACGATGTGGCGGATGCCGGAATGAGCGCAGCCGCTGAAGATGATCAGGCCTTGCTCGCCGCGGCGGACCAGCGCCGAATCGTCGGCCACCGGGTCCGGCCGGTGGTCGCGCGCGTCGATTAGCCGGCCCAGCGCGCCGCGCCCTTCGGCGTGGCGCAGCCGCGGAATCTGACCGAGGAAGACATAGCGGTTGGCGAAGGCGTGAGGCTGGGCGTGCAGTTGCAGCTCGAAGCTGGTTTCCAGTTCGGAGGCGGCAAGCGGCGCGCCCAGCTTGCGCAGCGTGATTGGCCCCAGCCGCGCTTCGCGCGCTCGGAAGGCCTCGGGGTGGGCCAGCAGCGGGAGCGGCGGCGCCGCGCGTTCGCGCAGCAAGCGGCTCAAGGCCGGCAGGCCGCCGCTGTGGTCGTAATGGCCGTGGGAGAGCACTACCCGGCTCAGCGTGGCGAGATCGACGCCCAGCTGGCTGGCGTTGTACAGCAGCGCGTCGCTGCGGCCGGTATCGAACAGGATGCGCTCTTCGCCGTCCTCGATCAGCAGCGCCAGGCCGGGTTCGGCGATCAGGTCCGGCCGCAGGCTGTGGTTTTCCGCCAGAACGGTGACGCGCATCGTTTATTGGCCGCGCATGAACAGTTTGTCCAGCTCGCGCATGGACAGCCGGGTCCAGGTGGGGCGGCCGTGGTTGCACTGGCCGGAGCGTTCAGTGGCTTCCATGTCGCGCAGCAGCGCGTTCATCTCCGGCAGCGTCAGCTGTCGGTTGGCGCGCACCGCGCCGTGGCAGGCCATGGTGGCCAAGAGTTCGTTGCGGCGCTCGGTCAGCACCTGGCTGAGGCCGAATTCGCGCACGTCCTTCAGCACTGCGCGCGCCAGATCCACCGGGTTGCCGTCCTTCAGCCACACCGGCACGCCGCGCACGGCGATCTGGGTGGGGGACAGCGGCGCCAGTTCGATGCCCAGCCGCTTCATTTCCTCGCCGTGTTCGTGGGCGGTCGCCACTTCCATGCGATCGGCGGCGAAGGATACCGGCAGCAGCAAGGGCTGCATTGGAATGGTGTCGGCTTCCAGCGCGGTTTTTAGTTGTTCGTAGACGATGCGCTCGTGGGCGGCGTGCATATCCACCAGAATCAGCCCGTCTTCGCACTGGCTGAGGATATAGACGCCGTGTAGCTGCGCCAGCGCGAAGCCCAACGGCGGAATGCCGTCCGTGCTTTGCGGCAGCGCGGCCACGCGCTGCGGCGGCAGGCTGTATTCCACGGGCGCCGGCGCGGCGGCCTGGGCGCGCTCTTCCTCGCGAAGACCGCCGAACAGCTTGTCGTAGATGCCGGTGGCTTCCCTGACCACGTGCAGCGGCATCGCCTGCTGCTGGTAGCGGAAGCCGGTTTGCGGCGAGGAGCCGCCGGGAGGAGGAGCGGCGGGGCGGCTGAATGATTTGTCGAACAGCGGCGCGGATTCGCCCTGGGTCAGCGCGGGAGCGGCCGCCGCTTCGTTATCCGCATTGGCGATCTGAACGGTAGGCGCGGCGCCGGCGGTGGTGCTGGCCAAGGCCTTGTGCACGCTGTGGAACAGGAATTGGTGGATGGCCTGCGATTCGCGGAAGCGCACCTCGATTTTGGTCGGGTGCACGTTGACGTCGACACCGGACGGCTCCATGGTCAGGAATAGCGCGTAAGCGGGGTGGCGCTCGTGGTGCAGCACGTCGCGATAGGCCTGACGCAGCGCGTGCAGTGCGGTCTTGTCGCGGACGAAACGGCCGTTGACGTAGAAGTACTGGGCGTCGCGGCTGGCCTTGGAATAAGTGGGAGAGGCGACGAAGCCGCTGAGCGTCAACGGACCGGCGGCGGTGTCGATTTCGATGGCGGCGGCGACGAAGTCCTTGCCCAGCATCGCGGCCACGCGTTCGGCCAGGCTTTGCGCCGGCAGGCGCCAGATGACCTTGCCGTTGTGACGCAGCATGAATTCAACGTGCGGATGCGCCAGTGCGATGCGTTCGAAAACGGCTTCGCAATGCGCGTATTCGGTATTCTCGCTTTTCAGGAATTTGCGCCGGGCCGGAGTGTTGAAATAGATATCCACCACTTCCACGCTGGTGCCGGGCGAGTGGGCCGCAGGCTCCACCGGGTGCAGCGCGCCGTCGATGGCGATGACTTGATGAGCGTGTTCCGCGTTCGGCGGCCGGCTGACCAGGGTCAGCCGCGACACCGAGGCGATGCTGGCGAGACCCTCTCCGCGGAAGCCCAGCGTGGAGACGTTTTCCAGATCGTCCAGCGAGGCGATCTTGCTGGTGGCGTGGCGGTCCAGCGCCAGCGCCAAGTCTTCCGCCGCGATGCCGCTACCGTTGTCTGTGACGCGCAGCAGCTTGATGCCGCCCTGGGCCAGGTCCACTGTGATCTTGGAGGCGCCCGCGTCCAGGCTGTTTTCCAGTATTTCCTTGAGCGCGGAAGCGGGGCGTTCCACCACTTCGCCGGCGGCGATCTGGTTGACGAGGTGGTCGGGCAGGCGTTGGATGCGTTTCATGGGCGGCATTGGGGCTTGATGTCAAAGCAAAAGGCCGCGCGAAGAGCTTGTTCAATGTCTGCTGCGCGTCGGCGATACGGCGTTGAAATCGTCTTCAGAATGCTCATGTACCGTCTGTACACTCCGCTTCTTCAGTCGTTTTCGCCTTGTCTCGCCTTGGCTCGCGAGACTTTAGAACAGGTCTTGGGCGGCCTTGTCGATTCTACTACGGATCAGCCGCGGGCGGCCGCGCGCTTGTGGCGCCAGATTTCAATCAACCCCGGCAGGAAGGAAACCAGGATGATGCCGAAGATCAGCAATTCCAGGTTTTTTCGCACAAAGGGCAGGTTGCCGAAGAAGTAGCCGGCGTAAGTGAAGCCGACCACCCAGGCGATGGCGCCGACCACGTTGTAGCGCAGGAACTGCGGGTAGTGCATTTTGCCGATGCCGGCGACGAAGGGCGCGAAGGTGCGCACGATGGGCACGAAGCGGGCGAAGATGATGGTCTTGCCGCCGTGGCGTTCGTAGAAGGCGTGGGTCCGGTCCAGGTATTGCGGTTTCAGGATGCGCGGGAATTTCTCGAACAGCTTCATGCCGACATTGCGGCCGATGGCGTAATTGGTCGCGTCGCCGAGAATGGCGGCGACGATCAGGAGCAGCACCAGCAAGTGCGGGTTCATCTGGCCCATGGCCGCCAGCGCGCCGGCGACGAACAGCAGCGAGTCGCCGGGCAGGAAGGGGGTGACCACCAGCCCGGTTTCGCAGAACACGATCAGGAACAGGATGGCGTAGATCCAGGGGCCGTAGGCGGCCACCAGCTGGGACAGATGAGTGTCGATGTGCAGGATGAAGTCGATCAGAAAAGTGATGGCTTCCATGATGTCGTTGCGCTCGGTCTGGGGGTACTTGGGTTGGAAGTAACGCTGGCCGGACAAGCCGGCCAGCGTTTGGAGAAATGATCAGACGACCGCTTCTTCTTTTGGTTTCACCGGCTTGATCATGTGCTCGCGTTTCACGCCCAGCCACAGGGCGATCGGGCTGGCCACCAGCACCGACGAGTAAATGCCGAACACGATGCCGATGGTCAGCGCCATGGCGAAGCCGTGCAGCGCCGGGCCGCCGAACAGCAGCATGGACACCACCATCATCTCGGTGGAGAAGTGGGTGATGATGGTGCGGCTCATCGTGGCGGTGATGGCGTTGTCGATGACCTCGGCCACGCTATGGCCCTTCATGCCCGGTTTGCGGAAGTTCTCGCGAATCCGGTCGAACACCACCACCGATTCGTTGACCGAGTAACCCAGCACCGCCAGGATGCCGGCCAGCACGGTCAGCGAAAACTCCCAGCGGAAGAAGGCGAAGCAACCCAGGATGATCACCACGTCGTGCATGTTGGCGATGATGGCCGCGATGGCGAAACGCCATTCAAAGCGAATGGCCAGGTAGATCATGATGCCCACGCACACCAGGATAGTAGCGGTCAGGCCATGAGTCACCAGTTCCTCGCCCACGCTGGGACCTACGAAGTCCACTTTGCGCAGCTGTACGCCGCTGTCGGCGGCCTTGAGCATGCCCATCACTTTTTCAGACAGCTGGGCGGAAGTGACGCCCGGCTTGTTGGGCAGGCGTATCATCACGTCGCGGCTGCTGCCCAAGCTCTGCACTGTGGATTCGCCCAGCTTCAGCTCATCCACTTTGTCGCGGATGGCGCCCAGATCGGCGGACTGCTGGTACTGCACTTCCAGCACGGTGCCGCCGGTGAACTCCACGCTGTAGTTCAGGCCGCGGGTGGCCAGAAAGAACACGGCCAGGATGAAGGTCACCAGCGAGATGGTCGTGGTGAGCCGGCCGTAGCTCATGAACGGGATGTCCCGTTTGATGCGGAAAAGCTCCATGTCCGGTCCTTATCCTTTGTTTTCCGGTTTCCACACTTGGCCAATAGCCAGCGTGGTGAGTTTGCGGCGGCGGCCGTACCACAGGTTGACCAAGCCGCGGGAAACGACTACCGCGGAGAACATCGAGGTCAGGATGCCCAGGCTGTGCACCACGGCGAAGCCGCGAACCGCGCCGGAGCCGAAGATCAGCAGGGCAAGGCCGGCGATCAAGGTGGTGACGTTGGAGTCCAGAATGGTGTGCCAAGCGTGGGTGTAGCCGGCCTGGATCGCCGAGTGCGGCGGCACGCCGTTGCGCAGTTCCTCGCGGATGCGCTCGTTGATCAACACGTTGGCGTCGATGGCCATGCCCAGCGCCAGCGCGATGGCGGCGATGCCGGGCAGGGTCAGCGTGGCCTGGATCATCGACAACAGCGCCAGCAGCAGGAACACGTTGATCGCCAGCGACAGCGCGGAGAACACGCCGAACATGCCGTAGTACAGGATCATGAAGGTGGCGATGGCGGCGAAGCCCCACAGCGTGGCGTGGAAGCCCTTCTCGATGTTTTCCTGACCCAGGCTAGGGCCTACGGTGCGCTCTTCGACGATGTTCATCGGCGCGGCCAGCGAACCGGCGCGCAAGAGCAGCGCGGTGTCGTTGGCTTCGGCCGGGTTCATGCTGCCGGAGATCTGTACGCGACCGCCGCCGATTTCGGAGCGGATCACCGGCGCGGTGACCACTTCGGCACGGCCTTTTTCCACCAGCACCATCGCCATGCGTTTGCCGATGTTCTCAGCGGTTACCTGACGGAAGATGGAGGCTCCGGCGGAGTCCAGGTTGATGTGGACGGCGGGCGCGCCGTTTTCGTCGAAGCCGGCCTGGGCGTCGTTGATATTGTCACCGGTCAGCTCAACGTCTTTGCGCACCAGGATTTTCTGCACGCCGCGCGAAGAGGCTTCGTCCAGCAGCTCGTAGCCCGCAGGCACGTTGCCGGCCATGGCGTCGGCCATCTTGCTCGGGTCATCCTCCACCATGCGCACTTCCAGGGTGGCGGTGCGGCCGATGATGTCCTTGGCGCGAGCGGTGTCCTGAATGCCGGGCAACTGCACGACGATGCGGTTCGGGCCGTTTTGCTGAATGATGGGCTCGGAAGTGCCCAGTTCGTTGACGCGGTTATGCAGCGTGGTGATGTTCTGTTTGACCGCGTCGCCTTGGATCTTGGTGATCTCCTCCGGCTTCAGGGTCAGCGTCAGCCGGTAGTTGCTGTCGTCGCTCTTGACGGTGAGCGAGGGCAGGCTGCGGTAGACCACGTCCTGCGTGGACTTCAGCGTGTCGGCGTCGCGCAGTTGTACTTCCAGCGTATTGCCGTTGCGTTTGATCGCGCCGTAGCGGACTTTCTTGTTCTTCAGCTCGCGGCGCAGGTCGCCGGCGTAGCGTTCCATCGTCTTGTCGATGGCGGCCTTCATGTCCACTTCCAGCAGGAAGTGCACGCCGCCGCGCAGGTCGAGGCCGAGGAACATCGGATGCGCCTTCAGGCTGGTCAGCCAGGCGGGGGAGGCGGACAGGAGGTTCAGCGCGATGATGTAATTGTCGCCCAGCGCGTGCTGGATGGCGTCGCGCGCCTTCAACTGGGTGTCGGCGTCCTTGAAGCGGACTCGCAGGCTGGCGCCGTCAAGGAACAGGCCGTCGGGAGAGATGTTCTGCGCCTTCAGCGCCTCTTCCACGCGCGTCATCACGGCGGTGTCCACCGGAATGGATTGGCGCGAGCTGGAGACCTGGACCGCGGGAGTCTCGCCGTAGAAATTGGGCAGCGTGTAGATCGCGGAAAGGATCAGGGCCACCGCAATGACGAGGTATTTCCAAAGAGGGTAGCGGTTCATGTTTTAGTTCGGGAAAAGAAAATGAACCGGCCACCGGCAGCGCGCTGCGGTGGCCGTCGGCTGAATCCTTAAAGCGACTTCAGCGTGCCTTTTTCCAGCTTGGCGGAAACCGAGCCGCGCTGAACGGTAATTTCCACGCCGTTGGCGATTTCCAGGGTCAGGAACTGCTCACCGATCTTGGCTACGCGGCCAACGATGCCGCCTTGGGTGGCGACTTCATCGCCCTTCTGAATTTCCGACAGCATCTTCTGATGCTCTTTCATGCGCTTCTGCTGAGGGCGAACCATCAGGAACCAGAACAGCACGAAGATGGCGATCATCGGCAGGAAACCCATCAGATCGAAACCTCCTGCTGCGGCGCCGGTGTTGGCGAAGGCGGGGCTGATAAAGGACATCAAACTACTCCCTTAGATTATGTATTGTTATGGCTGGTCAAAATAAACGGACCATTGTAGCCATGCTGGTCCGCTTTTTCCAATGCTTGCAACGGTCAGGCCTGTGACAGGCCGACCGCGCAGGTGGTTCCTCAGTTGACGCCGCGGGCGCGCTTGGCGGCGAACTCCAGGCGGAAGTCTTCGAAACGATCCTCCTCGATGGCGCGGCGCATCTGGCGCATCAATTCCTGGTAATAGTGCAGGTTGTGGATGGTGTTGAGGCGGGCGCCCAGAATTTCGCCGACGCGGTGCAGGTGGTGCAGGTAGGCGCGGCTGAAGTTGCGGCAGGCGTAGCATTCGCACTCTTCATCCAGCGGGCGCTTGTCGTCCTTGTAGCGCGCGTTCTTGATTTTGACGTCGCCCCACTGGGTAAAGATCCAGCCGTTTCGCGCGTTGCGGGTTGGCATTACGCAATCGAACATGTCCACGCCGTTGGCCACGCCGTGCACCAGATCCTCCGGCGTGCCCACTCCCATCAGGTAATGGGGTTTTTCCGCGGGTAGCATGTCCTTCAGCTCGGTCAGCATCCGGTACATTTCCGGTTTGGGCTCGCCCACCGACAGGCCGCCGATGGCGATGCCGTCGAAGCCCACCTGCATCAGGCCTTCCAGCGACTCCTGGCGCAAATCGGTATATAGGTTGCCCTGAACGATGCCGAACAGCGCGTTGGGGTTTTTCAGATCGTCGAAGGCGCGGCGGGAGCGCTCGGCCCAGCGCAAGCTCATCTGCAGAGACTTCTGCGCGGTGGCGTGGTCCACCTGGCCCGGCGTGCATTCGTCCAGCTGCATTACGATGTCTGAGTTGAGCACGGTTTGAATCTTCATCGAGATTTCCGGGCTCAGAAACAGCTTGTCGCCATTGATCGGGCTTTGGAAAGTGCAGCCTTCCTCGGTCAGCTTGCGCATATCGGACAGGCTGAATACCTGAAAGCCGCCGGAGTCGGTGAGGATAGGCTTGTCCCAGCCGATGAATTCGTGCAGGCCGCCGAACTGTTCGACGATCTCCAGTCCCGGGCGCAGCCACAAGTGGAAGGTGTTGCCCAGGATGATCTGGGCGCCGATGTCGTTCAACTCGACCGGGCTCATCGCCTTGACCGAGCCGTAAGTGCCCACCGGCTGGAACACCGGCGTCTCCACGGTGCCGTGGTTCAGCTCCAGCGTGCCGCGCCGCGCGCCGCCGGAGGTTTTATGTACGGTAAACTTCAGCATGATTCGGGGGTTGCTCTGGTATGTTTGTTTAGCAAAATCAGCCGGCTAGTATACCGTAAGCCGCGTCCGCTGGGGCTTTGTTCCCATTTCCCCCTTGAGGCCGATGAAAAAAACGCTTGCCAAGACAGGTGGGCTTGTTTAGTATTCGCAACTCGACGACAGGCACGTAGCTCAGCTGGTTAGAGCACCACCTTGACATGGTGGGGGTCGTTGGTTCGAGTCCAATCGTGCCTACCAAATTCAAACGCATGGAGCGTTACAAGTGTACAACTTGCGAACTACCACAACCCGACATACTCACGCTAGCTGAGCCTTGCGGGTTGTTCCATGCAAAAAAAGTGCGGCTCAGGCCGCACTTTTTTTTTATCCTTCGCTTTCTAAAAATTTCTCTCTCGCCTTGTTGGAGTTGACATGCCAGACATTCGCTTGCCGGACGGCTCGATCCGTTCGTTCGATAAACCGGTGACGGTTCATGAAGTGGCTGCGTCCATCGGCGCCGGGTTGGCGCGCGCGGCGCTGGCCGGCCGCGTCGACGGCGTGCTGGTGGACACTTCCCACACCATCGCTCGCAACGCCGATCTGGCCATCATCACCGATAAGGATGCGGACGGTCTGTCCATTATTCGTCACTCCACCGCTCACTTGCTGGCCTATGCCGTCAAGGAACTGTTCCCGGAGGCTCAGGTCACCATCGGGCCGGAGATCGAGAACGGCTTCTACTACGACTTCGCCTACAAGCGCCCGTTTACGCCGGAAGACTTGGCCGCCATCGAAAAGAAAATGGCCGAGCTGGCGAAAAAGGACATTCCGGTGGAGCGCTACGAGCTGCCGCGCGATGAGGCCATTGCCTACTTCAAGAGCATAGGCGAGGCCTATAAGGCCGAGATCATTGAGTCCATCCCGCAAGGCGAGGTGTTGAGCCTGTATCGCGAGGGCGAATTCACCGATCTGTGCCGCGGCCCGCACGTACCGTCCACCGGCAAGCTCAAAGTGTTCAAGCTGATGAAGGTGGCCGGCGCTTACTGGCGCGGCGACAGCAAGAATGAAATGCTGCAGCGGGTTTACGGCACCGCCTGGGCCAAGAAGGAAGACCTGGACGCCTATCTCTATATGCTGGAAGAGGCGGAAAAGCGCGATCATCGCAAACTGGGCGTGCAGTTGGACCTGTTCCACCTGCAGGACGAGGCGCCGGGCATGGTGTTCTGGCACCCCAAGGGCTGGCAGTTGTGGCAGAGCGTCGAGCAATACATGCGCGACAAGCTGAACCGCGAAGGCTATAAGGAAATCCGTACCCCTATGATGATGGACGCCCATCTGTGGGAGCGTTCCGGTCACGCCGCCAACTACCGCGAAAACATGTTCATCACGGAGTCGGAAAAGCGCGACTACGCGGTCAAGCCGATGAATTGCCCCGGCCATGTGCAAGTATTCAACAGCGGCCTGCGTTCCTATCGCGACCTGCCGCTGCGTTATGCGGAGTTCGGCTCCTGCCACCGCAACGAGCCCTCCGGCGCGCTGCACGGCATCATGCGCGTGCGCGGCTTTGTGCAGGACGACGGTCACATTTTCTGTACCGAGGATCAGATCAACCAAGAGGCCAAGGATTTCCATCGTCTGGTGATGGAAGTGTACGAGCGCTTCGGCTTTGACAAGGTGGCGATCAAGCTGGCGCTGCGTCCGGAAAAGCGCATCGGCGCCGAAGAAACCTGGGACAAGGCTGAAGAAGGCATGCGCGAAGCGCTGCGCGCATGCGGCGTGGAGTGGGAAGAGTTGCCGGGCGAGGGGGCGTTCTACGGCCCCAAGATCGAATATCATATCAAGGATGCGCTGGGCCGCTCCTGGCAGTGCGGCACCCTGCAGTTGGACTTCATGCTGCCGGAGCGTCTGGATGCCGAGTACGTGGCCGACGACAATAGTCGCAAGCGCCCGGTGATGCTGCATCGCGCGGCGTTGGGTTCGCTGGAACGTTTCCTCGGCATCCTGATCGAAAACCATGCCGGCGCCTTCCCCTTGTGGCTGGCTCCGGTGCAAATGGTGGTGATGAATATCACCGAAGCGCAGGCAGAATACGCGGCCGATGTGGCCGCGAAACTGCGCGAACAAGGCTTCCGCGTTGATCTTGACTTGAGAAACGAGAAGATCGGCTATAAAATTCGCGAGCACAGCCTGCAAAAGTTGCCGTACCAGATTATCGTCGGCGACAAGGAGAAGGCTGGCGAGTTGGTTGCCGTACGCTCCCGCGGGGAAGACCTGGGGCAGCTTACGCTGGATGCGCTCATTGCGCGCCTCAAGGCTGAGATGCCTGAGGCCTGATTCCGGCGGCGGCAGGCATTGAGTTTAGATTAATAGGAGATTTGGCTATAGCTCAGGAACGCGAAGCACGGATCAACGGCGAGATTACCGCCCGTGAAATTCGTCTGGTAGGTAAAGAAGGTGAGCAGATTGGTGTTGTCAGTCTGCGTGAGGCAATGGCGCTGGCGGAGGAAGGTGACGTGGATTTGGTGGAAATCTCCCCAACCGCGCAGCCTCCGGTATGCAAGCTGATGGACTACGGCAAGTACAAGTACGAGCAGTCCAAGAAGCGTCACGAAGCCAAGCAGAAGCAGAAACAGGTTCAGATCAAGGAAATCAAGTTCCGTCCGGGTACCGACGACGGCGACTACAACGTCAAGTTGCGCAACTTGACCCGATTCCTGGCTGACGGCGACAAGGCCAAGGTCACCCTGCGCTTCCGCGGTCGTGAGATGGCCCACCAGAACATCGGTTTGGAATTGCTTAAGCGAGTCGAAGCCGACTTGTCCGAAATTGCGGTTGTTGAGCAGTTTCCCAAGCTCGAAGGCCGCCAGATGGTCATGATGATTGCGCCGAAGAAGAAATAATCGGTATAATCATCAAATCGACACGGCAGGGTTCGCTCTGCCGTGTTGATTTTGTAGGTCGGCAACGATCTGCCCAAAAGCGTGACACGATGGTTTTTCAAGCGTTTCCAGATCCGTCTGGCAACCACCTCGCGTCTAATCTAATCAAAATTCAGCAGGAGCAGTCCATGCCGAAAATGAAAACCAAGTCGAGCGCGAAAAAGCGTCTCAAAGTACTGGGCAATGGTGGTGTAAAGCGCTCTTACGCGTTCAAGCGTCACATCCTGACCAAGAAAACCACCAAGAACAAGCGCCAACTGCGTGGCACTACCATGGTAGATAGCACCAACATGGCTTCTGTTCGCGCAATGATGCCCTACGCTTAAGGAGACTAAAATATGCCACGCGTAAAACGCGGTGTAACCGCTCGTGCTCGTCACAAGAAAATCCTCGCACTGGCGAAAGGCTATCGCGGCCGCCGGAAGAACGTCTATCGCATCGCCAAACAGGCGGTGATGAAAGCCGGTCAGTACGCTTACCGCGACCGTCGTCAGAAAAAGCGTCAGTTCCGTCAACTGTGGATTGCTCGTATCAACGCAGCTGCTCGTGAAAACGGCCTGCCGTACAGCAAATTCATGAACGGCCTGAAAAAAGCCTCTATCGAAATCGACCGCAAGGTCCTGGCCGACCTGGCCGTGTTCGACAAGCCGGCTTTTGCACAGATCGTCGAAAAGGCGAAAGCAAGCCTCGCTGCTTAATCGCCCGGACGGATCAAAAGGGAGGCACATGCCTCCCTTTTTTTAATGCGGCCAAGCCGCGAGCATGATTCAAGATCAAGACGGTTGGCCAGACTCGCTCGGGTTCTGGGGCGCGTGTGGCCAGCTTTCTTTCGCATACGGTGTGGAACACGATGAACAACGTTGACGCGATTCTCCAATCCGGCCTGACCGCGCTAGCCGCGGCGGCCGATCTCGTTGAATTGGAGCAGGTCAAGGCCCGCTATCTGGGCAAGAGCGGCGAGTTGACCGAACTCCTGAAGCAGCTGGGCAAACTGCCCGCTGAAGAGCGCAAGGCCGCCGGCGCCACCATCAACGTGGCCAAGCAGGCTTTTGAGGCCGCGCACAAACAGCGCCTTGATCAAATGAACGCCGCCAAGCTGGAGGCGCAACTGGCTGCCGAGGCGCTGGACGTGACCCTCCCAGGGCGCGGCAGCAACGGCGGCGGCTTGCATCCGGTGGCGCTGACTTTGGAGCGCATCGCCGGCCTGTTCCGCACCATGGGTTTCGAAGTGGCGGACGGTCCAGAGATCGAAACCGATTTCTATAATTTCCAAGCGCTGAACATCCCGGAAAACCATCCCGCGCGCGCGATGGCCGACACCTTCTACGTGGAAGGCGGCGACGTGTTGCGCACGCATACCAGCCCGATCCAGGCGCGCTTCATGATGAGCAATCAGCCGCCCATCAAGATCGTGGCTCCGGGCCGCGTATATCGCGTCGACTCCGACGCCACCCATTCGCCGATGTTCCATCAGATGGAAGGCCTGTGGGTGGAAGAGGGCGTGTCCTTCGCCGATCTCAAGGCGGTGGTCACCGACTTCCTGCGCCGTTTCTTCGAGCGCGACGATCTGCAAGTGCGCTTCCGTCCGTCCTTCTTCCCGTTCACCGAACCGTCGGCGGAAATCGACGTGTTGGGCGAACGCGGCTGGCTGGAAGTGGGCGGCTGCGGCATGGTGCACCCCAATGTGTTGCGCAATGTCAACATCGACCCGGAGAAGTACACCGGCTTCGCCTTCGGCATCGGTCTGGACCGTTTCGCCATGCTGCGCTACGGCGTCAACGACCTGCGGCTGTTCTTCGAGAACGACCTCAACTTCCTGAGACAGTTCAACTGATCGCGTACGGAGCCGAATACTATGCAATTTTCCGAACAATGGCTGAGAAGCTGGGTTAATCCGTCGCTGAGCACCGACGAACTGTCCTACCTGCTGACCATGGCGGGTTTGGAGGTGGAGGAAGTCAACGCCGCCGCGCCGGCCTTCAGCGGGGTGGTGGTGGCTGAAGTCAAGGAAGTGGCCAAGCATGAAAACGCCGACCGCCTGCGTGTGACCAAGGTGGACGTGGGAACTGGCGAACTGGTGCAGATCGTCTGCGGCGCGCCCAATGTCGCCGTGGGCCTGAAGGTGCCTTGCGCCTTGCCCGGCGCCGCGCTGCCCGGTGATTTCAAGATCAAGCCGACCAAAATGCGCGGCGTCGAATCCAACGGCATGCTGTGTTCCGGCAAGGAGCTTGGTGTGCCGGACGAGGCCGACGGCCTGCTGGTGCTGCCGGCCGATGCGCCGACGGGACAGAGCATTCGCGACTACCTCGGCCTGGACGACCAGCTGTTCACGCTGAAAATCACCCCCAACCGAGCCGATTGTCTGTCCATTCGCGGCATCGCCCGCGAAGTGGCGGCGCTGACCGGCGCGGAACTCTCGCCGGTGGCCATTCCCGCGGTGGCGCCGGTGATCGACGACGCCTTGCCGGTGAGCATAGACGCCAAGTCGGGCTGCGGCCGTTACCTGGGGCGCGTGCTCAGGGGCGTCAACGCCGCCGCCGCCACGCCGGAATGGATGCGCCGCCGCCTTGAGCGCGCCGGCCTGCGTTCGATTTCCGCCGTGGTCGACATCACCAACTACGTGTTGCTGGAACAAGGCCAACCGATGCACGCCTTCGACCTGGCCAAGCTGGACGGCGGCATCGTCGCGCGCATGGCCAAGGACGGCGAAGAACTGCTGTGCCTGAACGAGAAAACCGTCAAGCTCAAGCCGGACTACATGGTGATCGCGGACCAGAGCAAAGCACTGGCCATCGCCGGCATCATGGGCGGCGAGCACAGCGGCGTGACCACCGGCAGCACAGACATTTTCCTGGAAAGCGCTTTCTTTGCTCCGGAAGCGATTGCCGGCAAAGCGCGCGAGCTGGGTTTCGGTTCGGATTCCTCTTTCCGTTACGAGCGCGGCGTGGACTTCCAGCTACAGCGCGATGCGATGGAGCGCGCCACTCGCCTGGTGTTGGACATCTGCGGGGGGCAACCGGGCCCGGTGGTGGAAGCCGCGGCCGAGTTGCCGCGCCGCGGCGAGGTCAAGCTGCGCGTGTCGCGTTGCGCCAAGCTGTTGGGCGTGACGCTGAGCAGCGAACAGATCGGTGAAATTCTAAGCAGGCTGGGTTTGACTCACCGCCTGGATGGCGAGGTTTTCACCGTGGAGGCGCCGTCTTTCCGCTTCGACATCGCGATTGAGGAAGATTTGATCGAGGAGGTGGCGCGGGTTTACGGCTACGACGCGATTCCTGCAGACGCCCCGCGTTCCGGCATGCGCATGCTGGCGCAGCGGGAAGAGCTGCGGCCCCGCGATCAAATCCGCCATCTGCTGGCGGCCCGCGACTATCAGGAAATCGTCAGCTACGCCTTCGTCGACGAAGCCTGGGAGCGTGATTTCGCCGCCAACGAGCAGCCGGTGCGTCTGATCAATCCGATCGCCTCGCAGATGAGCGTGATGCGCTCCACCTTGATCGGCGGCTTGGTGGACGTGTTGGTCGGCAACATCAACCGCAAGCAGCCGCGCGTGCGCGTGTTCGAAGTGGCGCGCGTGTTCAAGAAATCCGCCGACTGGTTCGACCAGCCGGAAAAAGTGGCCGGTCTCGCTTGGGGGCCGCGCTTGCCCGAGCAGTGGGGGGTCAAGGCGGAGCGAGTCGACTTCTTCGATGTCAAAGCCGATGTCGAAGCCCTGCTGCATCCGCAGCAAGCCAGCTTCCGCAAGGCAGAGCACCCGGCCTTCCATCCGGGCCGCTGCGCCGAGGTGCTGGTGAATGGCCTGGCGGTGGGCGTGATTGGCGAACTGCATCCCAAGTGGGCGCAGCAATATGATTTGTCCAGCGCTCCGGTGTTGTTTGAATTGGATCTGGCCGCTGTGGAAGCTCGGCAGCCTATCAAGGCGCAACCGGTGAGCAAGTTCCAGGCGGTGCGCCGCGATCTGGCGCTGGTGGTGGACGAGGCGGTGGAAACGGAGCAATTGCTGGCCTGCTTCGCCAAGCACGGCGTCGCCATTGTCAGCGAAGTGGCTTTGTTTGACGTTTATCGCGGCAAAGGCGTGGAAGAAGGCAAGAAGAGTCTGGCCTTCCGCGTGATGTTGCAGGACAATAGCCGCACGCTGACCGACGAAGATGTGGAGCCGGCGCTTAAAGCCCTGCTGGACGGCGTTGCCGCCGAGCTGGGCGCTCAGCTGCGCTGAGCCCAAGGCGTGGAGCCCGCCGGCTTGTCGGCGGGCTTTTGAATGATTAGAAATATTGATGTGTGAGAGGGTGACATGACTTTGACCAAGGCTGAGCTGGCCGACATGCTGTTTGATCAAGTGGGTCTGAACAAGCGTGAAGCCAAGGACATGGTTGAATCGTTTTTTGAAGAAATTCGCCAGGCCTTGGAGTCCGGAGATTCCGTCAAATTATCCGGTTTCGGTAATTTCCAGTTGCGCGACAAGCCGCAGCGTCCGGGTCGCAACCCCAAGACCGGGGAAGAGATTCCCATCACCGCGCGACGTGTGGTAACGTTCCACGCTAGTCAGAAACTCAAGGGAATGGTCGAGCAATTCCATGCCAACAAGCAAGGCTGATCTGCCGTCGATACCGTCCAAGCGTTACTTCACCATCAGCGAAGTGAGCGAGCTCACCGGCGTCAAGCCGCATGTGCTGCGCTATTGGGAGCAGGAGTTCTCCCAGCTGCGTCAGGTGAAGCGCCGCGGCAACCGCCGTTACTACCAACATCACGAAGTGTTATTGGTCAGACGCATTCGCGGCTTGTTATATGACGATGGTTTTACCATTCACGGAGCCCGCCAGCGATTGGGCGCGGACGGCCAGGAAGTGCGCCCGGCAACGGCCCAGGAGGTGAGGACCGAGTTGGAGGCGATTTTAGAATGGCTCGATTCAGGGCTTGGCAAAAATTAAAAAGCAGTTTAGAATACGTTTCTCTCGAGTCGGGGCGTAGCGCAGCCTGGTAGCGCACCTGCATGGGGTGCAGGGGGTCGGAAGTTCGAATCTTCTCGCCCCGACCAAAGAATTCCAAAAGTATCAAATATTTAAAGCTCTGCATTTGCAGAGCTTTTTTTATTTTCCCCTCCGAAATTTAGAAATTCCTCCAGTAACATCAAACTCGGCAGGTTAGGCGCAATGAATCGGTCTAACTCAGCCGGTCATTCCGTCTATATGTTTTTATCGCTTGAGGCGGAGCCGAACCATTTGTCTTGGCGCTTGCCGTATTTCAGTGGCCGCCGCGAATGCGCGCGGCGGCGTGTCGTTGACTTTATGTAAGGATTGCCATGTTGCATGTAGTTGCCGTGATTACCGCCAAACCGGGGCAGCGCGCCGTAATCTTGCAAGAGCTGAATGCGATCGTGCCCCTGGTGCGCGAGGAAGAGGGTTGCATTGAATACGGCCCGGCTCTGGACCATGCGGATTCTCCGCAGCCGTTTGGGGCGGACAGTTTGGTGGTAATGGAAAAATGGGCAAGCAAGGCCGCGCTGGATCGGCATCTGGACGCGCCGGCGCTGCGGGGCTTCATCGCCGCGACCGAGGGCGCGGTGGCCGGACTGTCCGTGCATGTGTTGAGCCCGGTCTAGACCGGCCTACCCGTGTTCAGCCGGCCTTGCCGGCTATTTTTTTGGGCAGGGCTCGGCTAACGGCGCTTCTATGGGCAGCCGTTGCAACTCTCCGTTGAAAAAGCTGCGCTCGCTGCGGCGCAAGGAGGGAAGCAAGGCTTGGAGGCGGGAGAGCGTGTCGGCAGCTTTCTGTCCGGCGCCCTGCTCATGCAACAGGAACCATGCGGCTTCCAGCAATAGATTGGCTTGTTGCAAGGGAGGGAAGGCGGCCTTGCCGGCTAGCTGCTCGTCCAGCGCCAGGACCGCCGCCGAGGACCAGCGGCTAAAGCCCTTGGCCGGGGACAAGGAGGCGTGCAAGGGATGCAGGGCGGCGATGGCGGTTTCCAGCGCCAGCGGCTGTTGTGCGCGGAAAGCGGCCAAGCTGCGCGAGCGCGGTGGCGGACAGTTGCCGCGTGCGATACGCAGGATGAAAATCAGGTTCCAGGCGGAGCCGCTGCCGTAGCCGAAACGGTCGCAAATCCATTCGGATAGGCCAAGCCAGCGCATTGCTTGCAGTTGCACCGCGCTCACCTGCTGTTTTCGTTCCGGGTCGATCAAACCTTGCTGCCAGAACAGCCACAAGCACCAACCGATATTGGCGGCCACATGTTGGGCGGCGTCGATCGAATCCGCCTCGTAAGCTGCCTCCAGTGCGCCGCTCAGCGCTTGCAGAGCCGCGCCGGCCTGGTCTTGCTGGCGCGCTATGCCCGCGCCGCTGGTGGCGGCGTGCTTGTGCAACAGCGCCATCAGATTCAGACATTCGAAGCGTACCCGCGGGTTGTAGCGGAATACCGGTTGCAGCTCCGGCGAGGTTTGCAGATGCTCCAGCATGGTCTGAGCCGCTTCGGCATCGCCATGCGTGTAGCGTTCCCAGGCTCTGACGATGCAGGCCATGGCGGCGAAAGTAGGGTGGGCGTGATGCACGCTGCCGGCGTCCAGCACTCGGTCCAGCCGTTTCAGCGCGCTGCGGCTGCCGTCCAACTGGGCGCTGCGGCGCCAGGCCAGGCTTTCCTTCATCAAAGCCAGAGCCTGTTGAAAATCGTCATCGGCGAACTGGCGCGCAACGTGGAAGGATTCAGCTATCTGACGGCTGGGGCGGCGTCCGAAACCGTCGTATTCATCGCGGATCGCTTGCGCCATCTGCTGCCAGAAGCGCATGTCGCGCATCAGGTAGGACAGATCGCCGGCCGGGTTTTCCGCCCGCTCCCTGCGCAGGCCCAGAAAGTGTTCCAGCCAATCTCGCTCCACCTCTACACCGCCGGCGCTGAAACGCAGTCGCGAGGCCATGTCGGCCGTCAGCCAGAATGGACCGCGGCTGCGCCCGTTCAACGGCAGGGTGGCGATGGGCTGGCCGTGAGCGGCTCCCCAGCCCGCTTGCACGCCCCAACGCGCGAAATCGGCGAAAGCGCGCGAGATCAGCATGCGGATATTGTTTTGGCCAGGGAAGCCGAGCCGCAAGGCTGCTGCGGACACCGAGCCGTCGCCAAAATGGTGGGCATGCCAGAGACGGGCCAACAGCCAAACGGACTGACCGCGGGCGGCTTCGCCCTGGACTCGGTAGGGCGCGGATAACTCGATTTCGATGATGTCGGGCGTTTCGATCATGGTGGCTGGGTCGCTTGCGGATTGGCGGAACAGAGCGCCGGTAGGGACTGAGGCTGGCGTTTGTCGCGGAAGGAATGATTCTACCGCTCCGCATTGGTGTTTTGATCGCGCCGGACCGTCGTTTGCTTCGGCCTGACGGCGTCTCGCGGCTTACCAAAGCCTGTCGATGTTCCCGGGATGGAGCGCAATCTCGCAATGTTCGAAGCGCGCGGCCATTTGCTTGGCCTTGTCGCTGAAAAAGCTGGCCATCGTCGCTTTGTCGAATTGGTTGCTGGAAAACGGCGAGGCCGGCGTGCCGCCGATCAAGACGGCGCCAGGCAGTTCGCTCCAGCCGCAACTTTGGTAAAAGCGCCGCAAGGGCCGGTCGCAAGTGAAGATGCCGAGATCTGCGCCATTGGCTTGCATGGTTTCGCGAGCGGAGGCGGCCAGCAGTCGCCCCAAGCCGCGGCTGCGATCCTCGGGCTGAGTGACCATGCAGCTGATGCCGCTGGCCTGGAAGTTCTCGTCCGCGTGGCTTAGCTGCTTGCTGAGGATGTCCAGCGCCGACAGCACCCGACGGTTCTCCACCAGCAACAGCGACAGCGGCCCCAGCGCGGGATCGTGGATGGGGTCGGGGCGGGTTGGCGGTTCGCCAGGCCAGGCCAGGTTTTGCAGTTCGAGAACTTGCATGCGCAGTTCTGCGGGCACTTCCGCTTCGGGAAAAATCAGAATTTCCATAAGCTGGTTCTCGCAATGGACGGGTATGGTCGACCTTCATGATAACAGCGTTGGCGACACGGCCGAGCTTAAGAACCTGTTTACGATCTCGCCCTTGCTCGCGATATCGTAAACAGGTTCTTAGCCGGTTGGCCGCAACAAGGAGAGCGCATGTCCTCACTGACTCAAGCCTGTCTATGGCTGGATCAAAGCCCCGCCGAGCCGCATTGGCCGCCGTTGACGCAATCGGCGCGCTGCGATGTGGCGGTAATCGGTGGAGGCTATACCGGCCTTTGGACGGCTTACTACCTCAAGCGCATGGCGCCGGAGCTGGATGTGGCGGTGCTGGAAGCCGAAACTTGCGGCTATGGCGCGTCTGGGCGCAACGGAGGCTGGCTGATCGGAGGACTGGCCAATCAGGATGCCCATTTGCTCAGGCTGGACGGCGAGCGGCGTGAACAAGCGCGGCGGCGGTTGTTCGGCATTGTCGACGAGGTGGCCGAGATCTTGCCGCGGGAGCGCATCGATTGCGACTTTGTCCATGGCGGGGTGTTGTATGCGGCGGCGCGCTATCCCGAGCAGGAGGCAATGGGGCGGAAGTGGCTGCGGGAGTTGCGACGGGCGGGGCACGGCGAAGCCGACTTTCGATGGCTGGACCGCAAAGAGGCACAAGAGCAGCTGGGCGCGCGCGACGTGCGCGGCGGGGTGTTCTCGCCGCATTGCGCGGTGATTCAGCCGGCCAGGCTGGCGCAAGGCCTTGCGCGGGCCGCAGCGCGGTTGGGGGTGCGGATTCATGAGCGCAGCCCGGTGCGTCGGCTCGCTCCCGGGGTGGCCAGGCTGGACGGCTGCGAGTTGCGCGCCGACGTCATCGTGCCTGCCCTGGAAGGCGCGGCCGGGCAGTTTTCCCGCTTGGCGCGTTGCCTGCTGCCGGTGCAGAGCCTGCTGTTGGCCACTGAGCCGTTGTCGTCTGCTCAATGGGATGAGATTGGCCTGGCTGATCGTCAGGCTTTCGGCGATTTGAGCCGGATGGTGACTTACGGGCAACGCAGCGCGGACGGCCGCCTGGTGTTTGGCGCGCGCGGGGGCTACCGGCTGGGCGGCCGTGAACGATGGAACTTTGATCCGGGCAGCGATGAGTTCGCTTGGCGCGAGCGTCTGCTGCGTCAATTGTTGCCGGCGCTGGGCGCTACGGAGGTTGAGTACCGCTGGGGCGGCACCTTGGGCGTGGCGCGCGCTTTCACGCCCTATGCGCTGTATGACCGGCGGGCCGGCATCGCCATGGCCGGCGGTTACGGCGGCGAGGGCGTGGGGGCGTCTAACTTGATGGGGCGCACGCTGGCGGAATTGATCCTGGAGCGAGACGGCGATTTGACCACCATGCCCTGGGTTATGTCTGAAGGGCGTTTGGAGCGGGTGCGCCGTTGGGCTCCGGAACCGGTTCCATGGCTTGGCTATCATCTGGTGCGCAGCGCCTACGCGCTAGAGGAGAGGCTGTGCGCCGGAGGCTCCGCGCCCGCATGGGCTCGGCGGAGCGCGGGCAAGTTGGCCGCGGCGCTGGAGTCGCTGCTGGCTTGAAGGCGGGCATGCGATATGGCCGCCGCTCATGTCGCGACGCACTTCTTGTGGTCTCGCCCTTGCTCACGAGATCGTGAACTGGCTCTACAGGGTAGGTTGTTGATCGAGGCGTTGGCTGGGCAGTTCAGTGGGTTCAAGAGCCTGAGTTTTCGCTGAAGGCGTCCGCGGGCCAGCCCAGCAACTGGGTTGGCGTGTGGCCGAAGGCCTGGCGGAAGGCGGCGATGAAGGCGCTGGGGCTGTCGTAGCCGCAGCGCCAGGCCGCGACACCGACGGCTTGGCCGGCCGACAAATATTCCAGGGACTTCAATAGCCGCAACCGGCGGCGCCAGGCCTGGAAACTGAGCCCGGTTTGTTCTGGAAACAGGCGGCTCAGGCTGCGCCCGCTGAGGCCGGCCCATTGCGCCCAGTCGTCGCGCGAGCGGGGGTCATCGGGCGCTTCCGTCAGGGCGTCGGCGACGCGGCGCGCGCGCCGGTCTTGCGGCAGCGGCAGGCTCAAGCTCAAGGATGGACTTTGCTCCAATTCGTCCAGCAAGACCCCCAGCAGCCGCTGTTCTCTGGGAAGGGGCGGAACGGCGAAGTCCAGCGCGCGCCGCATGATGGCAGGGAGCAGCGCATCGCAGGCGATGGCTTGCGCGTAGGCGGGAAGCCGGTCGCAGGCCGCTGCGGCAAGGCGGAGGCTGATGCCGTCTATCAGGCCGTGACGATGCGAGGCATGGCGCACGCCGGGAGGAATCCAGACCAAGTGGCCGGGCGGCAGCCAGAGCCGGCCGTCGTCGGTGGCGATGCTTAGCACGCCGTGGCGCAGCAAGCTCAGCTGGCCGCTGTCATGGCTGTGCCAGGCGTCGGGGTCGGCGGCGTTGTGATGGATGCGGTTGGCGGCGATCAGCATGGTCTTGGCCTGTTTGAGCTATCCGTTGGCATTATAGCGATAACGCGCCGCCGCCGCGGGGCGTGATACTGGCCACGGTGGCGGCGAGGCATGGGCCGCGTCGCCCTTTATCGACATCTGTCCCTACTAACTAAGAGCGGCTAACAAAACCCCTGATGCTGCGTTGTCCGGATTTGCCGTACTCAATGTACTGTCTGCGTCGGCGCGCCTTGCCTCAGCCGTGAAACTGAGTTTTGTTAGCCACTCTAAGAATGTGTTTACGACCCAGCGAGACAAGGCGAAAACGGTTGAGAAAGCCGAATGTACAGGTGGTGCATGAGCATTTTGAATGCTGGTTTCAATGCCGCATCGTCTACGCGAGGCAGATCGTAAACCGGTACTAAGGAGCAAAACCATGCAAGACACCGCTATCACTGTGGTGAGGGAACTATTCGAATGCGCATTGCTGAGCCCGGAACTAGACGAAAGCCGCTTGGCCCGACTGGTGCATCCGGACTACCGGCAGCAGGCGGACGGTCGCAATCTGGATTACCCCGCTTTCGTCAGGCATTTGCGCCATTTGAAGCGGGAGTGCAGCCGGGTCGGCCTTGAAATCCTGAGCTGGGCGGAGCAGGGAGAGCGGCTGTTCACCCGCCATTTGGTTACCGCGGATAAGCGGGACGGCGGTCAGGTGCGGATGCTGGTCATCGCCGAGTTTTGTGTGCGCGACGGCATGGTGCGCGCCTGCGATGAACTAACCCATATGCTGGGCGGGGCGGCTGAGGATCGAGATCTGGGTTCTCGTTACTGACGACTGATTGGGCCGGGTTTATGACGGCCTGACCCATTGCGGAGCGGATCATCGATATTCAATGTGATTTGGCCGCATGACTTTATAATCAGGCGTTGGCGTCCCTTGAATATCAGCCACACTGTTTTTAATGCAATAGCGCTCCGCTTATCTATTTTCAATGAGATTAATCTTGGAGCAAATGACGGTGTGGCGGTTTATCGGAAAGGATAAAAAAAATGGACCCGGCGGGTCCATTTCGATATGGCGGCGATTGAATCAGGCTTCCGGAACGTTCAGCGAGTTGATGCTGAAGCCGGCGTCGACATAAGTGATTTCACCGGTAATGCCGGAGGACAGATTGGACAACAGGAAAGCGGCGGTATTGCCCACTTCCTCGGTGGTGACGTTGCGGCGCAGACAGGACTGTCCGGCGGCCATGGCCAGCAGTTTGGAGAAGCCGGAAATGCCGGCGGCGGCCAGGGTCTTGATCGGGCCCGCGGAAATGCCGTTGACGCGGATACCGTCCTTGCCCAGGCTGGCGGCCATGAAGCGCACCGAGGCTTCCAGGCTGGCTTTGGCCAGGCCCATCACGTTGTAATTCGGGATGGCTCGCACCGCGCCCAAGTAGGACAGGGTCAGCAGGGCGGCGTTGCGGCCTTGCATCATCGGGCGCGCGGCCTTGGCCAGCGCCGGGAAACTATAGGCGGACACATCGTGCGCGGTCTGGAAAGCTTCGCGGCTCAGCGCATCCAAAAAGTCGCCTTCCAGCGATTCGCGCGGGGCGAAGGCGATGGCGTGCACCAGGCCGTCCAGGCCGTCCCATTCCTTGCCGAGGTCGGCGAACAATTTATTGATTTCTTCGTCGTTCTGCACGTCGCAGCGGAAAACCAGCTTGGAACCGAAGTCCGCGGCCATTTCGCGCACGCGGTCTTCCAGTTTGTCCACCACATAGGTGAACGCCAGTTCCGCACCTTCGCGATGACAGGCCTGGGCAATGCCGTAAGCGATGGAGCGGTTGGAGATCATGCCGGTAATCAGAATCTTTTTGCCTTGCAGAAAGCCCATTTGGAGTCCTTCTCGGAATAAACAGCTGCGCATTATACCGAAGCCTGGGCGTTTCAGCAGCGGCATTGTCGGCCAGGTCAAGTGGTTCTAGGTGGTATATAAGGGAAGAACGAAGAGCGAACCCGGCGGCGCGCTCCGGATTTCCGGTTGCTCCGGCACTCCGCGCTTGCTACCATCACACATCAATTGCAGTAGATGCACCACCAAAATATTTAGCGAGGAAACCATGAGCGATCTCATCCACCACGTAAGCGATGACAGTTTCGATACCGATGTTCTGAAAGCCGACCTGCCGGTGCTGGTCGATTATTGGGCCGAGTGGTGTGGTCCGTGCAAGATGATCGCTCCCATCCTGGACGAAGTGGCCAAGGAATACGAAGGCCGCCTGAAAGTGGTGAAGCTGAACATCGACCAAAACGAACTGACGCCGCCGAAATTCGGCATTCGCGGCATCCCGACGCTGATGATTTTCAAAGACGGCCAGGTTGCCGCCACCAAGGTGGGCGCGCTGGCCAAGAGCCAGTTGACCGCCTTCATTGACAGCCAACTGTAAAGCGTCTATTCTCCAGCAAAATCTCAAAACGGGTAGCGATAGACGCGTTGCCCGTTCCATTTTTACGCCACCCTCCGAATTCAGCGTTCCGCTAAATCGTTACCGAGTCGACCTACGGCTGCTATGCACTTATCTGATCTAAAACATCTTCATGTTTCCGAACTCGTTGAAATGGCCATTTCCAACGAGATCGACGGGGCCAATCGACTGCGCAAGCAGGATTTGATCTTCGCCTTGCTGAAAAACCAGGCCAAAAAAGGCGAGAGCATTTTCGGCGAAGGTACCCTGGAAGTGCTGCCGGACGGTTTCGGTTTCCTGCGCAGCCCAGACACCTCCTATCTGGCCGGCCCGGACGACATCTATGTCAGCCCGTCGCAGATTCGTCGCTTCAACCTGCATACCGGCGATTCGATCGAAGGCGAGATCCGCACTCCGAAGGACGGCGAGCGCTATTTCGCGCTGGTCAAGGTGGACAAGGTCAACGGCGAAGCGCCGGAAAACTCCAAGCATAAGATTCTGTTCGAGAATCTGACGCCGCTGTTTCCCACCGAGCAGTTCAAGCTGGAACGCGACATCCGCGCCGAAGAGAACATCACCGGCCGCATCATTGATCTGATCTCGCCGATCGGCAAGGGTCAACGCGGTCTGCTGGTGGCGCCGCCGAAGTCCGGCAAGACCGTGATGCTGCAACACATCGCCCACGCCATCACCGCCAACCATCCGGAAGCGGTGCTGATCGTCCTGTTGATCGACGAGCGTCCGGAAGAAGTGACCGAGATGCAACGTTCGGTCAAGGGCGAAGTGGTGTCTTCCACCTTCGACGAGCCCGCCACCCGCCACGTGCAAGTGGCCGAGATGGTGATCGAGAAGGCCAAGCGCCTGGTGGAGCACAAGAAGGACGTGGTGATTCTGCTGGATTCCATTACCCGCCTGGCTCGCGCCTACAACACCGTGGTGCCGGCTTCCGGCAAGGTGCTGACCGGCGGCGTGGACGCCAACGCACTGCAGCGCCCCAAGCGTTTCTTCGGCGCTGCGCGCAATGTGGAAGAGGGCGGCAGCCTGACCATCATCGCCACCGCGCTGATTGATACCGGCAGCCGCATGGACGATGTGATCTACGAAGAATTCAAGGGCACCGGCAACAGCGAAATCCATCTGGAGCGCCGCATGGCGGAGAAGCGCATTTTCCCGGCGCTGAACATCAACCGCTCGGGCACTCGCCGCGAAGAACTACTGATTCCGCAGGATCAGTTGCAGCGGATCTGGGTGCTGCGCAAGTTGCTCTACCCGATGGACGATCTGGAAGCGATGGAATTCCTGCAGGACAAGATCAAGGCCACCAAGTCGAACCAGCAGTTCTTCGACTCGATGCGCCGCTAAGAGCCTGTTCAAAATCTAGCGAGCAAGAGCGAGACAAGGCGAAAACCGCTGAGAAAGCGGAATGG
Organism: Chromobacterium sp. IRSSSOUMB001; assembly: GCF_023507765.1. Taxonomy (NCBI): domain Bacteria; kingdom Pseudomonadati; phylum Pseudomonadota; class Betaproteobacteria; order Neisseriales; family Chromobacteriaceae; genus Chromobacterium; species Chromobacterium sp. IRSSSOUMB001. The sequence continues at coordinate 288,811 of NZ_JALCYU010000001.1, forward strand.
TCATGTGGTACATGAGCATTTCAAAGCGGTACTCACCGTGGGGCGTATCACGAAGCGCAGCAGATGATGAACAGACTCTAAGAGTGTTTCAAGCAGAAATGCTCAGCCATGTGCCAGGCTCGCCGCCTGGCATTTTTTTTGCCCGCGTCCGCCGGCGCCGTTCAGGTGCTTGGCGCGCGGGTTTTTTGTTAATAGCCATGGCGGCGCCGACAGAGAGGTCGTGATTTGGCCTAAGATGGAGCAAGGATGCCGCTGGCGTGTTGGCCCGGCGAGTGGATGATGGCAGGGGACAATAATATGTGGTCGATGGAGGCGGGAGAAGCGGCCGACTGGATCGCCGGTCGGCTTTCGGCTTATGACTTTACCGGCAGGGTGGGCGATTTCAGTTTCCGGCAGGCCGATGGCGGGCTGCGGCCGGCGGCGGTGCTGGTGCCGCTGGTGTGGCATAGCGAGGGGCCGACGGTGTTGTTGACCCGGCGCGCTGAAAATCTGCCGGCGCATGCCGGCCAAGTCAGCTTTCCGGGCGGCAAGCTGGAGCGGGACGACGGTTCCGCCGAGCGCGCCGCGCTGCGTGAAACGCGGGAAGAGACTGGGCTGGCGGAGAGCCATGTCCGGCTGCTGGGACGTTTGCCGGACTATGTGACGATTACCGGCTTTGTGGTGACGCCGGTGGTGGGATTGGTGCTGCCGCCGTTCGAACTCAGCCCGGAACCGGGAGAGGTGGCGGAGGTGTTCGAGGCGCCGCTGCCGCTTTTGATGGATACCGGGGCTTATCAGCGCCACAGCCATCAGGGGGACGACGGCCAGCTGCGAGCTTATCTGTCGCTGAACTGGCAGCGCCACCGCATCTGGGGCGCCACCGCGGCGATGCTATGGCTGCTGTCCGACGCCTTGGGCGTGGCGGGGCAGGATGGGCCGCCGTTCAGGTCATGTCCAGATCATTGAACAGAATGTTGCGGCCCGCGACCTTGGCTTCGTAAAGCAGGCGGTCGGCGCGCGCCAGCATCAGTTCCGGCGTGTCGTGAGGCCTCCAGTCGGTTAGGCCGCCGCTGAAGGTCACGCTCTGATCCACCAGCGGGAAGCGTGTCTGACTCAACACCACTTGCACTCGTTCCATCACTTTTTGCGCGTCGCGCAGCCGGGTGCAGGGGAAAATCACCAGGAATTCCTCACCGCCCACCCGGGCGCTGATGTCGGTGTTGCGCGTGGTGTCGGTCAGCGCGTTGGCCACGGCCACCAGCACATTGTCGCCAGCCTGATGGCCGTGCCGGTCGTTGAATTGCTTGAAGTGGTCAATGTCGAATACCGCGATGGTCAATGACTGTCCATAGCGTTCGCAGCGGCTGATTTCGTCTTTCAGCATCATGTCGGCGTAGCGCCGATTGTATAGATGGGTCAGTGGGTCGGTGGCCGCCATTTCGCTCAGTTGCTGGTTGCTTTCCTGTAATTGCTCTTCCAGCTGTTTGCGGCTGGAGATGTCGTAGAGCGCCACTAAGGTGGACGGCGGGGTGCGCTCGCCCAAGGGACGCAGGGAGACAATGACCCAGAGCCGGCTGTGGTCCTCCAGTTCCAGCTCCATTTCCTGACTCTCGATTTCCTGGCCGGCTTCCAGCCACTGCTCCAGCGGCTGCAGCCGAAAAGGCAGGTTGAGAATGTCCGAATCTTCCTTGGTCCCTGGCGCGCGCGGCGGCAACTGAAGCATGGCTCGCGCCAGCGCGTTGGCACGTTGGATGCGGCGTGTTTTGGGATTGACCAACAGCAGCGCCAGCGGCGCGGTGTCCAGGATCAGCTTGGCTTCTTCCTCGCTTTGCCGGATCAGGTCCGTGCTACGGCTCAGCAGCGTGTGCTGACGCAGATTGGACAGATAATTGCGCAAGGCCAGCAGCGTCATGCCGGCGATGAACAGCCAGCCCAGCAGCGCCAGCGTCGCCTTTTCCTGCACGGAACGGGTGAAATCCTTGCGGGCGATGCCCACCGCCACATGAAACGGGTAGCGTCCCGTCTGGCTTTGGCTGTACAGGCGGGTGACGCCGTCGATATTGGACGGCGCGCTGAATTGCGCCTGATTGCCGTCGCGGCTGAGTAGTTTGGCCGGCTGGAGCGGCCGGAACTGCCGTTCCAGCCCCTTGGGCGGTTTGGGCCAGCGCGCCACCATCAGCTGGCGTTGATCCAGCACCAGGATTTCCCCGTGTTCACCCACGGTGACGCGAGAGACTTCGTCCTGGAAAAAATTGTTGGCGATGACGCCGGCGGCCATGCCTATGACATTTCCGCTGTCGTCGCGCAGCTTGCTGGCCAGAACGATGCCGTGTTGCTCGGGGTTGTGTTGGGCGGCGGTGTAACTGTTTTCCGGGTCTTCGTTTCTATGCAGCCAGCGGCAGAATTCATTGTGCGGCTGCCGCACGATGGCGGCCTGGCGGCTAGTGAAGATGGCCTGACAGGCGCTGTCTATGATTTCGATTCGGCTTAGATAGGGCGCCAGCTGCAGTTGCTGTTGCAGCTGTTGATACAGTTTTTGTTGTCCGTCTTCACTGCTTTTGCCGGTGTGCAGCAGGGTTTGGACTTGCGGCAGTTGACTCGTGTTTTGCAGGATCAGCCCGGCTTCGCTGACGCCGGCGGCCAGCCGCTCGGCCAGCAATTGACTGAGGCCGTTAGCCTGTCGCAGCGCGTTTTCCTCTTCCTGTTGGTAGGTGTTGAGCAGTTCCAGAGCCACCAACGCCAGAGTCGCTAGCAGGAAGAAAATGGAGCCCCAGATCGCATAGCGTGCCGGGCGTTTGTTCCGTTTGCGGAGGTTGAAGTCCATGACGCTCGTTATTGGGGGTTATGAACCAGTTATAGCGCTAGGCGGCGAAGTATGACAGGAACCCGCCGCCAGCAGGCGGGTCCGGGGGCGTCAGGCTGTGGTGAATCGCATCGAGAGATCGACGGCTAGGATATCCTTGGTCAGCTTGCCCACGGAAATGCGGTCGACCCCGGTTTCCGCAATCGCGCGCACGGTGTCGAAGTCCACGCCACCGGAGGCCTCCAACAGAGCGCGGCCGGCGGTCAAGCGCACCGCCTCGCGCATTTGCTCCAGCGACATATTGTCCAGCAGCGCCAGCTTGGCGCCATGGCGCAGCGCTTCCTCCAGTTGTTCCAGCGTTTCCACCTCGATCTGCAGGCTGACGTCGGTGGGAGCCAGTTGTTGCGCGGCCCGCAGCGCGGCGGCGATGCCGCCGGCGGCCATGATGTGGTTTTCCTTGATCAGGATGCCGTCGAACAGGCCAATGCGCTGATTGTCGCCGCCACCCACCGTCACCGCGTATTTCTGCGCCAGTCGCAGTCCGGGCATGGTCTTGCGCGTGTCCAGAATCCGGGCGCGGGTGCCTGCCACGGCGTCGACGTAGCGGCGGGTTTCGCTGGCGACCGCGGACAGGGTTTGCAGGAAGTTGAGCGCGGAGCGCTCCGCGCTCAGCAGCGCGCGTGCCGGGCCGGAGATATTGCACAGCACCGCGCCGGCGGCCACTTGCTCGCCTTCGGCGGCCAGCCATTCCACCTGGCAATCAGGGTCAACCTGCCGGAAGCATTCGTCGAACCAGGCCTGACCGCACAAGGTAGCCGGCTCGCGCGCGACCACCCGCGCCGCGCCGGCGCTGTGTTCGGGAATCAGCAGGGCGGTCCAGTCGCAACGGCCGATGTCTTCGGTCAGGGCGGCGGCGACATGCTGGGCGATCAGGTGAGGGGCGGGCAAAGCGGGCATGCGGAACTCTCCAATAAAACGTCATTGTACCCAATGGAGGCGGGTTGGTGCGCACGCTCTGGTATCATCCGAAATGGATAATAAAGCCGGTAGGTAGGTCATGGATTTGCCCGCATCATTTTTTCCCGACGTCGCGCTTTGGCTGAGTAATGGCGCGGCTTTGTCTTTGTTGGCGCTGGCGGCGCGACGGGTGGCCTGGCGCGGCTTGCCCTTGCCGGCTTGCAACGCCTGGATGGGCGCCTGCGTGCTGGCGCTGGCCTTGTGGCTGCTGCGCGGCGGCGTGGCGCCGGGCCTGTCCTTCCATTTGCTGGGCGCCGGCCTGTTCACCCTGATGATGGGGCCGTGGCTGGCCTTGCTGGCCTTGGCGCTACCCTTGCTGGCGCTGGCCTTGAGCGGGCAGGCCGATTTGCCGGCGCTGGGCCTGAATTATCTGACCATGATCTTGCCGCCGGTGGCTCTGTCCGCCGCGGCGCTGCGCTTGAGTCAGCGCGTTTTGCCCAGTAATCTGTTTGTTTATGTCTTCGTCAACGGCTTCCTCGCCGGCGGCGCCGGCATGTTCGCCGCCGGCCTGTCCGGCTTGTTGGCCTTGGGGCTGGCCGGCGCCTATCCCTGGGACCAGTTGCTTGAAGAGACGCTTCCGTTCTATTTTTTATTGTCATGGTCGGAGGCTTTTACCACAGGTTTGCTGGCCGCGGTGCTGGTGGTTTACCGGCCGGAATGGGTGGCCACCTTTGACGACGGGCGCTATCTGGGGCATAGGCGCCGCGCGCCGTGAGAAGCTGTTTATCATCCGTTTCGTCTTGAGGGCGGCGAGCATGCTTCATGATGCCGATGAGCCAACCGCGTATTCCGTGTCCTTGGGCGCAAGGCCTTGTCTCGCTTAACTCGCAATATCTTAAGCAGCATTTGTTTGAGGCTGGATCAACATAGGAGAATGATATGCCGTTCGCGTTATGGAGCCTTTTGCTGGCCGCTCTGCTGCCATTGATCTGGGCCGGGGTGGCCAAAGCCGGTTCGCGGGTGGACAACCACAAGCCGCGTGAGGCGATGGCCCTGGCCAGCGGTTATCGGCAGCGGGCTAATTGGGCGCAGCAGAACGCCTGGGAGGCGTTCCCAACCTTCGCCGCCGCGGTGCTGGTGGGGTGGGGAATGCATGTGCCGCCGGCATTTCTGGATGCCGCCGCCGCGGTCTTCATCGCGGCTCGGGTTGCGCACGGCTTGTTGTACTTGGCTGACCAGGCCAGCTTGCGCTCATTGTCTTGGCTGATTGGGCTGCTGACGGTGGTGGCGATCTTCTGCAAGGCCGGCGGCCTGTTCTAGCGCTAGACGGCGTCCAGCCAGCCGTTGGCGCGCAGAGCGGCCTGCACCTGGTCCAAGCCCTTGGTGTGAAACGCTTGCCAGCCGGCGCGGCGGGCGGCGTCCACGCATTCTATGTTGTCGTCGAAAAAGGCGATGCGGTGAGGGGGCACGTCCAACTCTTGCTGTACATGACGGTATACCTCGTCGTCCGGCTTGCGAAGGCCGATCAGATGGGAGGCGAATAGCCGGTCGAAACGGTGCAGCAGATCGAATTCACGTTCGATTTTGTCCCAGTGCAGCGCGTTGTTGTTGCTGAGCACGGCCAGGCGATGGCGCGCGCCAAGCCGGGCCAGCATCTCCGCCGCGCCGGGGAAGGCGCCGCGCAGCCAGCTGTCCAGTTGCGCGGTCATTTCCGTCGCGTCGATGTCCAGCCCCAGGTGTTCCGCCATCGCGGCGCTGAACGCTTCCGGCGTGCAGGCGCCGGTGTCGAGTTCGGCGATCCACGGCGTTTCCATCCAGAAGCGCCGGGCCTGTTCCGGGTTCAGCTTGCCCTGAGAAAGCCGCACCAGCGGATCGATGCCGTTCCAGTCCACCAATACTCCGCCCAGATCGAATACCAGCACATCTACGCTTGAATTCATCGTTTCGCCTTTTGTCGAGAGCGCGAGGGTTTCGCGCCAGCTGTTTAGAGAATGATGGGCTCCGGCTCCAGCTCCACGCCAAAGCGTTGACGGACCTCGGCGCGCACCTTGTCGGCCAGCGCGCGCATCTGGTCGCCGCTGGCTGCGCCGTGATTGACCAGCACCAGAGCCTGGCGCGCGTGCACGCCGGCGTCGCCGTCGCGATAGCCTTTCAGTCCGCACTGGTCGATCAGCCAGCCGGCGGCCAGCTTGACCTTGCCGTCGGCTGCCGGGTAGTGCGGCAACGCGGGATGGAGCGCCAGCAGCGCTTGCGCCTGCTCCGCCGGCAGAACCGGGTTTTTGAAGAAGCTGCCGGCGTTGCCCAGTTCGGCGGGGTTGGGCAGTTTGCTGGAACGGATGCGAATCACCGCGTCGCTGACGTCTTGTGGCGTGGGCGCGGCGATGCCGGCGGCGTTCAGTTCTTGCTGGATATCGCCGTAGCCGGTGCGCAGCTGAGCCGTGCGCGATAAGCGGAAACGCACCGCGGTGACCAGTAGTCGGCCGGCGGCATCGTGTTTGAACACGCTGTCACGGTAGCCGAAGCGGCAGTCGGCCTTGTCCAGCGTCAGTGCGGCGCCGCCGTGATCGAGGTCGGCGCAGACCACCTGATGGATCTGGTCCTTGGCCTCGACGCCGTAGGCGCCGATGTTTTGGATTGGGCTGGCGCCGACGGTGCCGGGGATCAGGCTCAGATTTTCCAGTCCGTACCAGCCCTGGCTCAGGGTGTGGAGCACGAAGCCATGCCAGTTTTCGCCGGCGGCCGCTTCGACAATCACATCGTCGCCGCTTTCTTCCAGCAGGCGGATGCCGCGCAGCCCCAGTTTGACCACCAGGCCGGAATAGTCGCGGGTGAACAGCAGATTGCTGCCGCCGCCCAGCCACAGCACGGGGCCGGCGCGGTAGGCCGGGCTTTCCAGCAGCGCAGGCAGATCAGAGAGCGAGTCCAGCTGGCAGAAGTCGCGCGCGCGCGCGTCCATACCGAAGGTGTTCAGCGGTTTGAGCGGATAGTGGTGGCTGAAGGTCAGGCTCATTGCGCCGGTTCCGGTTGAAGTTGTCGATGCAGGCGGCGGCGGCTTTCGCTCGCCAGATAGCGAGTCAGGAACAGCGCGGCCACGCTCAGGCTGATGACGAGAGCGGTCCAGAAGCCGAATACGCCCATGGGCTTTTTGGTCAGCCAGTCAGTCAGGCCCAGGGTGATGCCCAGACCCAGGCCAACGCACCAGAACGACAGAATGTGAATAATCATCGGCACCGTGGTCAGCTTGTAGCCGCGCAAGGCGCCGGAGGCGATGGTTTGGGCGGCGTCGGTCAACTGGTAGACCGCCGCGAACAGCAAGAGGGTGGAGCCCATCGCGATCACGCGCGGGTCCGGCGTGTACATGCGCATGATGGGCTCGCGGAACAGCAACACCGCGAGCATCGCGCAGAAGGCCATGCTCAGACCCAGCAGCAGGCCTACTCCGGAGCTGAAGCGGGCGGCGCGGTAGTCGCCGGCGCCGACATGATGGCCGACTCGCACGGACATCGCCGTGGCCACGCTTTGCGGCAACATGTAGATGATGCTGGAAAAATTGAGCACGGATTGATGGGTGGCGACCACCACGGTGCCCAGTTCGGCGATCAGCAGCGCGATGAAGGAGAACAGGCTGACTTCCACGAAGAAGGACAGGCCGATTGGCACGCCCAGCTTGAGGAAGCCGCGGTACATGCGCCAATCCGGGCCGCGCAGTCGCTCCAGTAGGCGGAACTGGCGGAAATTGCGATGCCAGCTGACATAGGCGAGCAGGGCCAGGCAGTTGAACCAGAACACGATGCCGGTGGCCCAGCCGCAACCGGCGCCGCCCAGCTTGGGCAGGCCGAAGAGGCCGTGGATCAGGATATAGTTGAGCGGAATGTTCAGCGCCAGCGCCAACAGGCTGACCACCATGATGGCCTTGGGGCGGCCCAGGCTGGATGCGTAGGCGTGCAGCGCGCGGTGGGTCATCGCCGCCGGCATGCCCACTGCGGCGCCGGTGATGAACAGCATCACCTTGTCGGTCACTTCCGGCGGCAGGTGCAGCCACAGCCGCAGCGCCGGCTCCAGCGCCACCATCATCGCCGCGCCCAAGAGGCCGATCAGCAGGCCGAACCACAGCCCCTGGCGCGCGGTGTCCTTGAATTTGTCGTGCTCGCCGGCCCCCAGCTGGTGGGCCAGTATGGGGTTGAGCGCGGTGACGATGCCCATCAGCGTGACGTAGAAGGTGATGAAAACGCTGGCGCCCAGGGAGACGGCGGCCAGGTCGTCGGTGCTGACGCGGCCCGCCATCACGGTGTCGACGAAGGCGGTGGCCACCTGCGCGATCTGAGCGATCATCATCGGCAAGGCCAGCCGGCTGATTTGACGGGCTTCCAGCAGCACGGCCCCGCGCGGGGCGCGATTGATTTCAAACAGCATGGGAGTAGGGCGGGATGGCTCGGAGAACTGGCCATTATACCGGCTGCGGGGCTGCCTTGTCTTTGCCGCGCCATGACAATGGGGCGGCAAGAGCAAGACGGACGCGCGGAAGCGCCCCCGGCGGAGCGGGAGCGCGGTGCCTCCAGATCAGAAGCGCGCGGGCGGGTCGCGGCGCAGATCGCAACTGATCAGCAACTCGCCGCCAAAGCGTGCGTTGATGCTGAGCGCGTCCACCAGCGAAATGTCCTGTACGGTTAGCTGTTCGCCGTTGCGTTCCAGTTCATAGCCCAGCTCATGGGCGAAATCCGCCAGCTGTTGCAGGGCGGGGGTGTCGGCCGGCGTGAGCGGAGAGGCGCTCAGGCTGCCGCAAAGGGGGCGAGGTCTTCCCACGGCGTCGAAATTGGCAAAAGAGAAATCGGTATAGCTATCTTGCAGGCAGTCGTACATGGCGGTTCTCCAGAGGGTTCGGTCGCAGTTGGCGCGCCGGTTCTGGGTTTCGCCGGCGACGCTTTAGCAGGATTTTTGGGCGCCCTGCAAGTTGTCATTAACTCGGCGCCTGCCGCGCATGCCCGAAACGGAAACGGGGCGCGGCTCATGCATCGATCCGAAGCGATTGGTCTGCTTAACTGCCTGTACGGGTAAAAGAAAACCCGCCTACGACTAAGAGCGCAAGCGGGTTCACCGGTTTGACGCTTTAGCTGGCATTTGTTAAGCGCCCGCAAGCTGTGTCAAATCGGCGCATACATGTCAGCCTATGCTTTTGGCTTTTGGCTGTCAATCCCCTTGCGCAGCCTCCTCGCGCCACTCGGCCAGCCAGCCGCGCCAGTGCGGCTCCGGTTGCGCAGCGATGACGGCGCGCAAGCTTTGTCTACAGGCCTGATGAGTGGCCGGGGTCAGCGCGCCTTCCACCCATTGCTGGCGCAGCCACAGCAGGTGGCAGCTGGCGGCCTGGCGGACATTGTGTTCGGCGAGCGCGTCGGCGTTGCCGGCTCGATACAGTTCCCAGCGCCGAGGGCCGTTGAGTTCGGCTTCTCCGGGCAGGCCGCACAGACGGGCCAGCTCGCCCAACGGAGTGGCCAGTTCGGCATGGCCGCCGCTCAGGATCTCGCTTAGCGCGCAATGCGCGTCCGGCGTCCGGCCGGCGCGGAGCTGTTCCGGCAGTTGCAAGCCCAAGGCCAGCGCGCGATGGAGCAACACCGGCAAGTCCAGCCGAGAGCCGTCCCAACTGATCAACTGCGCCCGGCTGTCGCGCAGCAGGGCTAGCCAGTCCGCCAGCATCGCGGCTTCGTCGCCGGCATCGACGGCAAGCCGCTGGACGAGACGGGTGTGCCCATCCTGTTGTAGTACGCCGGCGATGGCAACCACGCGGTGCAAATGGAAGGGAATGAAGTCGGTGCCGCTTTGGGCGCGGCAGCGCTGCAGCACGAAATCGGCGACGTCGGCCTCCCCGATTTCGCCATCCAGCTCATAAAGCTGGCGGATGGCGGGCACGTTGGGAATGGTTTGGAGATGAAAGCTGAGAGTAGGGCGCACGAGAGGGGTCTTGTCGGAGTCGGCGAATCGGCAGCGATTGTATGCCTATCATCGATAGGGGGCAATTGGCGGCCGTGGAGGCGGCCACGGGGCGGGATATGGCGGCGAATTGTATTTTCTGCAAAGAATAGGGATATAATCGCCGGCTTGACTACCTACTAGTCTTGCGAATCCTGGCATTCCAAGTCGACTATCTTTCTCATAATGATCCGCAAGTTTATCCGTAAAGTACTGGACCTGCCCGCCGGCATGGGCAAGCGCCGCACCAAGGCGCGCGTGATTCCTCTGCCGCAACACGGCATCCGCCGAGACCAGCTCAGCTCCGCTGCGCTGAAAGTCACCACCCGACTGCAGGAGGCCGGTTTTTCCGCCTATGTGGTGGGCGGAGCCGTGCGCGACTTGATGTTGGGCGTGTCGCCGAAGGATTTCGACGTTGCCACCAACGCAACGCCGGAGGAAGTGCACCGGGTGTTCCGCCGTTCCCGCATCATTGGCCGGCGTTTCCGCATTGTCCACGTGATGATGGGGCCGGAAACCATCGAGGTGACCACCTTCCGCGGCGGCTCTGTGGACGACACCAATGAAACCGGCCGCATCATGGCCGACAACAGTTTCGGCAGCCAGGAAGAGGACGCCCACCGTCGCGACTTCACCGTGAACGCGCTGTTCTACGATCCGTCCGACGAAACCGTCATCGACTATCACCACGGCGTCAAGGACTTGCGCGCTCGCAAGCTGGTGATGATAGGCCAGCCGGCCCGCCGTTATCAGGAAGACCCGGTGCGCATGCTGCGCGCGGTGCGCCTGGCGGCCAAGCTGGGTTTCGAGATCGACGACGCCACCCGCAAACCCATCCGCACCCACGCTCATCTGCTGAAGAAGGAGCCGCCGGCGCGCCTGTTCGATGAAATGCTCAAGCTGCTGATGTCCGGCCAAGCCTACGGCTGCCTGAAGAAGCTGCGCGAGGAAGGCATGGCGCGCGGTGTGTTTCCACTGTTGGACGCAGTGCTGGACGACAAGGGCGACGATTTGTTCTTGAAGCTGGGTCTGGAAAGCACTGATCAGCGCATCCGCGCCGACAAGCCCGTGTCGGTGGGTTTCCTGCTGGCCACCCTGTTGTGGAAGCAGGTGTATCAGCGTTGGCAGAAGCGTTTGAACGCCGGCGACCGCGCGGTGTACGCGCTGGCGCAAGCGATTGCCGACGTGGAGTCCGAGCAGGACAACGATTTTGCCATTCCGCGCCGCTTCAGCGTGACCATGCGCGAAATCTGGATGTTGCAGTCGCGTTTCGACAGCCGCAGCGGCCAGCGCGCTTATCGCTTCCTGGAGCAGCCGCGCTTCCGCGCCGCTTACGATTTCTTCGCGCTGCGCGGAGAAGCCGGCGAGGTGGACATGAAGTTGGTGGGCTGGTGGAACGACTTCCAGCGCGCCGACGAGGAAGAGCGCGAGCAACTGCTGGAAATCGCCAAGGCCAGCGGCGAGCCGGATCCGGCCAAGAAACGCCGCCGCCGCCGTCCCGCCAATCGCCGCAAAGCCGCGGGCGAATCCGGCGGAGAGGCCTAAGTGGCTCAGGCTTTCATCGCGCTGGGCAGCAACCTTGAACAGCCGGCGGCGCAAATCCGCGCCGCGCTGGCCGCGATCGCCGCCTTGCCCGATACCGAGTTGACGCGGCAGTCCGCCTTGTACCGCACCGCGCCGGTGGGCTATGCCGATCAACCGGATTTCATCAACGCCGTTGCGGAAGTGGGCACCGCGTTGGCTCCGCGCGAATTACTGCGCAGGCTGCTGGCGATCGAGGCCGAGTTCGGTCGGGTGCGCACTTTCCGCAATGCGCCGCGGGTGCTGGATCTGGATCTGCTGTATTACAGCGGCGTCGCCCAGAGCGACGAAGACTTGACCCTGCCGCATCCGCGCATGCATTTGCGCGGCTTCGTCATGATCCCGCTGGCGGAGATCGCTCCTGATCTGACGCTGCCGGAGCTGGGCACGGCCGGCGAACTGGCCGCCGGACTCGCCGATCAAGGCGTGGAGCGTCTCGAAACAACTAGCTAAGAGGAAGCGAGCGATGAGTCAATTGCGTTATGTCGTGGTCGAAGGGCCGATCGGCGCGGGCAAATCCTCTCTGGCGCGCCGGCTGTCGGAATACTGGGGCGTGCGCATGCTGGCGGAAGACCCCGCCGCCAATCCTTTCCTGCCGCGCTTTTACCGCAACCTGCCGGCTCACGGCCTGTCCACCCAACTGTCCTTCATGCTGCAACGCGCCGATATGGCCAAGAGCATGCTGAACGGCGAACTGCTGGCCAGCCCGCTGGTGTCGGACTTCCTGTTCGAGAAGGACGCCCTGTTCGCAAAGATCAATCTGGACGAGGCCGAATTGGCGCTGTACAAGCGCCTGGCGTCGCTGGCGATGCCGGAACATCCGGTGCCGGATCTGGTGATCTATTTGCAGGCGTCCGAGGAAAACCTGCTGAGCCGGGTGGCCGCGCGGGCGGCGGAGTACGAAGTCAATTTCCCCGAAGGCTATCTGAAGCGCGTGCATCAGGCCTACAGCGAATTTTTCCATCAGTACGAGGCCGCGCCGCTGCTGATCGTCAATACCGATCACCTGAATCTGGTCGATGGAGACGAGGACTTCGAGCTGCTGATCCGCTGCATCAGCGAAGCGCGAGGCCAGCGCAACTATTTCAACAAGAGCGTCTGAGCCGCCGCGCGCTCAGAGCCTGTTTGCCGATCTAGCGAGCTAGAGTGAGACAAGGCCTTGCGGCCGAGAAAACGGAATGTACAAGGGGTGCGTCACCGTTTTCAACGCCGTATCGCTGATGCGCAGCAGATCGTAAACAGGTTTTAAGCGCCCCGCCGGTTGATATGGACGACTGAACGAGGAAGAACGGGCATGAAAATTACCGTCAACACCCTGCAGAAAATGGCTCAGGAAGGGCAAAAGATCGCCATGCTGACCTGTTACGACGCCAGCTTCGCCACCTTGCTGGAGCAAGCCGGGGTGGAAATTCTGTTGGTGGGAGATTCGCTGGGCATGGTGGTGCAGGGCATAGACTCCACGCTGCCGGTGGCCGAAGAAGAAATGCTCTACCACGTGCGTTGCGTGGCGCGCGGGGCCAAGCAGGCCATGGTGCTGGGCGACATGACTTTCGGCGCTTATCAGGAAAGCCCGCAGCAGGCCTTCGCCCACGCCGCCCGCATCATCCAGGCCGGCGCGCACATGGTGAAGCTGGAAGGCGGCGCTTATATGGCCGATACCACACGCTTCCTGGTGGAGCGCGGCGTGCCGGTGTGCGCCCACATTGGCCTGACGCCGCAGTTCGTCAACACTTTCGGCGGCTATCGAGTGCAGGGCAAGAGCGAGGAAGATGCGCGCCGCATCGTCAACGACGCGAAGGCGCACGCCGCAGCCGGCGCCAGTCTGGTGCTGATGGAGTGCGTGCCGGCGGAACTGGCGCGCGAGATCACCGAGTCGATTTCCGTGCCCACCATAGGCATTGGCGCCGGCGTCGATGTGTCCGGCCAGGTGCTGGTGCTGCACGACATGCTGGGCGTGTACCCGGGCAAGAAGGCGCGTTTCGTCAAGGACTTCATGGCTGAGGCCGGCAGCATCCAAGGCGCGGTGCAGTCCTATGTTCAGGCGGTGAAGGATAAGTCCTTCCCGGCGGCGGAACATACTTTCTGATCGGCTCTGCCCAGGACATCAAATAATGGAAATCATTCGTACCGTGGCGGAGATGCGCGCCTGGCGTCGCCAGGCGGGCAAGCTCGCCTTCGTGCCCACCATGGGCAATCTGCACGCAGGGCATCTGGCCCTGGTCAAGGCGGCGCGCGAACGCGCCGACAAGGTCGTGGTCAGCATCTTCGTCAATCGGCTGCAATTTGGCCAGGGCGAGGACTTCGGCGCCTATCCGCGCACCTTCGACGCCGATTGCGATAAGCTGCGCGCTGCCGGCGTGGATGCCTTGTTCTTCCCCGAGGAGCAGGAGCTGTATCCGCGTGTGCGTCAGGACTTCAACGTGGAGCCGCCGAATATTCAGAACGAGCTGTGCGGCGCTTTCCGCCCCGGCCACTTCCGCGGTGTCGCCACCGTGGTGACCAAGCTGTTCAACATCGTGCAGCCGGATCTGGCCTGCTTCGGCAAGAAAGACTTCCAGCAGCTGCATGTGATCCGAGCAATGGTGGACGACCTGAATTCGCCGATAGAGATCGTGCCGGTAGATACCGGCCGCGCCGACGACGGCCTGGCGCTATCCTCGCGCAATGGTTATCTGAGCGCGGAAGAGCGCGCCGAAGCTCCGCGTTTGTACCGCAATCTGGAGCAGATACGGCAGCGGCTGCAGGATGGCGATCATGACTACGCGGCGCTGGAACAGGCCGCGCGCGACGATCTGGCCCAAGCCGGCTGGATAGTGGATTACGTGGAAATTCGCCAGGCCGACACCCTGGCGGTGGCGCACGCCGGCGAAAAACGCCTGGTGGTGCTGGCGGCCGCCCGACTGGGGCGCACCCGCCTGATCGACAACATCGAAGTGTTCCGCTGATCAGCGGACGAAGGATGCAATCATGCAGCGCAATATGCTCAAATCCAAGCTCCACCGAGTAACCACCACGCACAGCGAGTTGCACTATATCGGTTCCTGCGCCATTGACGAGAACCTGTTGGAAGCGGCGGATATTCTGGAGTACGAAGAAGTGCAGATCTGGAACGTCACCAACGGCGAGCGTTTCGCCACCTACGCGATCAAGGCCGAGCGCGGTTCCGGGACCATCTCGGTCAACGGTTCCGCCGCGCGCCGCGCCGCGCCGGGAGATCTGCTGATCATCGCCTCCTTTGCCCAGTACGAGGCCGCGGAGCTGAAGAATCATCAGCCAAAGCTGGTATTCGTCGACGCCGACAACCAGATGACCGAGGTCAAGGGCGCAACCCCGACGCAGGCGGCCTGATCCGTCTCCGGTTTCGCCCATTAGCGGCCGCCTCAGGGCGGCCGTTGTGTTTTGTTGCGGCACAGCATCAGCTTGGCGGCGGCGGCCCGCTTAATTTGGCGGTTGAGCTTGTCGTTGGCGGCGGCGGTGAATCATATTTAAAAAGCGGAGGTGTCTGACTGCCGGTTTGGGCTGGCGGGGACGGCCGTTTCTTAATCCATCGTCAACCCAGCAGCGAGGGAGGCATCATGAGCGCGAGCCAGAATCTGACTGGAGGTTGTCTGTGCGGCGCGGTGCGTTACCGTTTGCGCGCCGAGCCTTACGATGTGGTGCACTGCCATTGCAAAAGCTGCCGCCGAGCCAGCGGCGCGGCCTTCGTGACCTGGTTCACCGTTCGCGTGGCCGATCTGGACTGGCGCGGTGAAAAACCGGTGCTGTATCACTCCTCGGCGGCGGTCAGCCGGGGGTTCTGCCCGCATTGCGGCTCCACCCTGACTTACCGCCACGAATCGGACCCGGAGGAGCTCGACATCACCGTGTCTTCGCTGGACCATCCGGAACGGGTGGCGCCGGCCGGACATATCTGGTGGGAGCATCACCTGCCCTGGGGCAGCCCCGCCGCGCAGCAAGAACTGCCCATCTATCAACGCAGCGAGGCTTGAACCGCGCGTTTACGCTCCCGAGGGCAAGAGCGAAGAGGGCTGAAGAAGCCCTCGCGTCACGGCGCGGGGTGGAGCGCGCCCGGCGCGACGACCACCCCGTCCTCGTCTGCGTACAACCAGTGGCCGGGGCTGAAGCGCACCTGGCCGAACTCCACGCTCAGATTGCGCTGGCCTTCGCCGCGCTTCACCGATTTTCGCGGATGGACGCCTAGCGCGCGTATGCCCAGCGCCAGCTTGTTCAAGGCGGCGGAGTCGCGAATGCAACCATTGATCACCACGCCGGCCCAGTCGTTGGCCACCGCCAGCACGCCCAGTTGATCGCCCAGCAACGCGCAGCGCAGCGAGCCGCCGCCGTCCACCACCAGCACTTTGCCGGCTCCGTTCTGACTCAGCGCTTCCCGCACCAGGCTGTTGTCCTCAAACAGCTTCAGGGTTTCGATGCGGCCGTAAAAGCGGGTCTGCCCGCCGTAGCGTTGCAGCGCGGGCGTCAACACCTGTAGTTGCTCGTCGAACTGATCGCATAGATCGGCTGTGTGAAAGTCCATGGCGGCTCTCCTGTGGGCGGATGGCGAAAGCTTAATCCTAGCAGCGCGAGCGCGCGGGCGATATGCCGGAGAAATGAAAAAGCCGCCTGGCGGCGGCTTTGGGCGTTGCGTATTGAGGCGGGGGTTATTCCAGCCGCAGAGGCACGAACAATACGGCCTCGTTGCGCCGCACCAGCAGGGCGATGTGGCCTTTGGCGCTGGCCAACGCTTTTTCGAAGTGGGCGATGGTGGACACTTCCACCTGGTTCAAGCCCAGGATCACATCGCCCGCCTGCAGGCCGGAGCGGGCGGCGGGGCCTTGCGCTTTCTGGATCAGCAAGCCGCCGCGCACGCCCAGCTCCGAACGCTGATTAGGCGTCAGTTCGCTCAGCGTCAGCCCCAGTTTGCCAAACTGGAAGCCCTGCGGCGTGTTTTCCTCCTGAGGCTGCTGAGTGCTTGGCGCGTCCTGAGCGAGTTCCGCCAGCGTGGCTTCCAGCTCCTTCTCCACGCCCTTGCGCCACACCGTCAGCTTGATCTTGGTGCCCGGTTGCAAGGAACCAACTTGCACCGGCAGATCCTTGGAGCTTTCTATCGCTTTGCCGTCCAGCTTCAGGATGATGTCGCCGGCTTGCAGGCCGGCGCGAGAGGCTGGTCCCTTGGGATCGACGCGCACCACCAGCGCGCCGCTGGGGCGCTGAAGGCCAAAGGACTGCGCCAGCTCTTGGGTGACTTCCTGGATGTTAATGCCCAACTGGCCGCGGCTGACCTTGCCCCTGGCCTTGAGCTGATCGACCACGCTCATCGCCAAGTCGATGGGGATGGCGAAGGAAATGCCCATGAAGCCGCCGGAACGGCTGTAAATCTGCGAGTTGATGCCCACTACTTCGCCGCGCAGGTTGAACAGCGGGCCGCCGGAGTTGCCGGGGTTGATCGCCACGTCGGTCTGGATGAAGGGGACGAAGTTCTCGTCCGGCAGGCTGCGGCCCTTGGCGGAAACGATGCCGGCCGTGACGGTGTTGTCGAAGCCGAACGGCGCGCCGATGGCGGCTACCCATTCGCCGACCTTCAAGTCCGCCGGGCTGCCTATCTTGACCACCGGCAGGTCCGCCGCCGCCACTTTCAGCAGCGCCACGTCGGTGCGCTTGTCCACGCCCACCAGCTTGGCGCGCAGCTCGCGCTTGTCGGTCAGCATGACTTTGACCTGCTGGCTGTCCGCCACTACGTGGGCGTTGGTCAGGATGTAGCCGTCGGCGCTGATGATGAAACCGGAGCCGAAGGAGACGCTTTCTTCCTGCGGCTGTTCGCGTTGAGGCGGATGATTGGGGATGAAGCGGCGGAAGAAGTCGTACAGCGGATCGTCTTCCGGTACGGGAATCGGCAGGTTGCTGGCTTGGGCGCCGCCGCTTTCTTCGCGGCTGGCCTGGATGTTCACCACCGCCGGTCCGTCGCGGGTGACCAATTGAGTGAAGTCCGGCAGCAGCATGGCGACGCGGCCATCCTGTTGTGCGGGAATGGCGACCGGCGCGGGTTGGGAGTTGCCTTTGAAGAAGCGCTCGACCTTGTCGCAGCCGGACAGCAACGAGGCTGCGAGCAAGGCGCCAACCAGGGTGCGCAGATACGTTGTCACAGGCTATCCTTTTAGGTTGATGTCTATGCGGAAAATAAGGGCGGAACCGGAGTTTTTCCAGTATTGGATTCAGTTGTCTTTAATCATAACGGTTTTTGCCGGATATTCGCAGAGGTCGGCGATGACGCAGCGCTCGCATTCAGGCTTTCTGGCTTTGCAGACATAGCGTCCGAGCAGGATCAGCCAGTGATGCGCGTCGATTTTGAATTCGTCGGGGATGTATTTTACCAGCTTATCCTCGACTTCTCGCACGTCTTTGCCGGGCGCGATCCGGGTGCGGTTGGATACCCTGAAAATATGAGTGTCCACCGCGATGGTGGGCTGGCCGAAAGCAGTGTTCAGCACCACGTTGGCCGTTTTGCGGCCGACGCCGGGCAGCGCCTCCAAGGCCTCGCGGGTTTGCGGTACTTCGCCGCCATGCTTTTCCAGCAGCAGACGACAAGTGGCGATCACGTTTCTGGCCTTGGTCTTGTACAAGCCTATGGTCTTGATGAAGTCCGCCAGCGATTCTTCTCCCAGCGCCAGCATGGCCGCCGGGGTGTTGGCCACGGGGTAGAGGCGGCGCGTGGCCTTGTTGACGCTGACGTCGGTGGCTTGCGCCGACAGCAGCACCGAGATCAGTAGTTCGAACGGGCTGCTGTACTCCAGTTCGGTGGTGGGGTGCGGGTTGGCGTCGCGCAGACGGGCGAATATTTCTTTGCGTTTGACGGCGTTCACGGCTTGTCCTTGTCTGCTTGTTCGCGGGCGGCGCGCATCGCGGCGGCGCGTTCCATCGCCTTGCGGATCAATTCGTTTTTGTCGGCCGCCGGCGCGGAAGCGGCCGCGGCGACCGGCGCTGCGGTCGGAGGCGGCGATGCGGCGCTTACCGCGGCGCGCTCGGCCAGGCGTCTGGCCTTGTCTTCTTGTTCGCGCGTTTTGCGCGCTTGGCGTCGTTCGTAGCGCATGCGGGCCTGGGCGGCGCGCGCCATCACGCGATCGCGCTCGCCGTCGGCCGGGTCGGCCACCGGAACCAAGTCGATGCAGTCCACCGGACAGGGAGCGAGGCATAGCTCGCAGCCGGTGCATTCGGAGGCGATGACGGTGTGCATCTGCTTGGCTGCGCCTACGATGGCGTCCACCGGACAGGCCTGGATGCATAGGGTACAGCCTATGCAGCTGTCTTCGCGTATCACGGCCAGCGCCCGCGGTTTGGGCTGCGGGCCGTCGGGGGCGAAGGGAATGACGTCCCGGCCCAGCAGCTCCGCCAGCGCCCGGATGCCGTCGTCGCCGCCCGGCGGGCAGCGGTTGATCGGGTCGCGGCCTTCCGCCAGCGCCTCCGCATACGGTCGGCAGCCGGCGTGGCTGCATTGTCCGCATTGGGTCTGGGGCAGCAGGGCGTCGATCCTTTCGACCAGGGGGATAACGGGCATGCTGTCGGATTCCACTTGAAAAACCGCTAATTATCGGTGCTACGGCGAATGGCTTCAACACCCGGATGGACGATGAGGGCGCGGAAGGAGTGAAAAAGCCGTCGCTTGCGCGACGGCTCCTGCGGGTGCGGCGGACGATGGCTTGATCACAGCGGATGTTGCAGCTGCTCCAGAATCTGCGGGTTTTCCAGCGTGGACACGTCTTGGGTGATCTCTTCGCCCTTGGCGATGGAGCGCAGCAGGCGGCGCATGATCTTGCCGGAGCGGGTCTTGGGCAGGTTTTCGCCGAAGCGGATGTCGTCCGGCTGGGCGATCTTTCCAATCTCGTGCGCCACCCAGTTTTTCAGCTCGGCCGCCACTTTCTTGGCTTCCTCGCCCTGCGGGCGCGCGCCTTTGAGCACGACGAAGGCCACCACCGCCTCGCCCTTGACCTCGTGCGGCTTGCCGACCACGGCGGCCTCGGCCACCAGCGGGTTGGCCACCAGAGCGGATTCGATCTCCATGGTGCCCAGGCGGTGGCCGGAAACGTTCAGCACGTCGTCGATGCGGCCCATGATCCAGAAATAGCCGTTTTCGTCGCGGTTGGCGGAATCGCCGGCAAGGTAGTACTGACCGTTGAACTCTTCCGGGAAATAGGTTTTCTTGAAGCGCTCCGGATCGTTCCAGATGGTGCGCACCAGGCTGGGGAAGGGCTTCTTGATCACCAGGAAACCGCCGCGGCCAGGGTCCACCTGGGCGCCGGATTCATCGACGATGTCGGCCATGATGCCGGGCAGCGGCAGCGTGCACGAGCCGGGTTTGGTGGCCACTGCGCCGGGCAGCGGCGAAATCTGGATGGAGCCGGTTTCGGTCTGCCACCAGGTGTCCACGATGGGGCAGCGGCCGCCGCCCACGGTTTCGTGATACCAGATCCAGGCTTCGGGGTTGATCGGCTCGCCCACGGTGCCGAGCAGGCGCAGGCTGGATAGGTCGTGCTGCTTGGGCAGGTCCGCGCCCAGCTTGATCAGCGAGCGGATGGCGGTGGGCGCG
Organism: Chromobacterium sp. IRSSSOUMB001; assembly: GCF_023507765.1. NCBI lineage: Bacteria > Pseudomonadati > Pseudomonadota > Betaproteobacteria > Neisseriales > Chromobacteriaceae > Chromobacterium > Chromobacterium sp. IRSSSOUMB001. Next base: position 308,673 of record NZ_JALCYU010000001.1, read on the forward strand.
GTGTAGAAAATGCTGACCTTGTGCTGCTCTATCATGCGCCAGAAGCGTGAGGCGTCCGGATAGGTGGGCACGCCTTCGAAGATCACCTGAGTGGCGCCGTTGGCCAAAGGGCCGTAGCAAATATAGCTGTGGCCGGTGATCCAGCCCACGTCGGCGGTGCACCAGAACACGTCGTTGGGTTTGTAGTCGAATACCCAGCGGAAGCTGTTGGCGGCGCCCAGCAGATAGCCGGCGCTGCTGTGCTGAATGCCCTTGGGCTTGCCGGTGGAGCCGGAGGTGTAAAGGATGAACAGCGGATCCTCGGCGTTCATCCATTCCGGTTCGCATTGCTCCGGCTGGCCGCTGGTCAGCTGGTGCCACCATACGTCGCGGCCCTCGCTCCAGGCGACCGCGTTTTGGGTGCGCTGATAAGCGACCACGTGTTTGACGCTGTCGCAGCCGCCCATCGCCAGCGCTTCATCCACCGTGGCTTTCAGCGGCACGCTCTTGCCGCCGCGCAGGCCTTCGTTGGCGGTGATCACCAGTTTGGCGCCGGCGTCCTGGACGCGGTCGCGCACCGCCCCGGCGGAAAAGCCGCCGAACACCACGGAGTGGATGGCGCCGATGCGCGCGCAAGCCTGCATCGCCACGATGGCTTCGATCACCATGGGCATGTAAATCACCACGCGGTCGCCCTTGGACACGCCCAGGCTCTTCAGGCCGTTGGCGAACTGGCAGACGCGGCGGTGCAATTCGGCGTAGGTGACGCGGGTGACCGCGCCGTCGTCGGCCTCGAAAATCAGCGCAATGCGATTGGCGTTGACCGCCAGGTGGCGGTCCAGGCAGTTGTAGGAGATGTTCAGCACACCGTCGTCGAACCATTTGAAGAACGGCGCCTGGCTGTCGTCCAACACGCGGGTGAACGGTTTTTTCCAGGTGATCAGGTCGCGCGCCAGGTCGCCCCAGAACGACAGGTAATCTGCGTCCGCCTGCTCGCACAGCGTGTTGTACGCCTCCATTCCGGAGATTGCCGCTTTCTGGCGGAAATCGTCGGAAGGTGGAAAGCTGCGGGTTTCCTTGAGGACGGATTCTAGCGTGGACATAAACTTCTCCTGGATTAGCTTTGTTATCATGCCGCCGCTCCGGAATCGCTGGAGCGGCGCGGTGGGGTATTTAAGGCAGGCCGACATCCTCGGCCCGGCCTTATGTCAATGTCAATGCTTGGAGGCCCCGGATGCGCCGATGCCGGTCATCGCGCGCACGAACTGAGCTTCGAATTTGGCTTTTTCCTCATCGGCCTGACGAGATTTGTCCAGCACCGAGATCAGCCAGGTGGAAACGAAGGCCAGGGTCATCGAGAAGATGGCCGGGTTCTTGTACGGGAACACCGCGTGTTCGTGCTTGAGTACCTCCACCCAGACCGTCGGCCCCAGAACGATCAGCACCACCGCGGACAGCAGGCCGATGAAGCCGCCGATCACTGCGCCGCGCGTGGTCAGTCCTTTCCAGAACATGGACAGGAACAGCACCGGGAAGTTGGCCGAGGCGGCAATGGAGAAGGCCAGGCCCACCATGAAGGCGATGTTCTGCTTCTCGAATACCAGGCCTAGCACGATGGCCACCACGCCCAGCACCACGGTGGTGATTTTGGACACGCGGATTTCGTCGGCCTCGTTGGCTTTGCCCTTTTTGATCACGCTGGCGTACAGGTCGTGCGACACCGCGGAGGCGCCGGACAACGCCAGGCCGGCCACCACCGCCAGGATGGTGGCGAAGGCCACCGCGGAGATGAAGCCCAGGAACATGTCGCCGCCCACGGCCTCGGCCAGGTGCACCGCCGCCATATTGTTGCCGCCGATCAGCTGAGTGACGGATTTGCCGTTTTTGACCACGGTTTCCATCATGCCCGGTTGGTTCAGCACCAGCATGATGGCGCCGAAGCCGATGATGAAGGTGAGGATGTAGAAGTAACCGATGAAGCCGGTGGCGAAGAACACCGATTTGCGGGCATCTTTGGCGTCGGACACGGTGAAGAAGCGCATCAGGATGTGGGGCAGGCCGGCGGTGCCGAACATCAGCGCCAGACCCAGCGAGATCGAGTCGATAGGGTCCGTTTTGCCCGGCGCCATGATGGCGACGCCCTTGCTATGCGCGGCCACCGCTTTTTCAAACATCAGTTCCGGGCTGAAACCCACGGTGGCCAGCACCATGATGGCCATGAAGGTGGCGCCGGACAATAGCAGCACCGCCTTGATGATTTGCACCCAAGTGGTGGCCAGCATGCCGCCGAACAGCACGTAGCACACCATCAGCACGCCCACCATCAGCACCGCGGAGGTGTAGCTCATGCCAAACAAGAGCTGGATCAACTTGCCAGCCCCCACCATCTGCGCAATCAGGTAGATGGCTACCACCACCAGTGTGGAGGTGGCGGCGAAGCTGCGCACCGGCGTTTGTTGCAGCCGGTAGGAGGCGACGTCGGCGAAAGTGTATTTGCCCAGGTTGCGCAGGCGTTCGGCCACCAGGAACAGGATCACCGGCCAGCCGACCAGGAAGCCCATCGAGTAGATCAGGCCGTCGTAGCCTTTTTCGAACACCATGGCGGAAATGCCGAGGAAGGACGCGGCGGACATGTAGTCGCCGGCGATCGCCAGGCCGTTTTGAAAACCGGTGATGCCGCCGCCGGCCGCGTAGAAGTCGCTGGCGGACTTGGTGCGGCGAGCCGCCCAATAGGTGACACACAGCGTAAACGCCACAAACAGCAGGAACATGATGATGGCGTGCCAGTTGGTGGCCTGTTGTTTGACATCGCCCTCAATGGCCCCGGCCGCCATGGCCAAGGAGGGCAGTAGAACGCCGGCGACGCAGGCCAGTTGCAAGACGCGTTGCTTCATTGTTTGGACTCCTCGACGATTTGCTGGTTGAGCAGGTCGAATTCGGTGTTGGCGCGGCGGACGTAGATGCCGGTCAACACGAAGGCCGAGATGATGATCAGCACGCCGATGGGAATGCCTATGGTCATGGTGGCGCCGGCGCTGATCGGATGGCCCAGCGTGGCCGGCGAGAACGCCAGCACCAAGATGAAACCGTAATAGATGGCCAGCATGATCAAAGTGAGCTGCCAACCCAGGCTGGTTTTCTTGTGCACCAGTTCCTTGAATTTGGGATTGGACTGCACTTTCTTGAGTATGTCCTCGTTCATTGCATCCTCCTTTGTGGTCGCGGCTTAGGGTGCCGCTGCTAAAAACATAAGGGAGGCGGTGGCGGCGAATCTAATCGCTTTTTTTGATGCGTAAAATTATTCATACCGATGCTGTGGTGCAATAATCAAGCAAAATCAATTATTTATATTAGAATTTTTACTCTTTGTCTGGTGTGAAATTGTTGTCCTGTTGTCAGTGTGACCGGGGGTTGTCCTGGTTGCCTTGGTGGCTGAACGCCTTTGCGCAAATGCTTGGACAGGGCGGTGGCGAGGCACAAAACGCTTGTTATTTAGCCGGCATTACGCTGAAAATGGCTCGCACAAGAAAAACCCGCTATCGGCCAAGCTTTGCTCAGGCCGCCATGCCGCCGCGTTGCGCGGTAGTGCTCAAACGGGCGTCGGAGCCCCGCCGTCATGCCGCCCATGACCGGCACGCGGCGATCCGGTCCGCCGTCTGGCATCCAAGTCAGGGGAGAACATGGAAATCTATCAGTTGCGCACCTTTGTCACCGTCGCTCAGCAAGGGCACCTGACACAGGCGGCCGAATTGCTGCATCTGTCGCAGCCGGCGGTCACCGCGCAAATCAAGGCGCTGGAAGAAGAAGTGGGCATGCAGTTGTTCGAGCGCAGCGCGGGAGGCGTGTCGCTCACTCGCATCGGACAGGAGCTTTTGCCGCAGGCGCAGGCGATACTGGGCGCGGCCAGCGGCATCATCAACCATGCCAAACAATTGAAGGGCCAGTTGTCCGGCAAGGCGCGGATAGGCATCACGCTGACGCCGGACACGCTGAAAATCGGGCCTTGGGTGGCCGGTTTGGTGGAGCGCTATCCCTTGCTGGACATCCAACTGCGTCACGGCGTGACGGTGGATGTGCTGAATCTGGTCCGTAAGAAGGAGCTGGATGCCGGCTTCTACCTGGGCAAGAACCCTTATGTGAACGTCTCTACGGTCAAGTTGGCGGAATTGCCGTTCCGAATCGTTTTGCCCGCCGCCTGGGCGCCGCGTTTGGCCGGCGGTTTGAAGGAATTGGGCAAATTGCCGTGGATAGGCATTTCGCAATTCTCCAGCCTTTCCAAAATCACCGCGGAGTTGTGGCGAGAACTTAACATTTCGCCTAAGAAGGTAGCGGAGTGCGATCATCTCGACGCTATCCTGGAACTGGTGGCCTCCGGAGTGGGGGTGGCGCTGGCGCGGGAAGAGGCGGCGCAAGCCTGGCGGGACGCAGGCAGGTTGACAGTACTGCCGGATGTGCGCAAATTGGCTGAGTTGCAATTTGTTTACCCATCGGACCGGGGGGGCGACCCGGTGCTGGAAACCTTGTTGCAAGAATTGCTGCAAGTGTGGCGTTTGCCCGCTGTTGCGGCTTAAGAACCTGTTTACGACGCTGCGCGTCTTTTTCTCAGCCGCAACGCTTTGTCTCCGTAAGCAGGCTCCTGAGGCGGTTGCCGCGCGAAAGCGCGCTGGCCGCCTGGTTTGACCGAAGGAGTGGCAATGACCCGTAGTTGGTTGATCGGCGCGATGGAGAGCTACCGCAACGCGGTGGAGCGCGGCCAGCAGCGCTTGTTGGAAGCGCAGCACGAAGCCTGTGTCGGCTGGTGGTCGGCTTTTGCGCCGGCTTATCCGATATCGCAGGGCGATCTGGAGCGCCGGCTGGATGACACCTTGTTGGTGGGCGCCAATCTGTTGCAAGCGCAAGCGGATACTCAGCGCGACTGGATGCTGCTGACCGAGCGCTGGCTGTCCGAGGTGAACCGCGATGTGCAGGCGCGTCTGGACGCGGCCAGCGACGACTCGCCCTCGCTGCACCCGCTACGGCATGCCTGGCAGGTGGGCAGCCTGTCCGGTTCCGCCTTGTCCAAGGTTTCACGCCAAGTGGGGCATTTCGCCGCCACCAGCCTGTCGTCCACGCCTTTGCGCGCCGCCTGCGACGCGCGGCGCGAGTGGAAGCGGCAGCGTTCCTGACTCCCGGTAAGTCCAAGCGTCGTATGCAATGCCTCAATACTTATTGAGGCATTGTCTTTTTGAGCCGGCCAGCGGTTGCCGGCTTGGCGCTGCTCTCCAATCCACGCCCCGGCTTTTGCCTGATGATTTATTTAATTTTTAATATTAATTGTAATTTTATTTAAGATTTTAATTATTTAATTTTGCCGTTAAATTGCTGATTTATTGCTTTGTTTATCCTTGGTGAAAACGTGGTGTTTTTTTGAGATATATTCGGTTGGAAAGTGGGTGGCTTGGCTTTGGATCATCAATGGGTGGCGCCAATTTTTATGGAGCGGATTCATGGGGGCGGAAATGCGTGGCGTATTTAAACAATACTGGCTAGATCAAATAAAGGTGCCGGCTTTGTTGAATGTGAATTTGAAAGTGGCCGCAGCCAGATTCACCGTCTTGGCCGGCCCCTCCGGCAGCGGGAAAAGCACGATCCTGCATTTGCTGGGCGGCATGGATCGCCCCGACAGCGGGGATATCGTTATTGCTGGACAAAGCATAGCCGCCTTGAGTGATGACGAACTTAGCGATTTCCGCGCCCGCCATTTGGGCTTTGTGTTTCAAAGTTTCAACTTGCTGCCGGTGCTGTCCGCACTGGAGAACGTGGAATACCCGCTGCACTTGCAAGGCGAATCGGCGGGGCGCCGTAAGGCGCGCGCGCTGGAGATGCTGGCCGAGGTGGGCTTGTTGAAACAGGCGGCGCATCGGCCCGGGCAGTTGTCCGGCGGTCAGCGTCAACGGGTGGCGATTGCGCGTGCGCTGGTGCACAAGCCGGCGCTGGTGTTGGCCGACGAACCCACCGCCAATCTGGATAGCGGCACTGGAGCCTCCATCCTGGCGCTGCTGCGGCGCTTGCAAGGCGAGCGCGGCGTGGCGGTGGTGTTCTCCTCGCACGATCCGCTGGTGATCGCGGCGGCGGACGAATGCTACCAGGTCCGTGACGGAAGAGTCCGCGCCCTGGCTGAGGGCGAGGCGCTGGCATGAACGTCCTGCAACTGGCGTGGCGCAATCTGTTGCGCAACCGTCGGCGAACTTGGGCAAGCGTCCTGACCATGGCGGTGGGCATGGCGGGTGTGTTGTTGTTCGGCGGCTATCAGAGAGCGGTCCAGTACGGTTTGGAAACGGCTTTCGTTCGCGAGCTCGGCCATTTGCAGGTTCAGCACAGCGATTATTTGCAATATGGCAGCGGCAATCCGGCTGCCTACGGTATCCGCGACTATCGGCGCATCCAGCGCATGATCGAGTCGGATTCGGTATTGGCGGGCATGTTGGTGACAGTCACACCTACCCTGACCCTGGGCGGCATTGCCGGCTATTACGCTACCGGCGCATCGCGCACGGTGTTGGCGCAAGGCAGCGAGCCGGCAGGCCAGGATCGTTTGCGGCGCTGGGACGCCCACGGCCTTCGGCAGGTGTCCAAGCCGATGGCGCTGACCGGCAGCAGCCCCAATGCGGTGGTATTGGGCAGCGGTGTTGCCAGAACCCTGGGGCTGTGCCTATCCGATGGCGACCGCAGCTGCACGGCCGCCGTTGTGGAGAGCGAGCGATTGCCGCCGGACCTGGCCGCCTTGACTGGGCCTGCGCAAACCGAGGACGGCAAGCGGATCGAACTGCTGACGGCCACGGCTGCCGGCGCGCCCAACGTCGCCCGTTTGCAGGTGTTGGGGGTGGAGCGGCAGGGGGCTCGGGAGTGGGACGATGTCTATGTGGGCTTGCATTTGGCTCAGGCACAGCGGCTGCTGTATGGGGAGGGGGAGCCGATGGTGACGGCGATCCTGCTGCAGTTGAAGAATAGCGGCCAGATTGGGGCGGCGCGCCAGCGGCTGCAACAGTTGTTTCAATCCGGTCTGAGCGCGCAGCCGCTGGCGGCTCACGATTTTGCCGCTCTGCAGCCGCTGTACCAGCGGATCGTTGACATGTTCGGCGCCATCTTCGGTTTTATGGCGACGCTTATTGCCAGCGTAACGCTGTTCACCACTGGCAACACCATGAATATGGCGGTGGTGGAGCGCACCCGCGAAATCGGCTCGCTGCGTTCCATCGGCGTGCGACGCAGCGGTATCCAGTGGCTGTTTCTATGCGAGGGTGCCTTGCTGGGGGCAATTGGAGGCCTGGGCGGCGTGCTGCTATCGCTGGGGTTGGCTTGGCTGATCAACCGCGCCGGTCTGAGCTGGTTACCCCCCGGAGTGGTGGAGCCCAGTCCGATTTTGATCAGGATCTGGGGCGAGACGCGCATGGTGGCCGCGTGTATGGGGGGAGGGATGGCTGTGGCGCTGCTGTCGTCCTGGTGGCCGTCGCGCCGGGCTGGGCGTTGGAACATCGTCGACGCCTTGAGGCAGGCCTGAGCCGGGATGGCGGAAGAGGGAGGGGAACGGAGCATGAAGTGCCCGCACATTTTTGGGGTGATTGCGCTTGTTTGGCTGGGGGGGGAGGCCCAGGCGGCGCCGGACGCGCAGCAGATACTGGCTTGGAGCGACGAGGTGCGCAATCCCGGCAAGTCTTTCAGCCTGACGGTGGATTTGCTCAGCTACAAGCAGGGCAAGCCCAGCGACGCCAGTTCCTTGGTGTTGTATTCTCGGGCCGATCCGCGGCGCGGCGAGTTTCGCAGCCTGTTGCGCTTTGTCAGCCCTAGCCGCGACGCGGGCAAATTGACCCTGAAAAGCGGCAAGGATTTATGGGTGTTTGACCCCGCGAGCCAGGCCAGCGTGCCGATTTCGCCGCAGCAGCGGCTGTTGGGCCAGGCGGCGAACGGCGATGTGGTGACAGCGAACTGGGCCCTGGACTATCTGGCCACGCTTGTGGCGGAAGAGACCGTGATCGATGGTGATCGCAAGCCGCGCGCCAGCTACAAGCTGCGGCTGAGTGCGCGGCGCTCGGATGTGACTTACCACGCCATTGAGCTATGGGTGGATCGTGACGGCTATCGCAGCCGCAAGGCACAGTTCTACGCCGCCAGCGGTGAGCTGCTGAAAACCGCTTATTACCGCGGTTATCGCCAGGCGCTGGGCCGGGACCGCCCCACGGAAACCGTCATCATCGACGGTCTTAATCCGCAGTGGGTGACGGTGATGCGCAAGAGCGGCTTCGCTTGGCGCGAGGTGCCCGAGGCCTGGCTGCAGCGGGATTATCTGCCGCGCTTCAGGGTGGAGTGAGTGGCGCCGGCCATTCAAATCCGCAGCGGCGCGTCGCCGTCCTCGGCGTCCATGCTATGCGGTTCGCCCACCAATAGCGGGTCCGCCGCTCTGGCGACGTGCGCGTCCTTGCCGGGGTAGTCCAGCCGGGACAGGAAGTAGCGGATGCAGTTGAGGCGTGCGCGCTTCTTGTCATCGGACTTCACCACCGTCCACGGCGCGTCGCCGGTATGGGTGTGGAAGAAGGTTGCTTCCTTGGCCGCGGTGTAGTCGTCCCATTTGTCCAGCGACTGTATGTCGATAGGCGACAGTTTCCAGTGTTTCAGCGGGTCGTCGCGGCGCGAGATGAAGCGGCGCAGCTGCTCTTCGCGGCTGACCGAAAACCAGAACTTGAACAGGCGGATGCCGCTGTTGACCAGCATGCGTTCCAGTTGCGGCGTCTGGCGCATGAATTCCAGATACTCGTGCGGATGGCAAAAGCCCATGACCCGCTCCACTCCGGCGCGGTTGTACCAGGAGCGGTCGAAGAACACGATCTCGCCCGCGGTGGGCAGGTGCTCGATATAGCGTTGGAAGTACCACTGGCCGCGCTCGCGGTCCGAAGGCTTTTCCAGCGCCACCACGCGCGCGCCGCGCGGGTTCAGGTGTTCCATATAGCGTTTGATGGTGCCGCCCTTGCCGGCGGCGTCGCGGCCTTCGAACAGGATCACGATTTTCTGGCCGCTTTCTTTGACCCAGTTCTGCACTTTCAGCAGCTCGATCTGCAGCGCCTGTTTCTGCTGCTCGTACTCCGGGCGGCGCATCCGCGTGCGGTAAGGATAGCTGGCCGGCAGCTCGGCGCTGACGCTGTCCTCCGCGCTGCCCTGCGGCGCGGCGGCCACTTGCAAGGCCACCGGCTGTTGGCTGACGGTTTCGATGGCTTGCACCGATTCTTGGTGGGCGCGTTCCACATTGGTGCGGCGGTGGGCGGCGGCTCGACGCGGCGGCGGCTTGACGGCCGGAGGGTGTGCGTCGGCGACGGCTTCCGAGGGCAGGGGGGCTTGGGGCGGGGTTTTGTCTTGTGTCATGCAAGCTCCTTTGCGGGGGATAAAACCATGCTACTCCCATGGAAAACCGGTGTCGATGCGCATTGCTTGGCGTGGATGGCACGCATTTGGCGCCCGTCATGGGCGTTTTGTCGCAAGGCAAAGCTTTTTATGCTGATTTCATGCATATTGATGCCGTTGGATTTAAGCAATGGGGGGAGCTATGTGGGCGGTGGAGTTGAATGGGGTGTCGAAGAGCTATTGGATGGAGCAGGTGCGCGTGCCGGCGCTGGCGGAGGTCAGCCTCAAAGTCTCCGCGGCGCGCTTCACCGTGCTGTCCGGCCAGTCCGGCAGCGGCAAGACCACTTTGCTGAACCTGATCGGCGGCATAGACCGCGCCGATGCCGGCAAGATCATGGTGGCGAATCAGGATTTGGGCTGTTTGAGCGACGACGCGCTCAGTGATTTTCGCGCGCGCCACATCGGTTTCATCTTCCAGAATTTCAATCTGATGCCGGTGCTGTCGGCGTTTGAGAACGTCGAGTACCCGTTGCAATTGCAAGGCGTGCCGGCGCGGCGGCGGCGCGAGCGGGTATTGGAGATGCTGGCGGCGGTGGGACTGGCGGACAAGGCGGCGAACCGGCCCGGTCAGCTGTCCGGCGGTCAGCGCCAGCGGGTGGCGATTGCGCGCGCATTGGTGCACGAACCGGCCTTGGTGCTGGCCGACGAACCCACCGCCAATCTGGACAGCCATACCGGGGCCTCCATCCTGGCCTTGTTGCGCCAATTGCAGCGCGAACGCCGTGTGGCGGTAGTGTTCTCCTCGCATGATCCACAGGTGATCGCGGCGGCGGATGACCGCTACCTGGTCAGCGATGGCCGGGTCGGCGCGCTGAACGCAGAGGAGGCCTTGGCGTGAATACCTTGAAGCTGGCCTGGCGCAATCTGCTGCGCAATCGTCGCCGCACCTTGGCGACCTTGTCCACGATGATTATCGGCTTGGTGGCGGTGTTGCTGTTCGGCGGTTACAACCGCACGGTGCAATATGGGTTGCAAACCGGCATGGTGCGCGCTGGCGGCCATCTGCAGGTGCAGCATCGGGATTATTTCCTGTACGGCAGCGGCAACCCCGCCGCTTATGGCATCCGCGATTACCGGACCGTGATGCGGCAGATCGAGAACGACCCGGTGCTGCGGCCGATGTTGACGGTGGTGACGCCCACGTTGAGCTTGGGCGGCATTGCCGGCCATTACGCGGCCGGCGCCTCTCGAACGGTGATCGCCCGCGGCAGCGAAGTGGACGCGCAGAACCGGCTGCGACGCTGGGACGATTATGGCTTCAACGATAAGCGCAAGCCGGTGGCGCTGACCGGCACCGCGCCGAACGCGGCGGTGATCGGCACCGGTGTGGCGCGAGTGCTGCAATTGTGCGCGGCGTTCAAGCTCAAGGATTGCGCGGCGCCGCCGGTTCCGGCCGGCGGCGACGATTTGCCGGCCGATCTGGCGGCCTTGTCCGCGGCGGCGGCGCCGGCCGGCGGCCGCGACGATCAGATCGAGCTTTTGGCCGCCACCGCCGCCGGCGCGCCCAATGTGGCACGCTTGCAAGTGGCCAAGGTGGAGAGCCAAGGCATCAAGGAGCTGGACGATATGTATGTCGGCCTGCATCTGCGCCAGGCTCAGCAGTTGGTGTACGGCCAGGGCGAGCCGATGGCCACCGCCATCGTGCTGCAGCTCAGGCACACCGCGCAGATTCCGGCGGCCGAGGCGCGTTTGAGTCAGCTGTTCGCCACCCGCTTGCGCGGCCAGCCGCTGGCGGCGCACGACTTTGCCACGCTACAGCCGCAATACGGCCAAATCACCGGCATGTTCGGCACCATTTTCGGCTTTCTGGCGGTGTTGATCGCCTGCGTGGCGCTGTTCACCATAGGCAACACCATGAATATGGTGGTGCTGGAGCGGACAGTGGAGATTGGCACGCTGCGGGCGATGGGGCTGCGCCGCCGCGGCATCCAGCGGCTGTTCCTGTGCGAGGGCTGTCTGCTGGGCCTTGGCGGCGGAGTACTGGGCATTGCGCTGGCGCTGTTGCTCTCCTGGCTGATCAATCACGCCGGGCTAACCTGGCTGCCGCCGGGGCAGGTGGACCCCAGCCCCATCCTGGTGCGGGTCTGGGGCGAGTGGCGGATGATGGCGGTGACCGCCGGCGGTTTGATGGCGATGGCTTTGCTGTCGTCGTGGTGGCCGGCGCGGCGCGCGGCCGCGGCCAATATCGTGGAGGCTTTGCGTCATGCGTGACAGGCTTGGAATTCTCAAGAGAGTGAGAACGGTACGCTGGGCCGCGCTGAGCGTTGCCTTGTGGGCGACGACGACGCTGGCCGCGCCCGACGCGCAGACCATCCTGACCAATAGCGACGCGGTGCGCAATCCGGAACGCTCCTTCGGGCTGGTGGTGTCCTTGATCAGCTATAAGGACGGCAAGCAGAACGAGGCCAGCGCGCTGGCGGTGTATTCGCGCGCCGATCCGAAAAGCGGCCAGTTCCGCAGCCTGCTGCGTTTCATCAATCCCAAACGGGACGCCGGCAAGCTGATGCTCAAAAGCGGCAACGATCTCTGGTTTTTCGATCCGGCGAGCAAGGCCAGCGTGCCGATTTCGCCGCAGCAGCGGCTGCTGGGCCAGGCGGCCAACGGCGACGTGGTCACTGTCAACCTGGCGCTGGACTATCAAGCGGTGCTGGCCGGCGAGGAGACGATACAGGACGGGGACCGCCAGGCGCGGCTTTGCTACAAGCTGCGGCTCAGCGCGCGCAATCCCGGCGTCACCTACCACGCGATTGATCTGTGGGTGGACCGCGATGGCTATCGCAGCCGCAAGGCGCAATTCTACGCAGAGAGCGGAAGCTTGCTGAAGACCGCGTACTACCGCGCTTATCAGCCAGTGTTGGGACGAGAGCGCCCGACGGAAACCGTGATCATAGACGGCCTCAATCCGCGCTGGATAACGGTGTTGCGCAACAGCCAGTTCGCTTGGCGCGAGGTGCCGGAAGCTTGGTTGCAACGCGACTATCTGCCGCGTTTTCGGGCCGAATGACGATGCGGAAGCTAGCGCTTGGGTGGTTGCTACTGGCGTGCGCGGCCGCGCGGGGCGCCGACGCGCCGCTGGACGAGGAAGCGTTGCGGCTGGCGGATCAAACCCGGATGGAGGAAGAGAAGCCGCGTGATCTGAAGCTTCAACTGGAGGCGTCCGCGTTGTCTCCGCGACCGGGAGACGATAGCCAGCGGCTGTCTTTCGATCTGCGCTGGGACGGCCGTCTGAGCCCCGCCTGGCGCGGCGTGCTGGCCAACCGGCTGGATTGGCGCTTCGCCGGCTCGCCGCAGCGGGACCACGGCGTCAATACCCTGAAGGAGGCCTATCTGAGCCGCGAGTTCGGCGTCGACGCGATGCTGGACTTGGGGCGCGTCAATACCCGCTACGGCGTGGCCGTGGGCTACAACCCCACTGATTTTCTCGGCGCCGGCACCGTGCGCTCGGTGGTGTCGGCGGACCCGGACAGCCTGCGTCAGAACCGTCTCGGCAACGCCATGTTGCGCTGGCAGCGGCTATGGGATCGGGCTTCCTTGACCGCGATCTGGTCGCCCAAGCTGGGTTCGGGGCCTAATCCGGACGGGGCCAGCCTGGACTGGGGCGCCAGCAATCCACGGCAGCGGCTGCTGCTGGCCGGCAGCTATCGCTTCGCTGAAAACCTGAATCCGCAATGGCTGTTGCTGCAAGAGCAAGGCCGTTCTCCGCAACTGGGCTTCAATGTGTCGCGTGTGCTTGGCAACTCCACCGTGGTCTATCTGGAATGGGCCGGCGGGCGGCAGCAGACTACTTGGAGGCAAAGCCTGGGGCTGCCGGATTCTGCTTGGCGCAATCGTCTGGCCGGCGGCCTGACCTGGACCGGCGCCAACAAACTGAGCCTGACCTTGGAGGGGCAGCAGGACGGCGCGGCGCCGGATGGCGATGAATGGCGCGCGCTGCGGGACAAGCCGGCGCTCTACGGCGCTTATCGGGCAGGAGTCGGCGCAAGCGGCGGCCTGCTCACCCGGCGCGCCGCCTTGCTGCGCGCGCATTGGCAGGATGCGCTGGTGGATGGCCTGGATCTGACCGCGATGCGCAGTTTCGACCTAGTGGATCATAGCGGCATGAATTGGGCCGAGGTCCGCTATCACCTGGGCGCGGCGGACCTGGCCTTGCAGTGGCAGCGTTTTGACGGAGCGCCGGACAGCCGTTACGGCGCGAGCCCGACGCGGCGGGTCTGGCAATTGCTGGTCGACTACTTTTACTGAGATCGTGAGCCGGCCTCGGAGGAGGCAAGGCGAGGCGGCTGTCGCGGCGCGGATCGCATGGCGAGCGGCGGGGAAACAAACCATAGTGATGATGAGGCGCGAAACGATCCTGAACAGAGGGGATGGGCATGGGGATGAGCACGGTGGCCGCGTTGCAAACGTATCTGCGCTCCTGGAACGCGGCGGGCTGTCTGCACGGCGTGGCCGCCGTCGGCTTGGCCAACGGCGAGCGGGTGGTCGTGGCCGGCGGCATGGCCGATCCGGGTTTGGCGGTGGCCAACGAGCCGGACACGGTGTTTCGCATCGGCTCGTTGAGCAAGAGCTTTACCGCCGCCGCGGTACTGCAGCAGGTGGCCCAGGGGCGGCTGGAACTGAGCGACAGCCTGGAGCGGTTTTTTCCCGACTTTCCCAATGCGGCGGGCATCAGCCTGCATCAATTGCTGAATCACAGCGCCGGCACCGCCAACTTCACCAGCGCGGCGGAATATTGGCCGACGCGGATGCGGCTGGCGCATCGGCCGCAGGAACTGCTCGATTGGGCGCACGCTTTGCCGCCGGCTTGCCCGCCCGGCATTGCCCACGCATACAGCAATACCGGCTATTTATTATTGGCGGCCATTGTGGAGCGGGTGGCGGATCAGGATTTCTCCAGCTATCGGCAGCAGTACCTGTTTCGGCCGCTGGGTCTGGAGCGCACTTTCGTCGACGATGGCCGCGTTATTCTGCCGCAGGCCGCGCGCGGCCTGCATCCCGGAGCGCCGTGGCGCTACGCGGAGCCGATGGACATGTCGGTGGCTTGGGGCGTCTACGATCTGGCCTCCAGCGCGGGTGATCTGTGCCGCTGGTTGGAGGCGCTGCAGCGGGGCGAGGCCTTGCCGGCCCGGCTGGCCGCGCTGATGCTGGACGTGGGCGCCCTGGAATACGCCTATGGGTTTTACGGCGAGGACTGGACGCTGGCCGGCCGCCGGCTGCGGCTGGCCCAGCACTTTGGCGATGTCAACGGCTTTTTCTCCTTCATGAGCGTCTTGCCCGGCGGAGGCGGCGTGGTGGTGTTGGCCAATGCCTTCGGCTCGCCGGTGGAGCGCCTGGGGCTGGATTTGGCGCGCATAGCCAGCGGAGAGGGGGTGGAAGCCCTGCCAACGCCGGGGCGGGAGCAGCCGGATGAGCAGTTGTTTGTTCCGGGGCGTTATGAGAATGGAGAAGGCGCTTGGCTGGAGTTGTTTTACAACGAGCACGGCTGCTATGCGCGTAGCCCGCGCCGTTACGGCGAGCCAATCGCCTATCCGCTGACCGTGGAAGCGCAAACGCCGCAACTGGCGCGCAGCGCCGTGCTGCCGGAGACTCTGTTGATTGAGGCCGGAACGCTGCAATGGTGTGACGCCGAGGGGGAAACCAGACGCCTGCGTCGGCAGTAGGCGGTTTGTCCGGCGTAGAGGCGTGGTCTATCGTGAGAACTGACAAAACCAAGCCAGCTTTCGAGTCGGGGCCGAGAATTGACGGATTTTAAACAAGAGGCGCGGAAAGGGCGTTTCCGGGGGGGCCTCGCCTCCCTGTCATGGCGCGCGTTCGGGGTGGGGGTTCTCGTGCCCTTGCTCGCTTTGGCCGGGCAGTGGTGGTTTTGGGGCTGGATCCACCCATACGTCTGGTTCCTGTTCTATCCCGCGGTTTTCCTCTCCGCCATGCTGGGCGGGCTGACCGGCGGCCTGGTCGCCACCGCCTTGTCGGTATCCTTGGTTTGGTTTCTGTTCATACCCCCGCAGTGGAGCTTTGTCATTACCCGGACGGCCGATGCCGCCTCTATTGTCTTGTTCGCCTTGTGCGGCTTGATGTTTAGCCTGTTCAGCCAGCGCCTCATCCGCCGCCGGTCGCGCTGGGCGGAGAATGAGCTGACGCGTCAGCAAGCGTTATTGCACGCCATCATCGACAACTCCACCGCGGTCATCTTCGTCAAAGACATAAACGGCCGCTATCTGCTGGTCAATCAACGCTATCCCGATTTGTTCCATATCAGCGTAGAGGCCATGCGCGGCCTGCGCGATGAGGATTTGTTTCCGCCCGAGGTGGTGGCCAAGTTGCGCGACGCCGATCTGGAAGTGCTGAGCACCGGTCAGGCTCGAGAGTATGAGGAAACCGTGCCGCATGACGATGGTCCGCATACCTACTTGGTGTACAAATTTCCCTTGTTCGATGCAGAGGGGCGCGCCTACGCGGTATGCGGGATCGCATCGGACATCAGTGCGCGCAAGCGCGCCGAAGCGGAGCAGGGGAAGCGCGAGCAATTGCTGCAGGAAATGAGCGCCATCGCTCGGGTGGGCGGCTGGTGGTTTGATCCCGCAACCAGAGATTGCGGCTGGACCTCGGAAGTGGCCCGCATCCATGACCTGCCGGCGGATGCTCCGGCCAACACCTGCATTGGGTTGGATTTTTTCCATGGGGAGGATCGCCGGCGGATAGAGGAAGCGGTGCGCCGCGTCGTGACGGAGGCCGAGCCCTATGATCTGGAGCTGCAATTGCTCAGCGCCACCGGCCGGCGCAAGTGGGTTAGGGTGTCCGGGAGGCCTGTGTTGGCGGGCGGCAAGGTGGTGTCGGTGCGGGGCGCAATGCAGGATGTGTCCGACCGAAAAGCCATGGAAACCGCCCTGTTGGAAAGCGAGGAAAGACTATTGCTATTCATCGAACACGCCCCGGCGGCGCTGGCGATGTTCGATCGCAATATGCGTTATCTGGCGGCCAGCCGCCGTTGGCTGGACGATTACCAACTGGATGGCCAGAACACCATCGGCCGATCCCACTATGAGGTATTTCCGGAAATCCCCGAGGCTTGGCGAGAAATTCATCGCCGCGCGCTGGCCGGGGAGGTGGTGCGCGAAGAGGAAGACCGCTTTCTGCGCCAGAACGGCGCGGCGCAGTGGCTGTGTTGGGAAGTGCGGCCATGGCACGCGCGAGACGGCGCCATCGGCGGCATTGTGATCTTCTCCGAGGACATCACCGCGCGCAAATCCATGGAAGAAGAGCGTCACCAATTGGCGGAGGCGCTAGATCAGTCAGCGCAGCCGGTGGTGATGACCGATGCGGCCAAGAACATCTTGTACGTCAACGCCGCGTTTGGCGAATTAATGGGGTATTCGATTGGCGAGCTGCTGGGCACCTCGATTGCTCGCTTCATTCCGGATGATCCAGTCAGGAGGGCGGAACGAGCGGCGCTGGAGCAGCAGGTGAAACAGCAGGGGCGCTGGACCGGCGAGCAAGCGCGCGTCGCCAGCAACGGCGAAATCATCCCGGTTTACGCGTCCGTCACCGCCATGCACGATCTGACCGGCGCGTTCTGCGGCTTTTTTGACACTTATAACGATTTGCGGCCGCTGCACGAAAAAACCCAGGCGCTGGCCAGCGCCGAAGCGCGTTATCGCAGCGTATTGGATCATGCCGCCGACGCGGTGTTGGTGGCCGATGCGGAGGGGCGCTATCAATACGCCAACCTGCAGGCCTGTCAGTTGCTGGGTTATGACGAGCCGGAAATCCTGGCGATGCGGGTGGGCGATTTCAGCGTGGGCTCCACGGCGGACAATGCGCAGTCTTTGTTCCGGCGGTTGCTGTCCAACGAACAGTTGAGCGCCGAGATGCTGTTGCGGCGCAAGGACGGCGCCGAGGTGCCGGTGGAAGTGAACGCGATCCGCCTGCCGGACGGCGGCGTCTACGGTGCTTTCCGCGACATCAGCCTGAGGCGGCAGGCGGCGGAGCGGATTCGCCAGCTATCCATGGCTGTGGAGCAGAGTCCGGAGAGCATCGTCATCACCGATCTGGAAACGAGAATTGAATACGTCAACGAAGCGTTTGTCCGCAACACTGGCTACAGCCGGGAAGAGGTGATGGGGCGGACGCCCAATCTACTCAAGTCCGGGCTGACTCCAGCGGACACCTATGCTGAGTTGTGGGGCGCGCTGCGGGCCGGTCAGCCGTGGAAAGGCGAACTGTTCAACCGGCGCAAGGACGGCAGCGATTACGTTGACTTCGCCCACATTTCGCCTATCCGGCAACCGGATGGCAGGATCAGTCATTACCTGTCCTTGCAAGAGGATATCACCGAGAAAAAACGGTTGGCCATGGAGCTGGATCAGCACCGTCATCATCTGGAAGAACTGGTGGCGGTGCGCACCGCGGAGGTGCGCGCCACCAGCGCCAAGCTGCAAACCACTCAGTTCGCCATGGACAGTGTGGGCATCGGCATCCACTGGGTGGATGCGGAGAGCGGGCGGCTGGTCTACGTCAACCGTTACGCGGCGGAGCTGCTGGGCTACGGCATCGATGAAATGCTGCGCCTGAACGTGTCGGACATCGTGCCCAACACCACGCCTGAAATCTACGCGCGCACTGTGGAGCGCCTGCGGCAGCAAAGCCGGGCGCAGTTTGAAACCCAGCAACGGACCCGGGACGGGCGGCTGGTGGCGGTGGAGATGATTGCGTACTACCTGCCGGACAAGCCGGGGGGCTCGGACAAAATCATCGGTTTCGTCACCGACATCACCCGGCGCAAGGAGACCGAGCAGGCCCTGGTGCGCGCCAAGGAGGGCGCGGAGGCGGCCAATCTGGCCAAGAGCGCCTTCGTTGCCAATATGAGCCATGAAATCCGCACGCCCTTGAACGCCATTATCGGCTTCACCCATTTGCTGATGCGCACTCAACCACGGCCAGAGCAGCAGGTCAAACTGGAAAAAGTGCTGGTGGCCAGCGGGCATCTGCTCGGCATCATCAACGACATTCTGGACCTGTCCAAGATAGAAGCCGGCAAGTTGTCACTGGAGCTGACCGACTTCTCCATCGGCGGGCTGTTCGATCATGTGCGTTCGCTGATCGACGAGCCGGCGCAGGCCAAGGGTTTGCGCGTGGAGAGCGATTACGCCGGCGTGCCGCCGTGTCTGCGCGGGGACTCCACCCGTTTGCGGCAAGCCTTGCTCAATTACGCGGGCAACGCGGTCAAATTCACTGAGCGGGGAACAATCACCATGCGTGCGCGGCTGTTGCGGAGCGAGGGCGAGCGTCTGCTGCTGCGTTTCGAAGTGCGCGACACCGGCATCGGCATTCCCGCCGACAAACTGGCCAGCCTGTTCCAGGCGTTTCAGCAGGCGGACGATTCCACCACCCGCAAATACGGCGGCACCGGCCTGGGTTTGGCGATCACTCAGCGCCTGGCCGCGTTGATGGGCGGCGAAGTGGGCGCGGAAAGCCGGGAGGGGCAAGGCAGCGTGTTTTGGCTGACGGCCTGGCTGACGGAAGGGGAGAGCGTTGCCGCCGAGCCGGCCGGTGTGGAGCCTGACAAGGTTGAGGCCGAATTACGACTGCGCGCGGACGCGAGGGTGCTGGTGGTGGAGGACGACCTCATCAATCAGGAGGTGGCGCTCTGGCTGCTGGGGAGCGTTGGCCTGAAGGCCGAGCTGGCGCGCAACGGCAGGGAGGCCGTGGAGTGCGCCACCGCCGGAATATACGATCTGGTGCTGATGGACGTGCAGATGCCGGAACTGGACGGACTGGAGGCGACGCGTCGGATCCGGGTTTTGCCGCGTTGGGAACAAATCCCCATCCTGGGCATGACCGCCAACGCTTTTGAAGAGGACCGCCAACGCTGTCTGGCTGCCGGCATGAATGACTTCGTGGCAAAGCCGGTGGACCCGGAGCAACTGTTCGGATTGTTGTTGAAATGGCTGCCGTCGCTTGCGCCGCCTGGAATCGTGCCGCCCGATCCGGCGCCGGGCGTCGGGCGACGCGAGCAGTTGATGGGCCTGCCCGGCGTGGATCTGGCGGCGGGCCTGCGCACTGTTGGGAATGATCTGGAGCGCTTTGAGCGTTTGCTGCGCAAATTCGCGGACCTTCATCGCAACGACGCGGCCAGGTTGGAGGACGCGGCGCGCGCGGAGGAAGGCGAGGAAGCGTGCCGCATCGCCCACTCGCTGAAAGGGGCGGCCGGGTCCTTGGGGCTGGTCCGCGTTCAGGCCGAGGCCGCCGCGCTGGAAGCCGTTTTGAAACAAGGACGGGCCGAAGACGCGACGCCGGCGCATATCCAGACCTTGGGCCGCGAACTGACGGCCTTGTGCGCGGCGTTGGACGCATTGCCGTCTATGGCATAAGCGAGCCATGTTCTCGACTTTTAATGCAACTTGACGCTGCTTATTGAGTCAATTAATAGCATGAAGTCATCATTTTCCGATGACTGGCGGCCATCCCGGCAGCCGGTCGGGCGCGAAGAGCCAGCCTGGCCCCGATGCGTCGAGGACGCGGAAGGTTTCTCTAAATGAATATCCCTTTAGGCATTATCGAAGGCTTCTACGGCAAGCCATGGAACTGGGCGCAGCGGGAGCTGCTGGTCACCACGCTGGCGGCGCACGGCTATCGTTTCTATCTGTACGCGCCGAAAGCGGACGCGTATCTGCGCCGCGAGTGGCAGCAGGACTACCCGGCGGAGCAGGAAGCGCGGCTAGCGGCGTTCGCCGTTCATTGCCGGGGGCAGGAGGTCAGCTTCGGCATGGGGCTCAGTCCGTACGAAGCGTATCTGAACTTCAACGACGACGCCCGCCGGGCGCTGGCGCGCAAGCTGGAGCAACTGCAGCGCATCGGCGTCCGCCAATTGGCCATCCTGTTCGACGATATGCGCGGCGATCTGCCTGATCTGGCGGAACGCCAGGCGGAGATCGTCGCCTGGGTGAGCCAGCGCTGCGAAGTGGAGCGTCTGCTGGTGTGCCCCAGCTACTATTCCAGCGACCCGGTGCTGGACCGGGTGTTCGGCCAGCGTCCCGCCGGTTATCTGCAGCAACTGGGCCAGTGGCTGGCGCCGGACATCGACATTTTCTGGACCGGCGAGGAGGTGTGCTCGCGTGAAATCTCGCCAGGACACTTGCTGCAAGTGGGCAAATGGCTGGGCCGCAAGCCGGTGCTGTGGGACAACTATCCGGTGAACGACGGCGCGCGGATGTCGCAATACCTGCATGTGCGCGGTTTCACCGGCCGGTCCGCGGCCAACGCCGAACTGCTGGCGGCGCACGGGATCAATCCGGCGCAGCAAGCCGCGCTCAGCCTGATTCCCGCGCTGACGCTGGCGGACAGCTACAGGTTGGGGCCGCGCTATCAATACGGCGCCTCGATGCGTCGCGCCGCCCAGGTGGTGGCCGGCGAGGAACTGGCCGACATGTTGTGGCGGGATTTGCTGACCTTGCAGGACGTGGGGCTGGATCAACTGGGCGAACGCGCCGTAGCGCTGCGCGCGCGTTACGCGGCGGTGGATCATCCCTGCGCGCGGGAGGTGGTGGCCTGGCTGGATGGAGAGTATCGGATCAGCGAGCTTGAGGTGCAGACTCAGTAGGAAGGCTACTTTGCGTTACATGCCTTTACAACTGACTCACAGACGGGGGCGAGCCGGGGCGCCTAGGATACGCAGCAAGGAAACACCAAAGCCCCGGCGTCGCGGCAGCACTTAAGCAGACGGACGCCCCCCTGACCCGACTGGAGAATGTCACCATGAAAAAACTGAGCCTGATCGTACTGTCCGCCGCTTTCGCCCTGAGCTCCGCCGCCGGCTTCGCCGCCGAAGCCGCCAAGCCGGCTTCCGCCCCGGTTGCCAAAGCCGCGCCCGCCGCCAAGAAAGCGCAGCACAAGGCCGTGAAGAAGCACGCTTCCGCCCCGGCGCAGAAAGCGCAAGCCGCCAAGACCGAAGCCTCCGCCCCGGCCAAGGCCGCCAAAAAGCCGGCTCAGCACAAGAAGCACGCCGCTAAGAAAACCCACAAGCAGGCTGCTTCGGCTCCGGCTCAAAAGGCCCAAGCCGCCAAGGCGGAAGCCTCCGCTCCGGCCAAAGCCGCCAAGAAGCCGGCTCAGCACAAGAAGCACGCCGTAAAGAAAACCCACAAGAAAGCCGCGGCTTCCGCAGCCAAGTAAGCTGAAGAACAAGGGCGCGCGCAGCGCGGCCCAAACGGGGATGAAGGGAGGCCTAGGCCTCCCTTTTTTTGCGTGCTTGGAAGCTGTCTACGATCTGCTGTGCGTCGTGAGGCGCACTCCTTCTCAACGCTTATGCAGCACGTATCGTAAACACGTTTTTAGCGAGGACGTTTCTGACGTCGCTGCCGGCGCGCTTCCAGCCATGCGCGTAGGGTTTGCGCGTCATGCAACTGGTGTTGGTTGTCCAGGTGACGGTAGACCTGGACCCGGCGCGCGCCCAGCCACAGCATATGCTCCAAATAATTGAAGAAGCCCATCCGGTGGCCGCGCTGGCTGTGGTCGTCGAAATCGATGTCGCGGGCGACGCGGCTGAGCAGGCCGGAGCCGACGTATTCCGGATTGTCCTTCAACCATTGCAGCAAGTGGGCGGCGCATTCGCGGCCGTAAGCGCAGGCGAGAGCGTAGTTTTCGGCGGCGGCGGGCATCTGCCAGTAGTGGGGGTGGTTGCGGGAGGGCAGATAACGGACGAAGGGAAGCAGGGTTTCCTGCTGTTCGCGGGCGGCCAGTTTGTAGCGGCGACGGGGAGGTAGGGTGTAAGACATGGTGTTTCTCCTGCTGTGACACAAGATAAACCACCTGCCGGGTAAGGCTGAGGTATTGGGCAGGCGCGTGGCAGGATTGGCGTACCGGACTTAACTATCAAACCGGCGAGTGCATGGCACTCTCCCACCACGAGCCTGCCCGTCAGAGCATTGCTGTGGTGTGCGCGGCTGTAGAACCACAGCCGCTTTTTATCGTTTAACGGGACGCCAATCCCGTGTGCCGCTTGTTGGGCGGCAACGTGGGGATTGTTGCCGAGAGCGGGGGCGGGGTCAAGGCGACGCGGCGGTTAGGGAGATCGTGTACAGCTGTTTAGAGCCGGTTTCAACGCCGTATCGCCTAAGAGCGGCTAACAAAAATCAGTTTTACGGCTGAGGCAAGGCGCGCCGACGCAGGCAGTACTTGAGTACGGCAAGTCGGCGCAACGCAGCATCAGGAATTTTGTTAGCCGCTCTAAGCGCAGCAGACTTAGAACAGGTTCTAGCCGGTGGCCGGCGTGGCGGCGGGCTCCTGAACAATATTGAGCAGCGGCGCGCGCGGGTCGGGCCGATCCAGCCAGAAGCGGCGCTCCAGTTCCGCCGCCGGCAGAGGCCTGCAGAATAGGTAACCTTGCAGGGTATCGCAGAACATATAAGTCAAGGCGGTGGCTTGTTCATCGGTTTCCACGCCTTCCGCCACCACTTTGAGCTGCAGGGAATGGGCCAGCGCGATGATGGCGCCGGTCAAGGTCATCGCGTCCGGATCTTCCAGCATTGCGCGCACGAAGGACTGGTCGATCTTCAGCTCCTGGGTTGGCAGCTTGGCCAGGTAGGACAGCGAGGAGTAGCCGGTGCCGAAATCGTCGATGGAAATGCCCACCTGCATATCGCGGATGCGGCGCAGGGTTTCGCCGCAAGTATCCAAATTGTCCAGCACCACGGTTTCGGTGATTTCGATGTCGATGCCCGGCACGGCGGCGCCTTCGCTCAGGGCTTTTTGCAGCTGTTCGGCGAAATCGGCCTGGCGTAATTGCAGCGGCGAAACGTTGACCGCGATGCGCGGCGCCGGATAGCCGGCTTGCTGCCAGCGCAGATGGTCGCGCGCGGCTTGCCGCAGCGCCCAGGCGCCCACTTCCAGGATCAGGCCGGTTTCCTCCAGCAAGGGGATGAACTGCGCCGGCGACACCAGGCCGCGCTCCGGGCTTTGCCAGCGCAACAGCGCTTCCACGCCTATGATTTGCCGCGACACCGCGTCCACTTTGGGCTGGTAGTGAAGCACGAACTCTTGATGCTCCAGCGCCAAACGCAGCCGATTTTCCAGCTCCAGCGTCACGGCGGCGCGTTCGCTCATCTCCTGGCGGTAGAACAAATAGCGCTCATTGGTGTTTTGCGCCAGCTTGAGCGCGGCCTCCGCGTTCTCCAGCAGGCTCTCCGCGTTGTCGCCGTCTTCCGGGAAGGTGGCGATGCCGAATTTGGCGGAAACGCGCAGCTGTTTGTCCAGGATGGCGATGGGTTGGGCGACGCAGCGCTCTTGCAGTTGCATGACTTGTCGCGCGATATCCTCCTCGCTTTTGACTTCGGGGATCATTAGCGCGAAACGGTCTATCTTGACGCAGGCCAGCAGCCGGGCTTCCTCGGTAAAGGATTCCAGCCGCGCCGCCAGCAGGCGCAGCACTTGGTCGCCGGCCCAGCGGCCATAGACGTCGTTGATGGATTTGAAGTGTTCGATGTCGAGGAAGACCACCGCCAGGCGTCGCTGCTCGTTGTGGTTGGCGCTGATTTGCTGCGCCAGGCGCTCGTGGAACAGGCTGCGGTTGGCCAGGCCGGTCAACTCGTCGTAGTAGGACAGGAAATGCAGCCGTTCCTCTTTTTCGATGTGGTCCAGCGCGAAAGCGATGTCGCCGGCCAGTTCGGATAGCAGCTGCATTTCTTCGTGATCGAAGACGTTGGCCTCATTGGAACACAGCGTTAGCGAGGCGGCGCGTTGTCCAGGCAGCGGCAAGGGCAGGCAGGCCAGCGAGCGGATGCCTTGCGCCAGCAATTGTTCGCGCGCCGTGTAGGGCAGCTGCGCGCCAAGCTGATTGCAGACGAGGTTGTCGCCGCTGTTGATGGCAACGGCGGACAACTGCAGCAGCGCCTCGGGGTTGGGCGACGGTTCCGCTTGCCCTTGCAGAGCGGCTAGGCGGTGTTGGCCGTCGCTCTGGTCCATCGTGCTGATCCAGACCATTTTGAACGCACCGCTATGGGTGGCGATGCGGCAGGTTTCCTGGAACAGTTCCTGGCGGTCGTGGCAGCGCACGATCAGCATATTGATGCCGCTGAGAATGGCGTAGACGCGGTTGAGCCGTTCTATGCGCAGCCGCAGCAAGGAGTGCTGCAGGGTGATGGCTAGTTGCTGGGCGAAGGCCCGCGAAACCTCCAGATGTTCAAAGTCGTGGCGGGCGATGGTCTGAAAAGCGAGGTTCAGGGACCCCAGCAGCTGTCCTTCCGCCATCAGCGGCAGCCGCAGATAGGCGCGCACGCCGTGGCTGCGCAGCCATTTGACCAGCGCGGATGGTTGCGCCTGCGTGGTGATGTCATGCATGAAGCTGGGCTGGCCGCGCTTGAGCTGCTCCAGGTCGCTTAAACCAAAGCTGGAGAAAGGGAAGCGGCTGTCGATCGGGATTTCGTCTTTGGCGTCGCATTCCAGCGCCAAAAAGATGATCTCCTCGTGTCGCCAGTCGAACACCGTGGCCGATGCGCCCCAGAACGGCACCAACTGCGCTAGCATGCGTAGCGCTTCCTGCGCGGTTTGCTTCGGGCTGGCGGCGGACAGCAGGGTGAGCCCCATGTCGCGCAGCGACTCCAGTTGTCGGCTGTGGCGTTTGAGCTCCTGCTCCGTTTTCAGTCGCTCGGTGATGTCGCGCATGATGGCGGTGTAATATTTCTGGCCGCCCACCTCCAGCTGGGACACCGAGGCTTCGGCGTAGAATTCGCTGCCGTCGGCGCGCAGGCCCCGTACCCCGCCGGCCGGCGCAAGGCTGCGGCTGACCGGGCCGTTCCGGCCGAAGTCTCGGATCAGCCGCGCGTGGTGGGAACGAAAGGATTCCGGCACCAGCATGTCGACCCGTTGACCCAGCACTTGCTCGGCGCGGTAGCCGAAGGCTCGTTCCGCGGCGGGATTGAACAGGATGATGTTCAAGTCGGCGTCGATGGTGACGATGGCGTCCATCGCGGTGTCGATGATGCCGGCGCGTTGCATTTCGCTGAGGCGGATGGCGGCTTCGTGAGCTTGCAGCTGGTCCAGCATGTGATTGAACTGGCGAGACACTGCGCGTAGTTCGCGCGGCCCCAGTTCCTGCGCCCGCGCCTGAGAGGCGCCGCTGGCCACGGCTTGCGCTGTCTCCGCCAACTGCCGCGCCGGGCGGGTCAGCGCGCGGCTGAAGCTTTGCGCCAACAAGCCGCAGAGCAGCAAGGTGGCGATGCCGTTGGCGGCGCCCCAGCGCAAGCGGTTGTAGTAGGGCGCGAAGACATCCTGTTCCGGCAAGGCGGCGATGATCAGCCAGTCCGCCTGGGAGAACTTGCGATAGGAGTAGAGGCGCGACACGCCGTCGCGGCCGACGCCCAGTTCGAAGCCGGAGGCGTTGCTGTGGATACGTGAGATGGTGCGGACGACATTGACCGAGGTTTTGCCGTGCCAGAGCGAGGGGTCCGGATAGCGCAGCAAAAAGGCCGCTTGTGAACTGAGCACCGCGATGATCAGCCTGCGGTCCAGCGTGGCCGGCAGCACATGGGACTGTAGCGCCAGCAGGTCCAGTTGCAGCGTCAGCAGCCCTACGCGTCGGCCTTGTTCATCACGCACCGGATAGCTGGGCATGATGATCCAACGCCGAGTGGCGGGCTCTTGCAGCGGTTCGCTGAGCATTAGTCCGGGGGCGTCCAGCGCGCGGGAGAACCAGCCGTGGTTGGGCGGGGGCGCGTGCATGGCGAGGTTTTGCGCATGTCGGCAGACCGGCTGCCCCGCGGCGTTGCTGAGCGTTAACTGGGTGACGGAGGGAAAGCTCAGCGTGAGATCGCGATAGGCGTCGGCGCATTCGGCGGGGTTGAGCCGGCGCAGCGGCGGCCGTTGGCTCAGTTGTGCCAGCAGCCGTTCCAGTTCGACGATCTTGTCCGCCAGAGTTTGATCCACTTGGTCGGCCACGACGCGGGTTTGCATTTGCGCGGCGTCGCGCAGATTGCGGGCCGATTCGTAGGCGCCGATGCCGATCAGCACGGCGGCGGGCAGCAGGCAGGCCAGCGCGAACAGCAGTAATTGAGTACGCAGGCCCAACCCGCTGACGGCGGACAGAGTGCGGTTTAGGCCTGCGCGCATGTGGCGGCTACTTTCCGGGACAGGGAATAATCAAAAATTAGTTCCTGCTGCCGGAGGGGGCAAGCCGCGCTCATGTCAAGTGCGTAGCCGGGAGGTGGCGCGGCGCGGCGCCCCCCGCGTAAGCCTTGCCTGGCAAGGCTTACGCGGGGGGTGGATAGTGTGATAAGTACTTCCACTTATCTCACTGACAAAACCTGACGTGGCCGCTTGGCATGCGCCGATATGGGGGGGATTACAGAAACATGCCGCCGGAGGCTTCCACGCGTTGGCCGTTGACCCAGGCCGCGCCGTCGCTGAGCAGGGTGGCGATGGCGCCGCCGATGTCGTCTGGCCGGCCGACGCGGCCCAGCGCGGTTTGCGCGGCGATATGGGCATTGACCTGCTCGTTGTCGCGCACCAGACCGCCGCCGAAATCGGTTTCAATCGCGCCGGGGGCGATGACGTTGACCGCGATGCCGCGAGGACCCAGTTCCTTGGCCAGGTAGCGGGTCAGCACTTCCACGCCGCCCTTCATCGCCGCGTAGGCGGCGTAGCCGGGCAGGGCGAAGCGGGTCAGGCCGGTGGAAACGTTGAGAATGCGGCCGCCGTCGGCGATCAGCGGCAGCAGCGTCTGGGTCAGGAAGAACGGTCCTTTGAGCTGTATGTTCATCAATTGGTCGAACTGCGCCTCGCTGGTGTCGGCGAAGGCGGCGTGAATGCCGATGCCGGCATTGTTGACTAGAAAGTCGAAGTCGGCGCGCTGCCATTGTTCGCTCAGCGTCTGGCGCAACTGGGCGGCAAAGACGCTGAAGCTCGCGCTCTGGCCGACGTCCAGCGGCAGCGCGGCGGCCTTGCCGCCCAAGGCCCGGATTTCGGCAACCACCGCCTCGGCGTCGGCGGCGCGGCTTTGATAAGTGAGGACTACGTCCACGCCCTGGCGCGCCAGGTGCAGGGCCGCGCTTTTGCCCAGGCCGCGGCTGCCGCCGGTGATGACTGCGATCTTCTTGCTCATGGGAATCTCCTGTAGGGGCGGGTGCAGGTTTGGACCCGATGAGTTCAGTTTATTGTGTGGTTTTCAATAAACAAATATGAGTTATTTAATTATAGTGTTCGTATATTCATAACAATTGGCGGTGGAGATGAACAAGCTGGAAGCAATGCAGATTTTTGTCCGGGTAGCCGAGCTATCCAGCTTCACCCAGGCGGCGGACAGCCTGGGCCTGCCCAAGGCCAGCATCTCGGTGGCGGTTAAACAGACTGAAGCCTGGCTGGGCGCGCGCTTGTTGCATCGGACCACGCGCAAAGTGCAGATGACCCAGGACGGCCAGGCTTTTTACGAACGCTGCAAGGATGTGTTGGCGGAGATGGACGAGCTGCAGGGCATGTTTCAGCGCGGCGAAGAGACGCTGAGCGGGCGGCTGCGGGTGGATATGCCCAGCGGCGTGGCGCGCTATCAGGTGTTGCCGCGCCTGGACGAATTCCTGCAACGCCACCCGCGGCTGGAGCTGGAGTTGAGCAGCACCGACCGCAAGGTGGACATCGTGCGCGAGGGCTTTGATTGCGTATTGCGGGTGGGGGAGCTCAGCGATTCCAGCCTGGTGGCGCGGCCGTTGGGACGCTTTCGGCAGCTCAATTGCGCCAGCCCGGCCTATCTGGCGCGCTACGGCGCGCCGGCCGGCCTGGAGGACCTGGCGCGGCACCGGTTGGTCCATTATGTCTCCACCCTGGGGGCGCGCCCGGCCGGCTGGGAATGGCGGGACGATAGCGGCAGCCATTGGCTGGCCATGAGCGGCAGCGTCATCGTCAACAACGCCGACGCCTACCAGGCGGCCTGCCTGGCCGGCTTGGGACTGATCCAGGCGCCGGAGTCCGGCGTGCGTCATTTGCTGGACAGAGGCGAACTGGTGGAAGTCTTGCCGGAATTCCGCGCCGCGCCGATGCCGGTGACCTTGCTGTATGCCCATCGACGCAACCTGCCGCGCCGCGCGCGGGTATTCATGGATTGGCTGGCGGAGGCGCTGGCGCCCCACTTGCTCTGAATCCGGCGCAAACATGGCGGCGCAGGGGCAAGCTGCCCTATCATGTAGTCCGGTCAACCATTTTAGAACCTGTTTACGATCAGCTGCGCGTTGGCGATACGGCGTTGAACACCCCTTCGAAATGCTCATGTACCGTGTGTACATTCCGCTTTCTCAGCGGTTTTCGCCTTGTCTCGCCTTAGCTCGCGAGATCGTAAACACGTTCTTACTTCGTCATATTCCCACCATGATTGTTAGATCCACCTCTTCCTGGCTGCGCTTGCTGTTTGTCTGGCACGGTTCGGTGTTGCCGCGCATCATGCCGCGCCTGTTGTTGGTTTTCTTCATTTCCATCGCCGCCGCCGCTGTGCGCGGCTGGTGGCTGAGCGAGCACGCGGATTCGGCGCTCAGCATTCCCGCCTTTACTCTGATGGGGGTGTCGCTGGCCATCTTCCTGGGCTTTCGTAACTCGGTCAGCTACGAACGTTTCTGGGAAGCGCGCAAGCTATGGGGCAGCTTGCTGATCGTCAACCGCTCGCTGGCGCGGCAGGCCTTGTCGCTGGCGCCGGACAACGCCGACGCGCGGCGCTTGATAGACGGCTGTTGCGCCTTCGCTTACGCGTTGAAGGCGCAGCTGCGCGGCGACGACGCCGACGCGCATTTGCGGCGGCTGCTGCCGGAGGAGATCCTGGACAAGGCGTTGGCGGGACGCTTCAAGCCGGCGTTGATCCTGGCCTGGTTGGGACAATTGACCGCGCGCATGCGCCGCGACGGCGCGTTGAGCGATATGCAATGGCATGCGCTGGACCGCAATCTGAACTCCTTGTCCGAAGTACTGGGCGGCTGCGAGCGCATCGCCTCCACGCCCATCCCTTTCACTTACCGGGTGTTGCTCAACCGCACCGTCACCGTGTACAGCTTGTTGCTGCCGGCCGGCCTGGTCACCAGCATAGGCTGGCTGACGCCGGCGATCGCCGTCTTCATCGCCTACACCTATCTGGCCTTGGAAGTGATAGGCGAGGAGCTGGAAGAGCCGTTTGGCAAGGAGGGCAACGACCTGCCGTTGTCCGCGCTGTGCCACGGCATTGAGGCCTCGCTGCGCGAGATGCAGGGCGAGGACGTGGCCGCGCCGGCGCCGGAGCAGCAGGGCATTTATTTGTATTGATCGGGGTTTAAACCTGTTTACGATCTGCTGCGCGTTGTGGAGGGTTACACGGTGAGTACACCCTCAAAATACTCATCTACCCCTTGGCCATTCCGCTTTTCCGCTCGCTTTCGCCTTGTCTCGCTCTGGCTCGCGGGACTTTGAACAGGCTCTTATAGCGCGGCTAGCTCATCCAGGCGAATGATGCGCGCTATCGTTTCCAACTGACGCATCGAGGTTCGATGCTCTTCTTCGCTGGCGGCGGCGCAACCGTCTTCCAGCACCAGCACCTGATAATCGCGGTCGTGAGCGTCGCGCGCGGCGGCCTGCACCGCCCAGGTGCTGCTGACCCCGGACAAGATCAGGCGTTCAATGCGGTGGGCGCGCAGCACGGCTTCCAGCGAGGTGGCGTAAAACGCGCTGACGCGGGGCTTGATCACGATGGCGTCTTCCGGCCTCACGTCCAGATCCGGATGAAAGGCGGTGCCGGGGCCGGACAGGTCCAGCGCGCCGAATTCGTGCGCGCGGCCAAACAGCGGCGAATTTTTGGCTTGCTCCACATAGGAGGGCGAGAAGCCCACTTTCACCTGTACCACCAGCCAGCCGCGGCGGCGCGCCTCGGCAATGGCCTGGTTGGCGGCGGCGATGACGCCGCGTTGGCGCGCGTGTTCGGCGCAGCGGGCAACCTTGCCGCCGTCGACCATGATGTCGTGGATGTAGTCCAAACCAATAAAAGCGGTGTTCATCGCTGAGCTCCTTAAGACCCGCTAACAAAACCCCTGATCCTGCGTTGCGCCTCCTTGTCGTACCACTTGTACTGTAGCTTCGCAGAAACTTCGTTTTCTGCGTCGGCAAGCCTTGGCTCAGGTTCTCTGCGAGGTTTTGTTAGCGGCTCTAATTACGTATTGATCAAGGCTGGCGCGCGGTCGGCGGTTCAGCGGCGGCCAACTCCGCCAGCACCTCGCCGGCGGCAAGCAGCAGCTCCAGGCGTTGCGGCGGCAGTCCGGCCAGCGCGGCGCGCAGCCAGTCGTCTTTGCGCAGGCGGTGAGCCTCAAGGACGCTGCGGCCGGCTTCGCTCAGACGGACCCGGACCTTGCGGCCGTCTTCGGGATCGGCCGCGCGCAGAACCAGGCCGCCGGCCTCGAGTTCGCGCAGCAGGCTGGCCAGATTGGAGCTGCGCAGCTTTTCCGCGCGCGCCAGCGCCGACGGCGTTGCTGCGCCGTCGGCACGTTCGATGCAGGCGAGCAATGAGAGTTGGGCGAACGGAAGTTCGTCGTCCTGCGCCTCCAGGCGCAGCCGGCGCGTCAAGGCCATCAGCTGCAGGCGCAGCTGGGAAGCGGCTTCCGGTGTGACGGTCAGGTGTGGCATTCGGCTATTTTAGCATAGCTATGTTTGTATAGATAAATGCGGGAAAAGTGCCGCGAGGACGGTTTCTTGGCGGGGTTCGTGCCGCGCTCGCCGCCTCGCGGCCCGCATTGAGCGGAGGCTTAACTCGGCTTCGGACAGTTGCTCATCCAGCGTATGCCGAAGCGGTCGACCAGCATGCCGAAGCGGGCCCCCCAGAAGGCGTCGTGCAGCGGTTCGTTGATTTGGCCGCCTTGAGCCAGGGCTTCGAAGATCGCCGTCTGCTCCGCCTCGCTGTCCAGCATGAAGTTCAGCGTGATGTTTTCTCCCAGGACGGGCGTGCGGCCCGGCATGCCGTCGGAGGCCATGAAATGAACGCCTTCGGCTTTGAACTCCGCGTGCAGAATCTTGTTCTTGGCTTCGTCCGGGCTGGGGAAGTCCGCGTCGCCGAAGCGCATCAGCGCCACAATCTCGCCGTTGAAGCATTGGCGGTAGAAGGCCAGCGCCTGTTCGCACTGGCCGTGGAAGTTGATGTAGGGCAGCAGGGTTTTCATCAGAGAGACTCCTGGTGGTGGGGGAGAGGCCGGCTTTGCTTCAGAAGCTGTTTACGATCTGCTGCGCGTCGGCGATACCGCGTTGAACTGTCTTTGAAATGCTCATGTACCCTATGTGTACTCTGTTTTCGCCTTAGCTAGCGATATCGTAAACATGCTCTTCGGGCGGCAAGCATTGCCGCAGCGCGTCGCTGACGGCCGCCGCCTTGTCGGGCCGGGTCAAGCGGGCGGCTTCCTGGCCGTGACGAAGGAAAATCAGCGTAGGCCATAGCTTAACGCGGTAGCTGCGCCCCAAGCGGCGGCCCGGGCCGTCTTCGATTTGCAGATGACGGACGCCGGGGCATTCCGTCAACGCTTGTTGAATCAAGGGCTGGGCCGCCTGGCAATGGCCGCACCAGGGCGCGCCGAATTCCAGCACGGTGACGCCGGGCTGGGCATCCAGTTGGGCGCGTTCCGGCGCTGGGTCGCGGTAGAGTTCGTCCATGGTCTGGGAGGGGCTGGGGTGGTTTTTAAATATGCCAAAAGACTGATGCGTTTGCCAGCGCTTTTGATGCAGGGGGCGGCGACGCGGGCTTGCCAAAGCCGGGCAAAACCGCGACGATGCAGGCCGTTTCGTCAATGGCCCAGGGTTTGAAATCATGAAATCGCGCAATGTTTCCGGCGGCTTGGTGTACTCCACCGAACACGGCCGCATGTGTCCGCAGTGCGGCTTCGCCGTTGCCCAATGCCAATGCGGCAAGCAAGAGGCGCCGGCCGGCGACGGCGTGGTGCGGGTGCGCAGAGAAACCAAGGGCCGCAACGGCAAGGCGGTCACCGTGGTCCAGGGCGCGCCGCTGAACGCGTTGGAGTTGGCGCAACTGGGCAAGCAGCTGAAAAACGCCTGCGGCAGCGGCGGCACGGTCAAGGACGGTGTGATCGAGATCCAGGGCGATCACTGCGAACAGGTGGTTGGGCTGCTCAAGCAGCGCGGCTGGACGGTGAAGCGCGCAGGCGGCTAGCAGCCGTTCCCCGCACGCGGCGCTCTGCCCTCGTCGGAATGAAAAAGCCCGCGGCAAGCCGCGGGCCAAGGCTGATACTGGGGGACTACGCCGGCTGCGCCTGAGCCTGGACGACGCCGATCGAGGCCCGCCGTTGTAGTTCGGCGGCGAATTGAGCGCCGAACTGTTCCAGATACTGGCGCTGCAGCAGACATTCATGCGGCGCGTTCACTTCATACTCGATCAGCTTGCCGGAGATGTAGGGCTGCCACAGCGACGGCTGCTGATCCTCGGGGCGCAGGATGTCGGTGGTGGCGCGGATGAAGATCAAGTCGCCGTCGTAGCGTTGATAGCGGCAGCGGGCGAGCAGCTCCAGCATCAGTTTGGAGTCGTTCACCAGCCGGGTCAGAAACTCATCGCCAACCTGGCTGCCGCCCAGCACTTCCTCCATGGCGCTCTTCAGCCCCTTGATGCCGGCGCGCGGCGCGCCGACGATGGCGCGCGTCATCCGGGTGATGATGGTGGCGTCGTCCAGCTTCAGAGAAGCCGGCCCGCCTTGCAGCGGGTAGCTGTCGAACATGCACAGGAAGCTGACCTCATGGCCGTCGGCCTGCAGCATGGCGGCCAGGCGCAGCGCCAAGTTGCCGCCCACCGACCAGCCGGCCAGTTGGTACGGCCCGCGCGGCTGCACCGCCTGGATGCGCTGCCGGTATTCCTCCGCCAACTCATCCAGCGATTCAATGACGCGGTCCGGGTCGCGCAGTATCGGTGACTGGATGGCGTACAGCGGCTGATCCTCCGGAAGGAAGGGCAGCAGGCCGGCATAGGGCCAGGCGATGCCGCCGCCCGGATGGATGCAGAACAGCGGGGGCCGGCCGCCCTGAGCGCGCAGCGGCAACATGGCGTCGAAGGGATCGCTGAAAGCGGCTGGCCGCTCCAGCCGCTGAGCCAGTTGGCGCGGAGTGGGGGCTGCCAGGAAGTCGGCGATGCCCAGAGAGACGCCGAAGGTTTCCCTGATAGTGTTGATCAGCTGCAGACCCAGCAGCGAATGCCCGCCCAGCGCGAAGAAATTCTGATTGGCGTAGACCTCCCCGCATTCCAGCGCTGTCGCGAACAGCCGGCACATGATTTCTTCTTCCGGAGTGCGCGGCGGCGCTTGCTCGCCGTCGTCCTGCAGCGTCGGCGTGGGCAGTTCGCTGGTGGCCAGCTTGCCGTTGGGCGTGAGCGGAAAGGCCGGCACCACCATGATGACGCTGGGGATCATGTGATGGGGCAATTGACGGCTTAGCGCCTGTTTCAGCCCCTCGCTGTCCAGCTCCAACTGCTGGTTGGCCACATAGCCGACGATGGCCGGGCCGTGCGGCAGATCGCGCAGCAAGGCCACGGCGTCCTCTACGCCGCCGCAGCCTAGCAAGGCGTTTTTGATCTCGTCCAGCTCGATGCGCAGCCCGCGCAGCTTGATCTGGTTGTCCTGGCGGCCCTGATAGTGAATGCGGCCAGCGTGGTCAAAGAACACGCGGTCGCCGGCTCGGTACATGGTGTCGGCGGGGTCCAGCAGATCGGGGACGAAGCCTTTGGCCGTCAGCTCCGGACTGTTGCGGTAACCGCGGGCCACGCCGGGTCCGCCGATGAACAAGTCTCCCCAGGCGCCGGGCGGCAGCAGCCGTTGCCGCGGGTCCACCACGTAGAGCCGGGTGTTGGCGGTAGCGGGGCCGATGGACAGGTCGCCGTCGCCGTAGTCGGCGTTGATCGAGGTGGCGAAGGAGGTTTCGGTCGGACCGTAGACATTGAGCAGCCGGCAGTGGGAGAAGCGCGCCAGCAGCGCCGGTGTGCACGGCTCTCCGCCTAGCATCAGGACGGTGTCCCGAGGGAAGTCCTCGGTCTGGTGATAGGCCAGCAGGCTGGGCGTCATCACCA
Source organism: Chromobacterium sp. IRSSSOUMB001 (assembly GCF_023507765.1). Lineage (NCBI taxonomy): Bacteria > Pseudomonadati > Pseudomonadota > Betaproteobacteria > Neisseriales > Chromobacteriaceae > Chromobacterium > Chromobacterium sp. IRSSSOUMB001. The sequence continues at coordinate 343,108 of NZ_JALCYU010000001.1, forward strand.
GCAGTTTGATGTTTTCCCGTTTCACCAGCGCGGCTAGCGGCTTGCCGGGCGCGCTGGAGACTTTATCGCAGAGGACCAGGGTGGCGCCGGCCAGCAGCGTCATCATGATTTCCAGAACCGACATGTCGAAACCGGCCGCGATGAATTGCAGCACGCGCTGGCCGGCTTGCAACCCCGCCGCCCGGATGGCGGTATCCGCGATGGGCACCAGGTTGCGGTGAGTCACTTCCACGCCCTTGGGCTTGCCGGTGGAGCCGGAGGTGTAGATCAGATAGCCGGGCGCGGAGGGGGGCACGCGAGGGAGCGGGAGAGCGGCAGGCGGCAGCGCGTCCAGCGCCTCGGCGTCCAGATAGAGCAGTTTCTCCGGCGCAAGCTCGGTTTTGACGACGCCGCCGGCGGCGACGATGACCGCGGCCGGCGAGGCGTCGGCCAGAATGTATTCGATGCGGGCTTCCGGCAGATCGGGGTCAACCGGCACATAACCGGCGCCGAGCTTGAACAGCGCCACCGTCGCAACCGCCCATTCGATGCTGCGCGATACGATGACGGCGACGTCGTCGCCGGGTCGCACGCCGCGCGTCAGCAGCAGGCTGGCCAGACGGTCGGCGCGGTCGTCCAGCTCGGCGTAGCTGAGTTCGCGTTCGCCCTGGCGCAGGGCCGGCAGGTGGCCGTGGCTCCGCGCAGAGGCGGCGAAGGCGTCGGCGAAGACTGGCGGCGCGTCGGCGCGTGCTGGCAGCGGATAGCAGCGCTCGAGCTCGCCGGGCAACAGCAGTTGGTAGTCTGAGGCGAAGGTTTCCGGCCCGTCGACGAAACGCTCCAGCAATAAAGTCATCCGCGCGTAATGCAGCTCCAGCGCCTCGAGCGGGTAAAGATCGGCGTTGGCGTTGAAGCCTATCTCCAGTCGGCCATCGGCGTTGCGGTCGAAGATGTCTATGCCGAGATGGTCGGCGGGGCCGTTGGCGACGTTCTGAACCGTGGCTTCGCAGCCGTCGAAGTCCACTTCCTGGTCATAGGCCACGATATTGAGCAGGGTGTTGAACAGAGGCTTGTGGCCGCGCTCCGCGTACAGGTCGCGGATCATGGCTTCCGAGCGGTAGCCCTGATGCAACAGATGACGCCGCAACTGGCGTTGGATGTCCGCCGCGATGGACAACACCGTGGATTCCGGCGTGAACGAGATGCGCAGCGGCAGGATGTTGGCCACCATGGCCGGAATCTCGCGCAGGGCTTTCAATTGGCGGGCGGCCACCGGCATGCCCACCGCCAGCTCGCTTTGTCCGGTCATTCTGTGAAGATAGGTGGCGCAGGCCGCCAGCAGCACGCTGGACAGGCGGAGCCGATGCAGTGAAGCGGTTTCTCGCAGTCCGTCCACCGCCGCGCCGGAGAAGACCTTGCGTAGCCGGTTCAGCTTGCGTAGGGGAGCTTCGCCCGGCACCAGCTGGGTGGGGTCGGGAAGACCCAGGCAGTACTGGCGCCAGTAAGATTGGTCCTTGAGATAAGACTCGCTCTGACGATAGGCCTGCTCCGCATCGAACACTTGACTTAGCGGCTGCGCCGGCAGCGGCTCGATGGCTTCTCCACGCGCCAGCCGGACATAGCAGTCGGTAATGTGTTTGAACAAGATGGCGTGACCGAAACCGTCCACCACCAGGTGGGAGCCCAGCTCTATCATGCGGTGGCGACGATCGGCCAGCTTGACTATCAGATAGCGGATCAGTGGTTGCTCGGCCAGGTCCATATCGTCGGCCAGCAGTTCTTCCAGCATGGCCGAGTAGGCCTGCTCCGGGTTCGGTTTGGCGGACAGGTCGTGCCAGGAAAAATAGTCGTTGTGCAGCTTGGGGCGGAGGCGTTGCCGGTATTGCCCGGTGGCAGGGTCCGTTTCGAAAGCGGCGCGCAGGGTGTCCACCTGTTGGCACACGGTTCTGATGGCTTGTTCCAGCAAGGGCGTTTGCAAATCGCCGTTGAATTCGATCACATCGCACAGGTGGTAATGAAGATTGCGGCCTTCTTGACCGATGGCCAGGCAGACTTCTTGCTGAGCGGCGCTCAGTGGGCAGATTGATTTATCTTCTAGCATGATATTTCCAATAAATTGTGTTTTCAGTTAATTCAATGTATTTAAAATTGGATTAATGGCGGATAGGGCGCGGCTTCAAAGGCAGAAAAGCGCGCGTTCCGCTATTGCGGCGGTTTTAGAGCGGTTAATAACAGTCAGCGTTACAACCGAGGCAAGGCGCGACGACGCAGGCAGTACTTGAGTGCGGGAAGTCGACGCAACGTAGCATCAGGGGTGTGTTAGCCGCTTTTAGAACCTGTTTACGATCTGCAACGAGCTGTAAGACGTGACACGGTGAGTGCCGCTTCAGAATGCTCATGTACCATTTGTACATTTCGCTTCCTTAGCTGTTTTCGCCTTGTCTCACTCCTGCTCGCGAGACTTTGAACAGGCTCTTAGTACATGGCTTGGTTTACTGCCGGCAGATAGGCGCGGGGAAGGGGGGGTCTGTCGGCGACGCCGTGGATTGGCGTGGCCGGGGGGGGTGGGTGCGCGTTATGGCGTTTTTCATGGTTGCCCTGCACATGTCGTATAAGACGGGTCGAATATGTTGTTTTGATAATACGCGGAAATTATATCAATACGGCATGAAATTGATACAGTAAAATTCACTCGACATATGTTGGCAAGAGGGATTTGTCTCATTTGTGCAAACGCACATTTTGAGAGGGTGGATGGAATATTAATCTTGCTCAATACATGTGTTTAAAGGCTATGGTAGCTATGCGGAAAACGGTGCGACGCAGCAAACTTTGTGCTGGCTGGGAAGGCGGGTAGCGCGATCATGCCGCGGCGCGGCAAATGGGGGGCGGTGTGACGAGCGGGCAAGAAAGACGCATGGGCTGTTAACCCCTATCCGGTTGACGCCTGCGGAGAGTTGAATGATGCGCAAAGAAAAAGACCGAAATTCCGGCGCCATCCGCTGAGGGCGCCATGCATTTCGGTCTTGTGCGACAGTTGACGATCCGGGAGGATCAGAACGGAATGTCGTCGTCCATATCGTCAAGCTGTTTGGGCGCCGGGCGCGGCTCTTGGCGACGGGGCGCGGCCGGCGCCTCCTGGCGCGGGGCCGGGGCGTTGTAGCCGTAGCCGTCGTCCATGCCGCCGCCGCTCATGCCGCCGCCGGAGCCGCCCATCTCATTGCGGCCGCCTTGCAGGCTCAGCTCGTTGACGCGCACGTCCGGGGACAAGCGCTTGTTGCCCTCCTTGTCCTGCCATTCGCGCAGGGTCAGTTGGCCGTAAACGGTTACCTGCTGGCCTTTGGCCAGGTAATTCTTCAGCGATTCACCGCGCTTGCCCCATACCTGGCAGCTGAACCAGTTGGTGCTCTTGCGCTCGCCAAAGCCGATGTCGCTGGCTACGCGGAACGACAGTACCGGCTCACCGCTGGGGGTGTAGCGCAGTTCGGCGTCGGCGGCCAGACGGCCGTCAAAGGTGATGCTGTTCATCGATGTCTCCGAATAAAAATCTAAATATTTGGCCTGTCGCCGCGGCTCAGAAGGTGGCTCCGATCAGGCGCTGCACCGTCGCTTCATCCCACTGTTGCTGCGATACCTTCAGATAGGCCACGCGGTCTTCCAACACGACCACGGCTTCATGCACGCCGGCCACGCCGGCCAATTGGCGGGACAGGTCGCCGGCGTCGCCCCGCCAGTCCTCGCCGATGTGAAACATCACCGAGCGCACCGGTTTGGGCGGCCGCATGGCCAGCGACCACAGCAGCCAGGTCAGCATCAGCAGGCTGGTGAAGCCGAACACGCCGGCCGGGCCGAAGCGGGTATACAGCCAGCCGCCGGCCGCCGCGCCCAGGAACAGGCCAAGGGATTGGGCCGTATTATACACGCCAATCGCGGTTCCCTTGGCATCGGCCGGAGCGATCTTGGAAATCAATGAGGGCAGCGTGGCTTCCAGGATATTGAAGGCGATGAAATACAAGCCCAGCCAGATCACGATCTGCCAGAAGCTGTCCAGCGCCATCGCCATGCCCATCTGTGCGGCGGCCATCAGCGCGATGGCGCCGACGAAGACTTGCTTGAGTCTGGCTTTTTTCTCGCCGTAGATAATGGCCGGCACCATCAGCAGGAAGCCGATTACCGTCACCGGCAGATACACCTGCCAGTGTTGGGTCTTGTCCAGATGGGCGGTCTTGATCAGCGCGAAGGGAATGGTGACGAACATCGCCATCTGCGCCGCGTGCAGCGCGAAGATACCGTAATTCAGTTGCAGCAGTTGCGGGTCTTTCAAGACCGCGGGCAGCCGCTTGGCGTTGGCTTCGGTGTCAGAGTGAAAGCGGGAGCTGACCGGGTCCGGAATGATCAGCCAGACGCCGATCAACGCCGCCAGCGACAGCGCGCCGGTGAGCGCGAAAATGCCGTTGACGCCGATGTACTTGGCCAGCAGAGGCCCCAGCACCAGGCTGGCGGCGAAGGTGGTGCCGATGGACATGCCTATCATCGCCATCGCCTTGGTACGATTTTCCTCGCGGGTCAGGTCCGCCAGCAGCGCGGTGATGGCGGCGGAAATGGCGCCGGCGCCCTGAATAATCCGGCCCACGGTCAGGGTGGCGATGTCGTGCGCGCCGGCGGCGACGAAGCTGCCCAGCGCAAACAGCAGCAAGCCGCCGTAAATCACTTTTTTGCGGCCTATCTTGTCGGACAGCATGCCCAGCGGCAGTTGCAGCAGGGCCTGGGTCAGGCCGTAACTGCCCAGCGCGATGCCGATCAGCGTGTGGTTGTCCGCGCCTTCCAGGGTTTGGGCGTACAGGGCGAATACCGGCAGGATCAGGAACATGCCCAGCATGCGCAGGGCGTAGATGCCGGCGAGGCCAAGGCTGGCCCGGAGTTCTGTTGCGTTCATTCTTGTGTGCGTCGTTTGTGTTGCTGGCGGGCTGCGGCCTGAGGGCCGCGCCCCATGGTTCTAGTAACGGTCCGGCGCCGTTCCGGATGACGCCGCGCGTTAAAGATCTGGTGGAGTCAGACTTGCCAAGTCAGGTATATTAACAGGTTCCCTGACCGACGGTGAGTTACGCTCCAATATGGACAGCATTCGCATTCGCGGCGCACGCACGCACAATCTGAAGAACATCAACCTGGATTTGCCCCGCCACCAATTGATCGTGATTACCGGCCTGTCCGGCTCCGGCAAATCCTCGCTGGCCTTCGACACCCTGTACGCGGAAGGTCAGCGCCGCTACGTGGAAAGCCTGTCCGCCTATGCGCGCCAGTTCCTGCAATTGATGGAAAAACCGGACGTGGACCTGATTGAAGGCCTGTCTCCGGCGATCTCCATCGAACAGAAAGCCACCAGCCACAATCCGCGCTCCACCGTCGGCACCGTCACCGAAATCCACGACTACCTGCGGCTACTGTACGCCCGGGTGGGCGAGCCGCACTGCCCGGAGCACGGCGTGCCCTTGTCCTCGCAAACCGTCAGTCAGATGGTGGATCACGTGCTGGCGCTGCCGGAGGAAAGCCGGGTGATGATCCTGGCCCCGGTCATCGTCGGCCGCAAGGGGGAGAATCTTGACCTGTTTGAAGACCTGCGCGCCCAGGGCTTTGTGCGGGTGCGCGTGGACGGTGAAGTGTTTGAAATCGACGCCGTGCCCAAGCTGGACAAGAACAAGAAGCACACCATCGAAGTGGTGATAGACCGCCTGAAAGTACGCGAAGACATGAAGCAACGGTTGGCGGAAAGCTTCGAAACCGCGCTGCGTCACGCCGAAGGCCGCGCCATCGCCGTGGAAATGGATAAGGGCGAAGAGCATTGGTTCTCCGCCAAGTTCGCCTGCCCGGTGTGTTCCTACAGCCTGCCGGAATTGGAGCCGCGGCTGTTCTCCTTCAACAACCCGATGGGCGCCTGCCCCAAGTGCGACGGCCTGGGCGAAATCACTTTCTTCGATCCGCGCCGCGTGGTGGCGCATCCGGAATTGAGCCTGGCCGCCGGCGCGATCAAGGGCTGGGACAAACGCAACCAGTTCTATTTTCAGATGCTGATGTCGCTGGGCGAGCATTACGGCTTCTCCGTGGCCGAGCTCGCCTTTGAAGACCTGCCGGAAAAAGTGCGCAATGTGGTGCTGCACGGCTCCGGCCGCGACAGCATCGAATTCAGCTATATGTCGGAGAAGGGCACCAAGTTCAGCCGTGCGCACCCCTTTGAAGGCATCATCCCCAACCTGGAGCGTCGCTACCGCGAAACCGATTCTGCGGCCGTGCGCGAAGAGCTGGCCAAGTATCAGAACAACCAGCCCTGCCCGCATTGCGAGGGCTCGCGGCTGCGCCTGGAGGCGCGCCACGTCTTTGTCGGCGAAAAAACCCTGTACGAGATCAACCAGATGCCCTTGAAGGAGACCGCGCTCTTCTTCGCCCAACTGGCGTTCAGTGGTCAGAAGCAGGCGGTGGCGGAAAAAATCGTCAAGGAAATCAGCGAGCGGGTGTCCTTCCTCAATAATGTGGGCCTGGATTACCTCAACCTGTCCCGCTCCGCGGACACCCTGTCCGGCGGCGAGGCGCAGCGCATTCGTCTGGCCAGCCAGATCGGCTCCGGCCTCACCGGCGTGATGTACGTGCTGGACGAGCCGTCCATCGGCCTGCATCAGCGCGACAACGACCGCCTGCTGGCCACCTTGATGCGGCTGCGGGATCTGGGCAACAGCGTAATCGTGGTGGAGCACGACGAAGACGCCATCCGCGCCGCGGACTATCTGGTGGATATGGGGCCGGGCGCAGGCGAGCACGGCGGCGAAGTGCTGGTGGCCGGCACCCCGGCCGAAGTGGCCGCTTGCGGCCATTCCATCACCGGCGACTACCTGTCCGGCCGCCGCCGCATCGCGCTGGGCGGAGAGCGCCGCGAGGTGGACCCGGAGCGCATGCTGCGTCTGATCGGCGCCAGCGGCAACAACCTCAAGAACGTCACCCTGGAACTGCCGCTGGGCATGCTTGTGTGCATTACCGGCGTGTCCGGCTCCGGCAAATCCACGCTGATTAACGACACCTTGTACAAGATCACCGCGCGGGAACTGAACGGCGCCAGCGAAGAGCCCGCGGCCTATCAGGACATCCAGGGCCTGAAGCAGCTGGACAAAGTGATCAATGTCGACCAAAGCCCGATCGGCCGCACCCCGCGTTCCAACCCGGCCACCTACACCGGCTTGTTCACTCCCATCCGCGAGCTGTTCGCCGGCGTGCCGCTGTCGCGCGAGCGCGGCTACGGCCCGGGCCGCTTCTCCTTCAACGTCAAGGGCGGCCGCTGCGAAGCCTGCCAGGGCGACGGCATGATCAAGGTGGAAATGCACTTTCTGCCCGATGTCTACGTGCCCTGCGACGTTTGCCACGGCAAGCGCTACAACCGCGAAACCCTGGAAGTGCAATACAAGGGCAAGAACATCCACGAAGTGCTGGAAATGACGGTGGAGCAGGCGCTGGAGTTCTTCAGCGTGGTGCCCACCGTGGCGCGCAAGCTGCGCACCCTGATGGAAGTGGGCCTGGGCTACATCCGGCTGGGGCAGAGCGCCACCACCCTGTCCGGCGGCGAGGCCCAGCGCGTCAAGCTGGGGCTGGAATTGTCCAAGCGCGACACCGGGCGCACCTTGTACATTCTGGACGAACCCACCACCGGTCTGCATTTCCATGACATCGATCTGCTGTTGCAAGTACTGCACCGCCTGCGTGAAAGCGGCAACACCGTGGTGGTGATCGAGCACAATCTGGACGTGGTCAAAACCGCGGACTGGCTAATCGACCTAGGGCCGGAAGGCGGCGCCGGCGGCGGCCAGATCATCGCCACCGGCACGCCGGAACAAGTGGCGGCCAATCCGGTCAGCCATACCGGGCGCTATTTGCAGCCCTTGTTGCAGCGCGAGCAAGCCTGATGGCAATCAAGTACAATGCGCGGATAGACTGCTTGCTGTTATAAAGAAATACCGGCGGCGGCAAGGGGCGAACAGCGTCGCCGCTCAGCTGGACTGCGCGTCGCCCAAGGGCCATCGCATCAAAAACAATATGAGGAAGTCATGCTGACTTTAGGCAAGATCGATCACATCCACATTCGTGTGACTGACGTGCCCAAGGCCCTGAAATGGTATCAGCGCGTGCTGGCCATGGCCCCGGACCCGCGCTACAAACACATGCGCGAAGGCCCGCACGGAGCGGTCATGCTGGCCAACGCCAACGGGGCGGTGCGTCTGGCGGTGAGCGAAGACAAGAGCGGGGCGGCCAACCATCAGGGCGACATCGCCTTTGTGGTGAGCGGCCAGGATTTTCTGGAGTGGATAGACCAGCTGGCCGGCGAACGCGTCACCAATCGCGACGGTCAGACCATCGCTCGGGACTCCGTGCGCGACCATCGCTTTTTCTGCTCGCTGTCCTTCGTCGACCCCTTCGGCAATCCGTTCGAGATTGTCAGCTACGATCACACTTGGCTGGTGGGCAAGCTCAAGCTGAACGAACAGCTGGAGTGAAAACCGCTGATCGCCACTAAAACCGCCGGCCTCGCGCCGGCGGTTTTTTATGCGCTCAAGACAATGCGCCTTCATGGCGCAGCACCTGTTCCAGCGCGGCGAAGCAGGCGGGGTCGATGGCGCTGCCCAGGTGCCGGCGCATGATGTCCAGGGTTTGCGGCGCCGGGGTGGCCGGGTGGTAGGGGCGTTCCGCGTTGATGGCGTCGAAGATGTCCGCCGCGGTGATGATGCGGGTTTCCAGCGCGATGGCGTCGCCGGACAGGCCGCGCGGGTAGCCGCCGCCGTCCGGGCGTTCGTGGTGGGCGCCGGCCACCCAGGCCAGTTCGGCGAAGTGTTCGATGCGGCCCAGGATGGCCTCGGTGTAGCCGGCGTGGCGTTTCACCGCCTCCCATTCGTCCGCCTCCAGCTTGCCGGGCTTGTCCAGTATGGTGTTGCTGACGCCCAGCTTGCCCACGTCGTGCAAGAGCGCTCCGCGTTTCAGCCAGCGCCGCCGTTCCAGGCCCAGCTCCAGCTCCGCGGCGATCTGGTCGGCGTAATGGCCCACCCGCTGGCTGTGGCCGGCGGTGAAGGGACTCTTGGAGTCCACTACCAGGCCGAAGCCCTCGGCGATTTCATCCAGATAATCCTCGTCCAGCGGCACCGCGCATTGGGCCGGCTCCAGCCTCAGCACCGCCTGATCGATGTCGTCGGCCTCCAACTGCCGCCAGAAATCCGGCCTGGCGCTCACCCTACGGAAGGCGGCCACCAGTTCCGGGTCGAACCAGCCGCCGGCGCGGCGCAGCGCCTGCTCCAGCGCCGCCTGGCGGCCGTGGGTGATGTGGAACACGTCGATCACCTGGGCCAGCAGCGCGATGCGCGAATTCAGCGGAATGGCGTCGCCGCGCAGCCCCAGCGGCCGGCCGGAGCCGTCCCAGTGCTCGTCCAGCGACTGGATGCCGCGCGCCACGTTTTCATTGAAGCGTAGCTGGCGGGCGATGTCGGCGCCGCGGTGGCAGCGGGTGTTGATCAGCTCGTCCGCCATCGCCCGGCCGTGGCGCAGCACCTTGAGGATGGACACCGCGCGCCGCGTCCAGCCCGCGCTGTGGGTGCCGGTGTTCTTGAACACAAAGCCCAGCATCTGCGTCAGGCCGGCGCCCACTTGCTTGAAGTCCTGTTTGAAGCTGCGGTCGTCGGTCTGGTAGAGCTCGCAGATGCGCGCCGCGTTGCTGCTGCAGCCTAGGTCTTTGAGCAGGATGGCGTAGTACAGATCCCATAGCCGCTGCGGCGGCAAGCCGATGCATTGGCCGATATGCATCCCTATCCAGCAACTGCGGATGCCGTGGCCCTCCGGCTGGCCTTCGGTGATGTCCAGCGCGTAGCTCAGCGAGCTGATCAGTTCGGACAGCTTCAGGGTGGCGGCCATGAGCGCTCCATGGGGTTGAGGCGGGCGGGATGTGGGCGGCGGAGCCGCTCGCAGATAATCTGGAGCAAGGCGCGTTGACGCAGGTGGTTCATTGAGTATGACAAGCCGGCGCAACGCAGCCTCTTTGTGAGCGGCGCTACCTTATTTATCCTTGGCGAAGCCTGCTTTTTCAATCTCGCCGCGCGGGCGAGGGGGCGCGGCTCAGCCGCGCGATGGCGTCCACCAGCCGCGCTTCGATGTCTTGATCCAGCGGCAGACGTTCGCTGGCCAGTTCCGCCAGCCGCGGGTGGGCGCCCACCTGCACCGAGTGACCGGCCTCCAGAAACATGCTGACGTCGTTGCTGTCGTTGCCGAAGCAGATCAGCTCATCGGCGTCGATGCCGCATTGGCGCAGCGCGGCCATCTTGCTGACGCCGGCGGCGGTGATGTCGAAGATCTGTTCGTCGGAATGGTGGTGTAGTTCCACGCCGGAGTGGGCGTCCAGCTCCCGGCGCAGGCCGGGGACATCGGCGCAGGCGGTGATCAGCAGCTTGGCCGGCTGGCGGATGTCTTCCGCGCCGACATGGCTGGCCAGCTTGCCTGGGTCCACTTTGGCCAGGAAGGGATGGCCGGCGTCGCCGCTGTAATGGTAGTCCCAGCACAGGTCCACCAGATAGGACGCGGCAAAGCGTTGCGCCAGTTGGGTGATGTCAGCGAACACCGGGTCCGGGATGGGGGTCAGCCGGCGCAGTTCGCCTTGCTGATGGCTCATTGCGCCGTTGGCGCCGATGATCAGTGCGTCGTGGAAGCGGGCATCCAGCAGCGGGAGGATGTCGCGGTAGGGGCGGGCGGAGGCGAAGCCCAGCTGGTGGCCGCGTTGGCGCAGGCCGTCCAGCGCGTCCTGAATGATCGGACTGATGGTTCTACCGTTGAAGCAAATGGTGCCGTCGATATCGAAGATGAAGTGCATGGGGTCTCGCTGCGGGAAGGTGGCGGCGGCTGGTTTTTAGCGCCATTTTATGATGTTTGTATTCTAACTGTCTTGCCAACTCGGGTGAAGCCGCCGCGCTGAATGGAATGCCTGTGGACTTGTCAGCAAGCGGTATCGCCCACATTTTCCTTAGAACCTGTTCAAAGTCTGCTGCGCTTCAGCGATACGGCGTTAAAAACAAGCTCAAAATGCTCATGTACCACCTGTACATTCCGCTTTTTCGCTCGTTTTCGCCTTGTCTCGCCCTTGCTCACGAGACTTTGAACAGGCTCTTATATGACCGTTCAATCTGGAGACTGCCGCGCATGAGCCAAAACCTTTGTCTGGATCCGTTGACCGCCGCCGATTTTCCCTCCCTGGCCGAGCTGGCCGGCGAGATCTGGCATCAGCACTTCATCAGCATGATCAGCCGCGAGCAGATCGACTACATGCTGGCCGGCCGCTATGTCCCGGAGAAGCTGTCCGTCTATCTGGAGGCACCGGACCGCTGGTTTGGCCTGTTGCGGCTGGACGGCAGGCTGGTGGGCTATTGCAGTTACGCGCTGACGGCGACGCCGGGGGAGATGAAGCTGGAGCAGTTGTATTTGTTGGCGGAAATGCGCGGCCGCGGCTTGGGCGCTTACATGCTGGACGCGGCGGAGCGGGCGGCGCGGCAGCGCGGCTGCGATGCGCTGGCGCTGACAGTGAACAAACACAATGCCGGTGCCATCGCAGTGTATCAGCGCGGCGGTTTCCAGGTGCGCGAGGAGGCGGTGTTCGATATCGGCAACGGCTTCGTGATGGATGATTATGTGATGGAGAAGCGCTTGGCCTGAAGGCTGTGAGCAGTCTGCAAGCATGGCCAATGGAAGGGCGCAAGGCGGGATGCCTTGCGCCTTTTCCTTTCAGAGGCCGGTTGGGAGCCTATGACGATCTGCTGCGCTGCGTGGAGCGTTGCACGGTGAGTGCGCCTTCGAAATGTTCATCCGCCTTGTGCGCGCTCCGCTTTCTCCACCGTTTTCGGCTTGTCTCGCCCTTGCTCGCGAGATCGTGAACAGACTCTCAGGACCGCGTGGTTTTGTTGCGGGTCTCCTCCCGCCACATCGCATCCAGATAATGGTGGTACTCGTCGGCGATCCAGCCGGCGGCCTGGCACAGGCCATTCAGCTGGGCCAGATCCGGATTGGGCATGGCGATCTGCTGGCGCATGATGATCAGCAAGGGGCGCAGCAGGTTCAGCGCTTCCAGGCCGTTGGCCAGCGCTTCCGCGGTTTCGAGTTGGGAGACGGGGGCTGTGGGGACGGGATGTTTATCCATGATGAACTCCTGGCATGGCGTTCCGGGCCGCTTTGACGGCGTGTTCGGAATAGGGCTGAGAAGCCGCGACTGACGAGCGCGGGTTTCGCCTGACAGGTGTGTTCAGCACCAAGGCGGAATCTAGCAGCGGAGCGGTAGGCGGTCAATGCCGAAGGGGAGCGGTAACTGTACGGAATTGCCGCATTGGATTGGTCTGGATTAATTTGTCTTTGCGCGCGCGTCATCCCGCCGGCGCCGTTGCCTGAAAGAGCAAACATGAATCCTTGGCTATTGCTGGCCTGTTCCATTGTCGCGGAGGTGGTGGGCACGCTGCTTCTGAAGGCATCTCATGGGCTGACGCGGCTATGGCCAACCCTATCGATGGGCGTGTGTTATCTATTGGCGATCTGGCTGATGGGCTTGGTGAGCAAGAAGCTGGAAATCGGCCTGACCTATGCGGTATGGGCCGGGGTGGGCACCGCCACCACCGCCTTGCTGGGGGTGTGGATCTTCAACGAGGGCGCATCGTTGATGAAGGTGCTGGGCGTGGGCTTCATCGTTGTTGGCGTGTTGCTGCTGAACTTGAGCCAGAGCGCTTGAAGGATGGGTGGCGTAGCAAGGGCAAGCCGGGCGGCTTGCCCTTGTCGCGTCGGAAAGTTCTTAGAGCGTGTTTACGATCTCGCGAGCTAAGGCGAGACAAGGCAAAAACTAGCGAAAAAGCGGAATGTACAAGCGGTACATGAGCATTTTGAGCTGGTTTTTAACGCCGTATCGCCGACGCGCAGCAGATCGTAAACAGGTTCTTAGGTGCCGCAGAAGGTCCGATACCCCTGCGCCACTTCCGGCGCGGCCGGCAGCGTGTAGCGCTCCAGGCCGGCGCGTTCGTTGAACGGTTGACGCAGCGCGTCCAGCAGCGCCAGCGTCGGCCCCATATCGCCATGATCGCTGGCGGCGGCCAGCGCTTCTTCCACCAAGTGGTTGCGCGGGATGTAGAGCGGGTTGGCCTGGCGCAGCGCGGCGGCGCGTTCGGCGGCGGCTTGCGGCTCGGCGTCCAGCCGCTGGCGCCAGCGGGCCAGCCACGGCGCGGCGGCGGCCGGGTCGTTGAAGAGTTGGGTCAGCGCCTGGTCTTGGCCTTCGGCGGCGTCGGCCAGCCGGCGCCAGGCCAGGGTGTGGTCGGCGTCCTGGCGCGCCAGCAGCGCCAGCCAGTCTTCCGCCAGTTCCTGGTCGATGTCCTGCGCCTGGCTCAGGCCCAGTTTGCGGCGCGCCTGTCGCAGCCAGTGGGCCTGGTAGCGCTCGGCGAAGTCTTCGATAACGGTGGTGGCCGCCGGCACCGCGTTTTTGGGCTCGTCCGGGTCCAGCAGCGGCAGCAGGGTTTCCGCCAGCCGGGCCAGGTTCCATTGGGCGATGGCCGGCTGGTTGCCGTAGGCGTAGCGGCCGCCGCTGTCGATGGAGCTGAACACGGTGGATGGGTGATGGATGTCCATGAAGGCGCAAGGGCCGTAGTCTATGGTTTCGCCGCTTAGCGCCATATTGTCGGTGTTCATCACGCCGTGGATGAAGCCGGCGTGCATCCAGCGGGCGATTAGCTCGGCTTGGCGTTCCGCCACCGCTTGCAGCAGCGCCAGATAAGGTTGTTCGGCGCCGGCCAGTCCGGGGTAGTGGCGCGCCAGGGTGTAATCGGCAAGCCGGCGCAGCATGTCGCGCTCGCCGCGGATGGCGAAGTACTGGAAGGTGCCGACGCGCAGGTGGCTGGCGGCGACGCGGGTCAGCACCGCGCCGGGCAGCGCCTGTTCGCGGTAGACGGTTTCGCCGGTGGCGGCCACGGCCAGCGCGCGGGTGCTGGGGATGGCGAGCGCGTGCATGGCTTCGCCTATGATCAGTTCGCGCAGCATCGGCCCCACCGCGGCCTTGCCGTCGCCGCGGCGCGAGAACGGGGTGCGGCCGCTGCCCTTGAAGGCGATGTCGCGGCGCTGGCCGTTGCGGTCCATGACTTCGCCCAGCAGCAGCGCGCGGCCGTCGCCCAGCGATGGGGACAGGCCGCCGAACTGGTGGCCGGCATAGGCTTGGGCCACCGGTTTGGCGCCGGCCGGCAGCGCGGCGCCGGAGAAGGCGGCGGCCAGCTCCGTGGCGTTGGTCTGGCTGCTGTCCAGGCCCAGTTCCTCCGCCAGCTCGGCGTTCCAGTACAGCAGGGCCGGCGCGGGCGGGAACTCGGGCTTGACCGGCATGCAGGCGTCGGGCAGGTCGCGGGCGTAGCTGTGGTCGAAGTCGATGTGGATCATGGCGGGCTCGTTGGGCGGGGTAGGGGATTGAGAACCTGTTTACGATCTGCTGCGCGTTGGCGATACGGCGTTGAAAACACCTTCGAAATGCTCATGTACCGTGTGTACACTCCGCTTTCTCAGCTGTTTTCGCCTTGTCTCACCTTAGCTCGCGAGATCGTAAACACGTTCTGAGACGCCGGCGGCGGGGCAAAGTGCCCGGCCGCCGGCCGGCAAAAAGCCGCCCGTGGGCGGCTGGATTCAACGGCTGCGGCCCTTGCCGGCGCCTGCTGGTTTGCCGGCCGGTTTGCTAATGGGCTTGCCGCGTCCGGCCGGCGCTTTGCCGGTTGCGGGTTTGGCGGTGGCTTTGGCCTGCGCGGGTTTGCCGCGCTGTCCGTGTCCGGCGGGGGCCGCGGCGCGCTGGCCGGGCGCCTTGTTGCGCGACAGCGGCGCGCCCATGCGGTGGCGCACGGCGGCGGCCTTGTCGCCCGGCGGCGTCGGCGGAATCAGGCAGTGTTTGCTGTGGCCGATCAAGTCCGCGCGGCCCATCTGGATCAGCGCGTCGTGGAGGATCTGCCAGTTGTCCGGGTGGTGGTAGCGCAAGAAGGCCTTGTGCAGCTTGCGGCGGTAGCCGTCGCGCACCACGTCCACTTTTTCCGAGCTGCGGCTCAAGCGCTTGAGCGGGTTGCGGCGGGTGTGCCACATGGTGGTGGCCATCGCCATCGGCGTGGGGGTGAAGGTTTGCACCTGGTCCAGGCGGAAGTTGTTCTTCTTCAGCCACAGCGCCAGGTTCATCATGTCTTCGTCGCTGGTGCCGGGGTGGGCGGCGATGAAGTAGGGGATCAAATACTGTTCCTTGCCGGCCTGGCGGCTGAAGCGTTCGAACAGTTCCTTGAACTTGTCGTATGCGCCCATGCCCGGCTTCATCATCATGGACAGCGGGCCGTCCTCGGTGTGTTCCGGGGCGATCTTCAGATAGCCGCCCACATGGTGTTGCACCAGTTCCTTGATGTATTCGGGCGAGCGCACGGCCAAGTCGTAGCGCAAGCCGGACTGGATGTTGATCTTCTTCACGCCCGGCAGGGCGCGCGCCTTGCGGTAGAGCTGGATCAGGTGGCTGTGGTCGGTGTTCAGGTTTTCGCAGATGTCCGGGAACACGCAGGACAGCTTCCTACAGGAGCGCTCGATCTTCGGGTCCTTGCAGGAGAGGCGGTACATATTGGCCGTTGGGCCGCCCAGGTCCGAGATGTGGCCGGTGAAGCCCGGGGTTTTGTCCCGGATTTCCTCGATTTCCTTGAGGATGGATTCCTCGGAACGGCTCTGGATGATGCGGCCTTCGTGCTCGGTGATGGAGCAGAAGGTACAGCCGCCGAAACAGCCGCGCATGATGTTGACCGAGTACTTGATCATTTCCCAGGCCGGAATGTTGGCGTCGCCGTAGCTGGGGTGCGGATTGCGGGCATAGGGCAGGCCGTAAACGTGGTCCATTTCCTCGGTGGTCAGCGGAATGGGCGGCGGGGTCAGCCACACGTCGCGCTCGCCGTGCATCTGCACCAGTGCGCGGGCGTTGCCGGGGTTGGATTCCAGGTGCAGGGTGCGGCTGGCGTGGGCGTACAGCACCGGGTCGTGGGCCACGGCTTCGTAGGCCGGGATGCGGATCACGGTCTTGGCGCGTTCGGCGCGGCGCTTGGCCAGCCGTTCTTCGCGCGATTCGATGCGGATTACCTGCGGCTTGGACGGGTCCTGGTCCTTGGTGGCTTCGGCCGCCTGTTCCGGGATTTCCTGGTAAGGGTTGAGGTGGGCGTCCACCTTGCCCGGCAGGTCCACCACGCTGGAATCCATCTCCTGCCATTCTTCGTCCGGACGCCAGCCGTGCGGCACGATGAAAGCGGTGCCGCGCACGTCGCGGATCTCGCTGAGTTTTTCGCCCCTGGCGGCGCGATGCGCCACTTCCACCAACGCGCGCTCGGCGTTGCCGTACAGCAGCAGGTCGGCCTTGGAGTTGATCAGCACCGACGGGCGCACTTTCTCGCTCCAGTAGTCGTAGTGGGCGATGCGGCGCAGGCTGGCCTCGATGCTGCCCACCATCACGCCCACGCCGGGGTAGGCCTCGCGGCAGCGCTGAGCATAGACGGTGACGGCGCGGTCCGGCCGTTTGTTGGCCGCGGCGTGCGGGGTGTAGGCGTCGTCCGAGCGCGGGCGGCGGTCCGCGGTGTAGCGGTTGATCATCGAGTCCATATTGCCGGCGGTGACGCCGAAGAACAGATTGGGCTTACCCAGCTCGCGAAAAGCGTCCGCGGAGTGCCAATCCGGCTGGGAGATAATGCCCACGCGGAAGCCCTGGTCTTCCAGCAGCCGGCCCACCAACGCCATGCCGAAGCTGGGGTGGTCGATATAGCCGTCGCCGGTGACCAGGATGATGTCGCAGGAATCCCAGCCCAGCTGGTCCATCTCGGCGCGGGTCATCGGCAGGAACGGGGCGGGGCCAAAGCGGCTGGCCCAGTACTTGCGGTAGGAGGTGATCGGTTTGGCGGCGTGTGCGGTCGTCATGCTGGCAATGGACTGAAGTTCGAGCAACCCGACATTATGCCATAGTTGAGCCTTGCTTGTGGAATAAGCGCTTGTTTTTTATTGGGAATTGCCTTGGTTGCAGTAGGGTTTTGCCGGAGGGACGGTTTTGCTTATCAAAATCAAGGCGCTGCGCGTCCTGGCCGCAGGAATGGGAGACGAGGGTTTCGGCATGACATTCTCCTGTCGCAGGCGTATCCTAGCGGCCCACTCGCCAAGCCGGAAACGGCTTGCCAAGCCGCCGCCATGGCGCGGCCGGAGGAGGGCGTCGGGTAAAGCCGGTCCGGCCTGGGCGTCAGCCCCTTGCGTCCGACGCTCCTTCCGCGAGGGAAATTATTGTTTCAGGTAGGAGCTCAATATGACGAGCCAGATCGTATTGGTGGATGAAGCGGCGCAAGGCCGCTACGTGGATGAATTGGAGCAGGGCAAGGTTTTGTATCTGCCCAGCTTCGATTTCAAGCTGCTGGCCGAGGAGGGGGGCTTGCTGGATCCGGCCGTCGCCGATCCCAAGCGCAAGAACATCAGCCTGGAGCCGGACAACGGAGCCTTGCACGGCGTGGTGGGCGGCGCGGAGCGGGAGGCGGCGGTGCGCGGTTTGATCGCGCGTTACCAGCGGGCGGCCGCCGATCTGGCCGCGCGGCTGTTGCCGGAATACCAGGGCAAGCTGCGCGCCGCGCCCACCAGCCTGCGGCTGATGCGGGTGGAAGACCGCCGGACCTCCTGGCGCAAGGACGACAGCCGGCTGCACGTGGACGCGTTTCCGTCCCGTCCCAACTACGGCGAACGCATTCTGCGGGTGTTCTGCAACATCAATCCGCATGGCGAGCCCAGGGTGTGGCGGGTGGGCGAGCCGTTCACCGACATGGCGCGGCGCATGCTGCCGCGGGTGCCGCGGCAGTGGCCGGGCTCGGCGGCCTTGCTGGCGGCCTTGAAGATCACCAAGCGCAAGCGCAGCGCATACGACCATATCATGTTGCACTTGCACGACGCGATGAAGGCGGATTTAGATTACCAGCGCCAATGCCCGCAGGAAACCATGCCGTTTCCGCCCGGCTGCGCCTGGGTCTGTTTCTCCGACCACGCGTCTCACGCGGTGATGTCCGGCCAGTTCATGCTGGAGCAGACTTTCTGGCTGCCGGCGGCGGAGATGGCGCAGCCGCAACAGTCGCCGCTGGCGCTGTTGGAACAGTTGACGGGCAAGGTCTTGGTGTAAGGCGATCAAACGGGAGGCGGACGTGGCCGGTCCGCTCCCAGTCGGGGCGAAATCGGTTACAATCTTCGATTAGTCATAAATCGCACTGCACAAAACAATGAGCACGGAAAACAACGCGCCGGTTGTCAGCAATTTCATCCGCAACATCATTGACGAGGACCTGGCTTCCGGCAAGCACAGCGGCATCGTCACTCGCTTCCCGCCGGAGCCCAACGGCTACCTGCACATCGGTCACGCCAAATCCATTTGCCTGAACTTCGGCCTGGCCGATGATTACAAGGGCAAGTGCAATCTGCGCATGGACGACACCAATCCGGAGAAAGAGTCCGACGAGTTCGTGCAGTCGATCAAGGACAGCGTGGAGTGGCTGGGTTTCCACTGGGACGGCAACGTCCGTTTCGCTTCTGATTATTTCGAGCAGCTTTACGGCTACGCGGTGGAGCTGATCCAGAACGGCAAGGCCTTTGTCTGCGATCTGAACGCCGAAGAAATGCGCCAGTACCGCGGCAGCCTGACGGAGCCGGGCAAGAACAGCCCGTTCCGCGATCGCAGCGTGGAAGAAAACCTGGACCTGTTCGCCCGCATGCGGGCCGGCGAGTTCCCGGACGGCAGCAAGACGCTGCGTCTGAAAATAGACATGTCTTCCGGCAATGTGAACCTGCGCGACCCGGTGATCTACCGCATCCGCCGCGCGCATCATCACCGCACCGGCGACGCGTGGTGCATCTATCCGATGTACGACTACACCCACTGCATTTCCGACGCCATCGAGGGTATTACCCACTCCTTGTGCACGCTGGAGTTTGAAGACCACCGGCCGTTGTACGACTGGGTGCTGGACAATATCAGCATCGGCTGCCACCCGCGCCAGTACGAGTTCTCGCGGCTGGAGCTGCTGTACGCGCTGACTTCCAAGCGCAAGCTGCAGGCGCTGGTCAACGACGGCCTGGTGAGCGGCTGGGACGACCCGCGCATGCCCACGGTGGAAGGCATGCGCCGCCGCGGTTTCAGCCCGGCCGGCATCCGCCTGTTCGCTCAGCGCATCGGCGTGTCCAAGGGCGAGAACATCATTGACATGAGCGTGCTGGAGGGCGCGGTGCGGGAGACGCTGGAAAACGACTCTCCGCGCGTGATGGCGGTGGTGAAACCATTGAAAGTGACGTTGACCAACTACGACGCCGCCGTTACCGCCAGCCGCAGCGCGCCCTTCCATCCGCATCATCCGGAGTTTGGCGAGCGCGAAGTGCCGATTGCCCGCGAGATCTGGATTGAACAGGACGATTTCGCCGAAGTGCCGCCGCCCAAGTGGCAGCGCCTGACAGCCGGCGGCGAAGTGCGCCTGCGCTATTCCTACGTGATCAAGTGCGAGGAAGTGGTCAAGGACGCGGCTGGCAATGTGGTGGAACTCAAGTGCAGCATTGACCACGACACCCTGGGCAAGAACCCGGAAGGCCGCAAGGTCAAGGGCGTGATTCACTGGGTGTCCGCCGAACACGCGATCCAGGCCGAAGTGCGCTGGTACGAGCGTCTGTTCACCGAGCCGCGCCCGGACGCGGTGCGCGGCGAAGACGGCGAGTATGTCGATTTCCGCCAGTTCCTGAACGGCGAATCGCTGAGCACCGTCACCGCCTATGTCGAAGACGCCGTGTTGAAGGCCGAACCGGAGTCCCGCTTCCAGTTCGAACGCCTGGGCTACTTCGTCACCGACCGCCACGACCACCAGGCCGGCGGCAAGGCGGTATTCAACCGCACCGTGGGCCTGAAGGATAGCTGGAGCAAGTAAGCGCCGGCGCTTGGCTGGACGCTTTGCGTGTCCGGCTGGTGAATCACTTCCAGCAATGGCGGGCCCGCGGGTCCGCCATTTTTGCGGCTTGCGCAAGCCGCCGCCTGCATAAGAACGAGGATTAACGATGAAACTGTCCGTGAAACCGCTTGCCCTGTCCCTGTTGGCCGCCGGCCTGCTCTCCGCCTGCGCCGCCACGCCGGGCAAAGGCAATTTCGTTGAAGACAAGACTTACAAAATCACCATCCTGCACACCAACGACCACCATGGTCGTTTCTGGCCCAATAGCGACGGTGAATACGGGCTGGCCGCGCAAAAGACGCTGGTGGACCAGGTGCGCGCCGAGGTCAAGGCCGACGGCGGCTACATGCTGCTGCTGTCCGGCGGCGACATCAACACAGGGGTGCCGGAATCCGATCTGCAGGACGCGGAGCCGGACTTCCGCGGCATGAGCCGCATCGGCTACGACGCGATGGCGGTGGGCAACCACGAGTTCGACAAGCCGGTGCCGGTGCTGATGAAGCAGCGCCAGTGGGTCAACTTCCCCATGCTGTCCGCCAATATCTACCAGGACGGCAAGCGCATGTTCGATCCCTACGCGATGTTCAATCTGGGCGGGGTGAAAGTGGCGGTGCTGGGCCTGACCACCGACGACACCGCCAAGATGGTGAACCCGGAGCAGGTCAAGGGCATCGAGTTCCGCAGCCCGATCGCCGAGGCCGGCAAACTGGTGCCCGAACTGCGCCAGAAGGCCGATATCGTCATCGCCGCCACTCATATGGGCCATTACACCGACGGCCAGCACGGCGTGAACGCGCCGGGCGATGTGGAAATGGCGCGCGCGGTGAAGGGCTTGGACCTGATCGTGGGCGGCCACAGCCAGAACCCAGTGTGCATGAAGGCGGAGAACCAGCGCGACGACGCCTATGTGCCGGGCGCGCCCTGCGCGCCGGACCGCCAGAACGGCGCCTGGATCGTGCAGGCGCACGAGTGGGGCAAATACGTGGGCCGCGCCGATTTCGAGTTCCGCAACGGCAAGCTCAAGCTTTCCAAATACCAGCTGATGCCGGTCAACCTGAAGAAAAGCGTCAAGGGCGTGGACGGCAAGGAACAGAAAGTGCCGTACACCCAGCTGATCGAGGAAGACGGCAAGTTGCGCAACTTCCTGCAAAACTATCAGAACAAAGGTCAGGCGGCGCTGGATGTGCCGGTGGGCCGGACCAGCGCCAAGCTGGACGGCGACCGCGGCGTGGTGCGCAGTCAGCCCACCAATCTGGGTGTGTTCGTCGGCAAGGTGATGATGGACAAGGTCAAGGCGGACTTCGCCGTATCCAATTCCGGCGGCATCCGCGATTCGTTGCCGGCCGGCGCGATCAACTACCGCGACGTGTTGAAGGTGTTCCCCTTCGGCAGCACCCTGGCCTATGTGGACCTGAACGGCCAGGAGGCGCTGGACTATCTGAAAGCCGCCGCGAGCATGACGCCCGGCGCGGGCGCCTTCGGCCAGTTTGCCGGTGTCAAGCTGCGCATCGTCGGCGGCCAGCTGCAGCAGGCGCTGATCGGCGGCCAGCCCATTGATCCGTCCAAGACCTATCGGATGGCGATCAACAGCTTCATCGCCGCGGGCGGCGACGGCTACCCGGTGATGAACAAGCATCCGGGTTACGTCAACACCGGCTTCGTCGACGCCGAGATGCTGCGCGAATACATCGCCGCGCATTCGCCCATAGACGCCGCGGCTTACTCGCCCGGAGACGCGGTGACGCGCAACTGAGCGCGGCCGGCAAATAGACAATTCAGCCGCGGCCCAAGGTCGCGGTTTTGCGAAAGAACCTCATGGATTACCAAAGCTTGAGCCGGACGGTGTCGCACGCCTTGCGTCACGAGCCCTGGCTGTATGAACTGGAGCTGGACGACGCCGGCTGGGTGCCGTTAACGGCCTTGCTGGCGGCACTGCGCGCCGAGCGTAAAGAATGGCGCGATCTGGCGGTTGCTGACCTGATTGAAATGATCGCGCGTTCCGAGAAGAAGCGACATGAGATCGACGGCGACTGCATCCGCGCGTTTTACGGCCATTCTTTGCCGGGCAAATTGTCAAAACAGCGGAGCGCGCCGCCGGCGTGGCTCTACCATGGAACGTCGCCGGAAGCCGCCGCGTTGATACGCCAAAGCGGCTTGCTGCCCATGGAGCGGCAGTATGTGCATTTGTCGGTAGATACCGAAACTGCGATGCAGGTGGGTGGCCGTAAGGCAGGTGCGCCAGTTTTGCTCAAGGTGGATGCCGCCGCAGCGCATGCGGCGGGAACGGCCTTCTACCACGGCAATGAGATGGTGTGGCTGGCGGATGAGGTGCCGGCCGAATTCATTCTGCCGACAGCTTGGTAAACGGGGTCCGGTCGAGCGGACCTGTTGGGCGCTTGTAGACTAAAACCGCAGCCTCGGCTGCGGTTTTTTCTTGCGGGCCTTGCCTGTCTTGGCTTGGCGGCTTGCTGACCTTTGGGCCCGGTGAATACGCGGGCGAGCTTGCCTAGGGTAATGGAGGCAGTGGCAGCTTGAGACGGTGGCCGCCTTCCGCGCGTCGACGCGTGGAAACCGGCCTGAGAGGTTTGGCGTTTGAACCCTTACAGGAGAACGATCATGGCTCAGCAAGGTGTATTCACTCTTCCCCCGCGCATCAACTTCGGCGTCACCGCGTTGACCAACGCGGCTTACCAGCAAAACATCACCGTGTACGTGGACAATGAGCCGCGCGCCACTTTCAGCGGCAGCGGCGTGGACGACCGCAACTTGGGCACCCGGGTGATCAATTCCGGCTCCGGCGCGGTGCGGATCGCGGTGACGGTCAACGGCAAGCAGTCCGATCTGGTGTCCAGCCAGGTGGTGCTGGCCAATCGCCTGAACCTGGCCTTGGTGGGCGCGGAAGACGGCGCGGATCAGGATTACAACGATTCGATCGTGGTATTGAACTGGCCGCTGGGTTAAGGCTCGCCTGGCGGATGAACAAAGCCCCCTGGCGGGGGCTTTGTCGTTTTAGTCTTCCAGGGTTTCGTGGCTGGCGGCCTTGCCCTCGCGCCAGTAGCTGGCGGCGCGGATGCGGCTCTTGTCTATGCCGCGCTCTTCGCGCAGGTGTTGGCGTACCGCGCGGATGGCGTGGTATTCGCCGGCGGCCCAGACAAAGCCTTCGCCCGCCGGCAGCGTCAGCGGCTTGAGCGCGGCGAGCAGCGCCGGCTCCGCGGCTTCGGCGTCCTGGTGCACCCAGCGGACGTCGGCGTTGGGGTGCTCGGGCAGTTCGCAGCGCTGATCCGCCTCGCTGGTTTGCAGCAGGGCGATGACCTTGGCGGCGGGCGGCAGTTCGGCCAGGCGGCGGCGGATGGCGGGCAAGGCGGATTCGTCGCCGATCAGTAGATGCCAGTCGAAAGCCGCCGGAATGACCAAGGAGCCGCGCGGGCCGCCTATGCCCAGGTATTGGCCGGGCTTGGCCTGGGCAGCCCAACTGGTGGCGGGGCCGGCGTCGTGCAGCACGAATTCCAGATCCAGCTCCAGCCGTTCCGGGTCGAAGCGGCAGGGGGTGTAGTCGCGCGCGGTCGGGCGCGGCTGGCCTTCCGGGTAAATCAGGGTTTCGTCCACCAGCGCCGGCAACGCGGGCTTGGCGTCCGGGTGCTCGGGGAAGAACACTTTGAGGTGGTCGTCGAAGGAGGCGGTGGTGAAGCCGGCCAGTTCTTCGCCGCCCAGGGTGACGCGGAGCAGCTTGGGGCCGAGCGAGCGGATGGCGCGCACTTGCAGCAGGCGGAAGCGCAGCGGGTGGCGCAGGCGCTGAACGGTCAGTTCGGGTGTGGTCATCGGGTGTCCTGTCTTGAAGTCGTGGCTGGGCGCGTGGGGTTAGAGCCGCTAACAAAACCTCGCAGAGAATCTGAGCCAAGGCGCGCCGACGCAGGCAGTACAAGTGGTACGACAAGGAGGCGCAACGCGGGATCAGGGGTTTTGTTGGCGGGTCTTAGCCGGTGTCGCCCAGAATTTGCTCACAGGCCTGCCGCAGAATAGCGGCGATGCGGCGCTGTTCGTCCTCGTCGACGTTGGCGGTTCGCATCAGCGCTTGCTTCAGTTCGCCGCGGGCCCGGGTCAGTTCCGGAATCCAGCTGCCGGCGGCATCGTCCGGCGGCGGCATTTCTCCGGTCAGCGCGCGGCGGATCGAGTTCATCTTGCGCGCGATGTGCTGCAGCCGCGCCATCATCCATTCCACTTGCTCGCGGTTTTGTTCCAGATAGGCGCGGCCGGCCCCCGCCAGCGCGTAGCATTTGCGGTTGCCCTCCTGGCTCACGGTGACGTGGCCCAACTCCTCCAGATAGGTTAGCGCCGGGTAGACCATGCCGGGGCTGGGGCTGTAAAAGCCGTTGCTGCGGCTTTGCAGCGCCTTGATCAATTCGTAGCCGTGGCTGGGCCGCTCTTCCAGCAGGGCCAGCAACAGCAGCTGCAGTTCGTCGGAGCTGAATTTGCGGCCGCGGGTCATGCTCTCGTCGTCGCCGCCAAATCCGCCGAAGCCGCTGTGTCGGCCATGGCCGCCGCCGTGGCCGTGATGGGCCATCGCGTGGAGGCGATGATGCGCGTGGCGTCCGCCCAGGCGGCGGAGCAGGGTGTCGAGACGGTGAGGCATGGCGGCTCTCCTGAAGAAAATATATCTTAAGATATGTTTTACGATATAAGAAAGTCAAGCCGGCCCGGTGGGAAAAGAGCTGGGCTGTGGCGTTTTTGGCACGGGGCAAAAGAAAAGCCGCCCGGAGGCGGCTGGAAGAAAGTGGGCGCTGTTTCAGTCGCCGCTGACCACGTCCACGCCCTTGGGCGGCACGAAGGCGAAGCGGGAGGCGGAAAGCGGCGGGTTCCGCTGCGGCGCGCTGAAGCTGACCTTGGTGTGGTTGCCGAAGCTGTCGGTCAATTCCATTTCCACCAGCATATTGGCCTTGAAGCCCATGCGGATGGCGCTGAAGCTGTTGTCGGCCTGCTTGGGGCTGGCGGACAGCCATTCCACCTCGCCGCTCTTGCCGGCTTCCTTCAATTGATAGTTCTGTTCGATGGCGTTGTTGCCGGCCAGCAGCGCCGCAGGACTGGAGCCCAGCGCCGCGCCCTGCGCCTTGCGGGTGACTTGCGCCAGGTCCTTGTCGTAGACCCACAGCGTCTTGCCGTCGCCGACGATCAATTGTTCATAGGGCTTGTTGTACTCCCAGCGGAATTTGCCGGGACGAGCGATTTCCAGCCGGCCGCTGGCTTCCTCGCGCTTGTTCTTGTTGCTGACCACTTGTTTGAAGTCGGCGCTCAGGGTTTTGTTGCCTGCGACGAAGGCCTTGAGCTGGGCTACGGCGTCAGCGTTGGCGGCGGCCGGCAGCGCCAGGGCGGCGAGGATGAGTGTGGCGGAGATCGGTTTCATCTTCATGCGGGGAAATCCTTGCGGTGGGCGGCCCGGGCCGCGTGACCAAGATGGGACCGCCGGCGCGGCGCGGGGTTTCCTCGAGCGGGCCGGCGGCGTTGCTGGTTTGTTAGCGATTATTGCGCGGCGGCCGGCGCCTGGTTCAGCGCGTGCAGCGCCAGGCCCAGCGATTTCAGCCATTCCGGCTTGTCCAGGCGCTCCAGGTCCAGAATGTCCGCCTCGGCGGGCTGGAAGGCGAACACCGGCTTGCCCTGGTTGCTGTAGCGGATGTCGGCGTGGGCCTGGCCGCGGAAGCGCGGGCTGTCGAAGCGTATGGTCTGGCGGATGGCCAGCAGGTCACCGCCGCGGCTGACGTAGAGATCGCTGACGGTGCTGCTGTTCAGCGGATTGGCTTCGGAGGCCTTGATCAGGCTGTCGATCAGTTGCAGCAGGCTTTCGCTGCCCAGCGGACCGGGTTTGATCTGCGGTTTGCGCGCGGCTTCCTGACGCGCGACCTGGATCAGGCCGGCGATGATGTGGGAAGCCATCTGGTTTTCCTGGGCGCGGTTCATGGCGATGCGCAGCCGGTAGCGCGCGCCCAGTTCCGCTGCGCGCGAGTCTAGCGGCTGGAAGCTGAACGCCTGCTTGTCTACCTTGGCGTAGGCTTCGTCCAGCAGTTTCGGCATGGCCTGGTACATGGCCTGCAGCGGGAAGTTGTCGGCCACGCGCTGCGGCAGCCGCACGCGCAGGAACTTGCCTTCGTAGGCTTGCATTTCCGGCACGAACAGATAGGCGGCGGACGGGTCCACCAGCAAGGACAGGTCCTTGGCGTGGAATTGCAGCGGCAGTTGCACGCTGGTCAGCAGGTTGCGGCGTTCCAGACGCAGCGCCGGAATCAGCTCCAGCTTGCCGCCCGGCACGTCCAGCGCGGCCCTGACGTTGAGGCGCATGCTGCGGGCGATTTGATCGGCGGCGGAGGCGGCGGCCTGCTCCAGTTGGCCGCCGTCTTCCTTGGCTTTGTCGACTTCGGCGACGTTCAGTTCGTCGAAGCCGATGTCGGCGTCGATGTTGTAGCCTTTGCTGTTCCAGTTTTGCAGCATGATCTTGCGGACGGCCTGGTCGGCGCTCTTGTTGGCGAGCGGGGAGACGCAGCCGGTCAGCAGCACAATGCCGCACAGCGCGGCGCATAGTCCCGATTTTTTCAGACGCATGGAGTTTCCTTGAGCGAGATTCTGCGCCGGGTGGGCGGGGGGCGGTTTCGGCGCGAGCCGGACATTTTAACGCATCCGGCATCGCCTATGTCATGCGGAGCCGGGGCGCGGCGGCCCCGGCTGCGGGCGTCAGCTGAATTTATTGGTGATCGGGTAGCGCCAGTCCTTGCCGAAACCGCGGTGGGTGACGCGCGGGCCCACCGGCGCCTGGCGGCGTTTGTACTCGTTGATCTTCAGCAGCCGCACCACGCGGCGCACGTCGGCCTCGGCGTAGCCTTCGGCGATGATGGCCTCGGCGGACAGGTTTTCCTCCACGTAGCGCGCCATGATGGCGTCCAGCACCTCATAGGGCGGCAGGCTGTCCTGGTCGGTCTGGTCCGGGCGCAATTCCGCCGACGGCGGCCGGGTAATAATGCGTTCCGGGATGATCTCGCCTTGCAGATTGCGCCAGCGGCACAGTTCGAACACCAGGGTCTTGGCCACGTCCTTGAGCACGGCGAAACCACCGGCCATATCGCCGTACAGGGTGCAGTAGCCGGTGGTCATTTCCGATTTGTTGCCGGTGGTGAGCACCAGCTTGCCGCTCTTGTTGGACAGCGCCATCAGCAGGGTGCCGCGGATGCGCGCCTGCAGGTTTTCCTCGGTGGTGTCCTCGGCCAGGCCGGCGAAGCTGGGCGCCAGCGCCTGAACGAAGCTTTCGTACATCGGCCAGATTTCGATTTCGTCGTATTTCACGCCCAAGCGGTTCACCATGTCGCGGGAGTCGGTCACCGAGATGTCCGCGGTGTAGCGTGAGGGCATCATCACCGCGTGCACCTTGTCCGCGCCCAGCGCGTCCACCGCCACCGCCAGCGTCAGCGCGGAGTCTATGCCGCCGGACAGGCCCAGCAGCGCGCCGGGGAAGCCGTTTTTGCCTATGTAGTCGCGCACGCCGGTCACCAGCGTCCGGTAGACGCTTTCCAGCGGGCCGGGCAGCGCCGCTTTAGCGCCGGGCAGCAGGTCGCCGTTGTCGAAGTCGACGATCAGCAGCTCGTCGTCGTAGGCGGCGGCCTGGGCCACCACCTCGCCGGCGCGGTTGACGGCGAAGGAGGCGCCGTCGAACACCAGTTCGTCCTGGCCGCCGGTGAGGTTGACGTAGGCGAAGGGCAGGCCGGTTTCCTCGGCGCGGAAGCGCACCACGTCGTGGCGGGTTTCAATCTTGTTGCGATGGAAGGGGGAGGCGTTGAGCACCACCACCACGTCCGCGCCCGCGTCCGCTGCTTCGGCGGCCGGGTCGACGGACCACACGTCCTCGCAGATCAGCACGCCCACCTTGGCGTCGCCCTGCTGGAACACCAGGGGCGCCGCGCCGGGGGTGAAATAGCGGCATTCGTCGAACACTTCGTCGTTGGGCAGCAGCATCTTGTGATACTGGCCCAGGCGGTTGCCGTCGCGCAGCACGGTGGCGGCGTTGAAGCGCTCCGAGCCCATCCGGGCCGGGTGTCCCACCACCAGAGTGATGCCGTCCAGCTCCAGCAACTCGTCCAGCGCCTGGCTGCAGGCGCGGTAGAAGCTGTCGCGCAGCAGCAGATCTTCCGGGCTGTAGCCAGTCAAGGCCAGCTCCGGCGTGACCAGCACGTCCGCGCCCTGGGCGATGGCGGCGTGGGCGAGGTCGAGGATTTTGCGGGTGTTGCCGGCGATATCGCCGACAACGGGGTTGAACTGGGCGAGCGCGATACGCATCTTGATAGGGAACCGAATGTTTCGAGATAGCTGGAATTTTACCTGATAGACGGCGCAAACGCCCGAGAGGAATCATGGTGTCGCTGCAATTGCATGAGAGAGTGGGCGCCTGGAGCGCGGAACAATGGGCCGGGCTGGGGGAGAGCGGCAATCTGTTCATGGGCCGCCCATGGCTGGAAGCGCTAGAGCGGGCCGCTTGCGTGGGCGAGGCCAGCGGCTGGCAGCCCTTGCCGCTGGCAGTAGAGCGGGAGGGCCGCTTGCAGGCGCTGGCGCCGGCTTATTTGAAGCGCCATTCGCGCGGCGAATACGTGTTTGACTGGGCCTGGGCCGAAGCCTATGCGCGCGCCGGGCTGCAATACTATCCCAAGCTGGTGGTGGCGTCGCCGTTCAGCCCGGTGAGCGGCCGACGGCTGCTGGGCGACGCGGCGGCCTGGCCGCAATTGATCGCCGGCCTGGAGCAGGTTGTGGACGAGCACGGCTTGTCGTCGGCTCATGTGCTGTTTCCCACGGCGGAGGAGGCGCAAGTCCTGGGCGAGGCCGGCTGGCTGCTGCGCGATGGCGTGCAGTTCCACTGGCGCAACCGCGGCTACGCCGACTTCGACGCCTTGCTGGCGACGCTGAGCCGCGACAAGCGCAAGAAGATCCGCCAGGAGCGGCGCAAGGTGGCCGAGGCCGGCGTCAGCGTGCGGGCGCTGCGCGGCGAGGCCATAGCCGCCGAGGACTGGGCGTTTTTCTACCGTTGCTACCGCCAGACTTATCTGGAGCATCGCTCCGCGCCCTATCTGAATCCGGCCTTTTTCGCCTTGCTGGCGGAGAGGCTGGGTCCGCATTGCCTGATGTTCGTCGCCGAGCGGGACGGCGAGCCGGCGGCGGCCAGCCTGTGCCTGGTGCAGGACGGGGTGCTGTACGGGCGTTACTGGGGCGCGTTGGTCGACATTCCCTGCCTGCATTTCGAGCTGTGCTATTACCAGGGCCTGGAGTATGCGATCCACGCCGGCCTGCAATGCTTCGAGGGCGGCGCCCAGGGCGAGCACAAGCTGGCGCGCGGCTTTGAACCGGAGCGCACCTGGTCCGCCCACTATATCGTCGACCCGCGCTTTCGCGCGGCGATAGCCGGCTGGCTGCGGCGCGAGCGCGAAGGGGTGGGCGAGTATGTCGACGCGCTTTTTTCTCATTCCGCTTACAAAACACTTGCGCCGGATGAATAGGGCTTATATACTGCGCAGCCTCTGTGAACGAAACGCCAAGCGCCTTGTTTCACGGGGATTCTGGAGAGGTGGATGAGTGGTTTAAGTCGCACGCCTGGAAAGCGTGTTTAGGGTAATACCCTAACGGGGGTTCGAATCCCCCCCTCTCCGCCAGAATCAATAAAAACTGCCCTGGCGGTTTTTTTATTGCTCCGGCTCAGCCGGCGCAAACAAGCAAGACACCTCCGGAGAGGTGGATGAGTGGTTTAAGTCGCACGCCTGGAAAGCGTGTTTAGGGTAATACCCTAACGGGGGTTCGAATCCCCCCCTCTCCGCCAAAGCAAGCAAAAAGCCCTGACTGTTTCAGTCAGGGCTTTTTCGCGTTCGGCGTTGCTCAATCCAGCGGCTGGAAGTCCTCGGTGCGCTCCGCCCAGGCGAAGATGGCGCTCAGTTCCGGCGGCGGGGCGGTCAGCTTGCGCAGCGTCAGGTCTATCCAGGAACCGCTGACTTCGTGACGCGCGGCCAGACGGCCGTCCTCTTTGTAGATCTCGTGGCGGATGCAAAAGCGCTTGCCGTCCTGACTCAGGCCGGCGATGGCCAGGCGCACGTGAATGCGTTCGCTTAGCCGCAGTTCCTTGAAATACTCGGTCCACTCCTTGAAAATGACCGGGCCAAACCCCAGCGCCTGAAATTGTTCGAAGCCGAAGCCCTGGCCGCGCAACCATTCGATGCGGGCGTGGGTGCAGAAATCGGCGTAGGCGGTATGGCGGACGTGCTGGTTGGCGTCGCAGTCGGACCAGCGCACTTCCAGCGGATGGCAAAACGGTTCCAAACCAATCTCCTCGAGCGGCAGCGGTTAGCATGAAGGCGGGCGGCTCATGATCTTGGCATTGCCCGCGCGTGGGGGTCAAGCGCTTTGCCGTAGCACGCTTCAGCTAAAGTGGTGGCGCAGGAGGCCGGCTGTTCCCGAGGCGACCGAAGATGGACGTTGTCCAGTGGCGTCATACGGTTTCAGGGAGATTCGATCGACGGGCTCGCGGTTTTCATGCGCGGTTTCGCCG
Organism: Chromobacterium sp. IRSSSOUMB001; assembly: GCF_023507765.1. Lineage (NCBI taxonomy): Bacteria > Pseudomonadati > Pseudomonadota > Betaproteobacteria > Neisseriales > Chromobacteriaceae > Chromobacterium > Chromobacterium sp. IRSSSOUMB001. Next base: position 373,666 of record NZ_JALCYU010000001.1, read on the forward strand.
GAAAGGGAAGGCCGCGACGCTGATGAGGGCGTCTTGGCTAGAGAAACTGTCGATATTAAACGTATCCGCGCGCGTGGCCAGGAAACAGTACCTTGGCATCGGGTGATTGTTGGCGCGCGGCGCTTGTCACTTGTCGGGCCGGGTCGTGGCGGGAGAGAGAATACAGATGCAAGCTTGGTTTCGACGAATCTTGTGCGCAGCCCTGCTGGCGGTGGCGGCGCAAGCGGCCGCATCGGCTCCGTCTTTGCTCATCGCCGTGGAGGATGACTGGCCGCCGTATTCGGCGCGCGGCGCCGACGGCGCGCCGCAGGGGCTGGCGCCGCAACTGGCGCGCGAGGCCTTCCGCCGCCAGGGCGTTTTGGTCAGCTTCGTACTGGTGCCGTTTGCGCGCTGTTTGATGCTGGCGCGGGTGGGCCGCGTTGCCGGTTGTCTCAGCGCCACCGTTACCGACGACAATCGCGGGCAGTTCTGGTGGCATCCCACGCCGATGTTCACTGAGGAACTGGCCATCTTCTCGCTTGCCGCCGCCGATGCCGAGCTGAATCTGCGCGACTTGGCCGGACGAAGAGTGGGAATCACCCAGGGCTACACCTATCCCAGTGTTTTTATGCGTGATGCCAAAATCATGAAATCCGTGGCGCACTCGGATGACGACCTGATTCGCATGCTCTTGGCCCGCCGCGTGGATTATATCTTGATGAACACGCGCCCCGGCCAGCTGCGCATCCGGGGTAACCCCGCCGCCGCAGGACGCGTCCACAAGACAGGGAGCGTCAGCCTGGATGGCTTTTGGCTGGCTTTCTCCAAAGCGCGGCCCAAGGGTAGGGAGAACGCGGCGAAGTTCGAGGCCGGCCTGAGCGCAATGCGTCGGGACGGCAGCTATGAGCGTCTATTGGAAGCCTTCCAGCCTTTGCCATGAACCGGTTTACGATCTGCTACGCGTCGTGGAGCGTTACACGTTAGCGATGGTGGCAGTTGGCGGCGCGGCTGGAAACCGCCAAAACGGCGCGCCGCGTCCGTCATTATGGATTTGATTCGCATTCACAACTTTTTACACCGTTTTCCCGTGAATTTACCCGCAATTTACAAAAACGGCTGTTTTCAAAAAAACCCTTCATAACAGGCTGTTCTAATGGGAGGCGGTTTAAAGCCGCTTCCAAACAGGGCTGCCGCGCCTCTGGTTCAGAGCAGTCCGCTTGACCCTACAAGGTTTCCGCTTGCGCCTGGATTGGCCCGCCCATCCTGAATACCCGCTCATATGGAGAAATAATAATGCGCTATTCGCCGCGACAGCTATTGTCGCTTGCCCTGCTATTGTCCTCGCCCGTTTGGCTTGCCGCCTGCGGCTCGCCGCAGCAACAGGCCGCCGCCGTGCCGCAAGTCACCGTGGAAACCGCCGCGCCCGGCGACGTGCCCATGACCATGGAACTGGTGGGTGAAACCGCCGGTTACCGCGATATCGAGGTGCGTGCCCGCGTGGGCGGCATTTTGCTCAAGCGCACCTATGTGGAAGGCCAGCCGGTGAAGCAGGGCCAGACGCTGTTCCAGATCGATCCCGCTCCGTACCAGGCACAGCTGGGACAGGCCAAGGGCGCGCAGGCGGTGCAGCTCGCCGCGTTGCAAAAAGCCGAAGCCGACCTGGCTCGCATCCGACCGCTGTACCAGGAACAGGCGGTTTCCAAAATGGACTACGACAACGCGGTGGCGGCGCTGAACTCCGCCAAGGCGGCCAAACAATCCGCCGACGCCAAGGTCAAGGAAGCCCAGCTCAACCTGGACTACACCCGCGTCGCCGCGCCGATTCCCGGCTTGACCAGCAAGCAGGTGCAATCCGAAGGCAGCCTGATCCGCGTGGACGCCGCCGAGCCGCTGACCACCATTTCTCAGCTCAATCCCATCTACGTCAATTTCTCCATTTCCGAGCAGGACAGTCTCAATTACGAGCACAGCCTGTCCACCGGCAAAGTGAGCGCGGATGACGGCACCCTCCACCCGGTACGCATCCGTCTGGCGGACGGCCGGGTCTATGCGCAAAGCGGCAAGCTGGATTTCCGCGACAACCGCGTGGATCCCAAAACCGGCACCATTAGCGCTCGGGCGCAATTTCCCAATGAGGACGAGCGTTTGTTGCCGGGCCAGTTCGTACGCGTGCTGCTGGATCTGGGCGTGCGCAAGAACGTGCTGACCGTGCCGGAGCAGGCTGTGGTTCAGGCTCAAGCGGACAATCAACTGATGGTGGTGGGCGCGGACAACAAGGTGCAGGCCAGGATGGTCAAGCTGGGCGCTCATGTGGGCGGCCGGGTGGTGATCGAATCCGGCCTCAAGGCCGGCGAGCGGGTGATTGTCGATGGCCTGATGCAAGCCCGTCCCGGCACGGTGGTCAAGCCGGTGACCGCCGCGCCGGCCAAGGCGTAAGGAGCGGCTTATGTTTTCGCGTTTCTTCATAAATCGCCCCATTTTCGCCAGCGTGTTGTCCATCGTCGTCGTGCTGGCCGGCCTGGCGGCGATGCGCGCGCTGCCGGTGGAGCAGTACCCGCAGATCGTTCCGGCCGTGGTGTCGGTGTCGGCCAATTACCCGGGAGCCACGCCGGAAACCATCGCCCAAACCGTGGCCGCGCCGCTGGAGCAGCAGCTCAACGGCGTGGAAAACATGCTCTACATGCAATCCAGCGCCGCTTCCAACGGCCAGCTCAGCCTCAATGTCTATTTCGCCGTGGGCACGGATCCGGACCAGGCCACCATCGACGTCAACAACCGGGTGCAGGCGGCGATGAAGCAGCTGCCGGACGAGGTGCAGCGCCAGGGCGTCACGGTGCGCAAGAAGTCCACCTCGGTGCTCAGCGTGATCTCCATCGGCTCGCCCACAGGCCAGTACGACCGCAACTACCTGTCCAATTTCGCTCTGCTCAACGTAATGGACGAGCTCAAGCGCATTCCCGGCGTGGGCGATGTGGCGATGATGGGCGGCACGGATTACGCGATGCGGCTGTGGCTGCGGCCGGACCGCATGGCCCAGCTGGGCCTGACCCCGTCCGACGTGGCCAAGGCGGTGCGCGAGCAGAACGCTCAGTTCGCCGCCGGCAAGATCGGCGCTCAGCCCACCAGCGCGCCCATCAGCTTTACTTATACCGTCAACGCCAAGGGCCGGCTCAGCGAACCCAAGGAATTTGAGAACATCATCGTGCGCTCGATGCCGGACGGCTCCAAGATCCGCGTCAAGGATGTGGCGCGGGTGGAAATGGGCGGCAACGACTACGATGTGCTCGGCACCCGCAACGGCAAGCCCAGCGTCGGCATCACCACTTATCTGCAACCCAGCGCCAACGCGCTCAAGGTATCCGCCGCCATCGCCGCCAAGATGGAGGAGCTCAAGGCCCGCTTCCCGGCCGGGGTGGACTACACCATTCCCTTCGACACCACCAAGTTCGTCAAGGTCTCCATCCACGGCGTGGTGGAAACCCTGCTGGAAGCCACGGTGCTGGTGTTCCTGGTGGTTTATTTGTTCCTGCAGAATTTCCGCGCCACGCTGATTCCCTGCATCGCGGTGCCGGTGTCGCTGATCGGCACCTTCGCCGGCATGCTGCTGTTGGGCTTTTCCATCAATCTGTTGACCCTGTTCGGCATGGTGCTGGCCATCGGCATCGTGGTGGACGACGCCATCGTGGTGCTGGAAAACGTCGAACGCATCATGAGCGAGCGGCGCTGCAGCGCCAAGGAGGCGGCGGTGCTGGCGATGGGGGAGGTGTCCGGCGCCTTGGTGGCCATCGTGCTGGTCTTGTGCGCGGTTTTCCTGCCGGTGGCCTTCATGGGCGGCATGACTGGCGTGATGTACAAGCAGTTCGCCGTCACCATCGCCATGTCGGTGATCATCTCCGGCATTGTCGCGCTGACGCTGACCCCTGCGTTGTGCGCTTTGTTGCTCAAGCCCGGCCATCATCAGCCGCCGCGTTTTTTCCAATGGTTCAACCGCGCTTTTGAACGCTTGACCGGCCGCTATGTGCTGGGCGTGTTGTTTCTCAACCGCCGCGTGGGCGTCGCTTTCGGCCTGATTGCCGTTATTCTGGCGGCCACGGTTGGTTTGTACCAGAAAGTGCCCGGTTCGCTGGTGCCTAATGAAGATATGGGTACCTTGTTCGCCAGCACCGCGCTGCCGGACGCGGCCGCGTTGACTCGCACCGCCAAGGCCACGGCGGAATTCGACCGGCTGATGATGGCCAACCCCAATGTGGAAAGTGTCACCACCTTCACCGGTTTCGATATCCTGTCCGGCTCCAAGCAGACCAACCGTGGCACCAGCTTTGTCACCCTCAAGGATTGGGACCAGCGCAAGGCCAAGGGCGAGGACTCTTTCTCCGTGTCCACCGAGTTCAATCGCCTGGGCCGTACCGTGCAGACCGGCGTGATGAGCGCTTTCAACCCGGCGCCCATCATCGGCATGTCCACTACCGGCGGCCTGGAGGCTTATCTGCAGGACCGCGGCGACCATGGCGCGCAAAAGCTCAGCCAGGCGGCGGAGAAACTGCTGGCCGCCGCGCGGCAGCGGCCGGAGTTCGCCAGCGTGACCACCACCTTCCGCGCCAACGTGCCGCAGAAATACCTGGACCTGGACCGTGAAAAAACCAAGGCGCTGGGCGTGGACATCAACCAAGTGTTCGACACCCTGCAAGCCACCTTCGGCCAGCTTTACGTCAACGACTTCAACAAGTTCGGCCGCACCTACAAGGTGCAGTTGCAGTCCGAGGCGGATTTCCGCGCGCGGCCGGAGGATATCGCCAATATCTATGTGCGTTCCGCCGAGGGGGTGATGGTGCCGCTGTCCAGCCTGGTGGAAGTCAAATCCAGCTACGGGCCGGAACTGGTGGACCGCTTCAACATCTTCAACGCCGCCAAGATCCTGGCCCAGCCCGCGCCCGGCGTCAGTTCCGGCCAGGCCATCCAGGCCTTGGAGGAGGTGACCCGGCAAGTATTGGGCAACGACTACGCGTTGGCCTGGAGCGGCAGCGCCTATCAGGAAAAACTGGCCGGCGGCACCGCCGCCACGGCTTTCCTTTTCGGCATCCTGATGGTGTTTCTGATCCTGGCCGCGCAGTATGAACGCTGGAGCCTGCCGCTGGCGGTGGTGACCTCGGTGCCCTTCGCCTTGTTCGGCGCTTTGCTCGCCGCCGTCATTGGCCATCAGGACAACAACGTCTACTTCCAGATCGGCGTGGTCACGCTGGTGGGCCTGGCGGCCAAGAACGCTATCTTGATCGTGGAGTTCGCCGTGCAGCAGCGTCAGCAGGGCTTGCCGTTGATGGACGCCGCGCTGGAAGCGGCGCGGCTGCGTTTCCGCCCCATCGTGATGACTTCGATGGCTTTCATCCTGGGCTGCGTGCCGTTGGTGATTTCCAGCGGGGCCGGTTCCGCCAGCCGTCGCGCGTTGGGCACCCCGGTGGTGGGCGGCATGTTGGCCGCTACTTTCATCGCCACATTCTTTGTGCCGATGTTCTTCCGGCTGATCATGCAGGCGTCCGAGCGGCGCAAAAAGCCGGTTGCGGCGGAGGAGGCCGACCATGTTTAAACGCGCCCTGATTCCCTCATTGGCGGCGCTGGCGCTGACCGCTTGCGCGGTTGGCCCCGACTATAGCCGCCCCAAACTGGAGCTGCCGGACAGCGCCCAGGCCCAGAGTCCGGCCATCGCCATGGACTGGTGGAAACAGTTCAACGATCCGGTGCTGGACCAGCTGATCGCAGAGGCTCTGGAACACAACCAGGACCTGGCCGCCGCCGCCGCCCGCGTCGACGAAGCCGCGGCCCAGGCCGGCATCGCCCGCGCCCAGTTGCTGCCGGCGTTGAACGCCAACGCCGGCTATCAGCGCGGCCGCACCTCCACTGCGACAACCACGCCGGGTGCGCCGCTGGTCAGCGACGTGCGCAACGCCAACCTCACCGCGTCCTGGGAACTGGACCTGTGGGGCAAGCTGCGCCGCGGCAACGAGGCGGCGCGCGCGGACTTCGCCGCCAGCCGCTTCGCCCGCGACAGTTCGAAACTGGCGATCGCCGCGCAAACCGCGCAGACCTATTTCCAGCTGCGCGCCTACGACGCCCAACTGGACATCGCCAAGCGCACGCTGCAAAGCCGCGAGGAATCGCTGAAGCTGCAAACCAAGCGCTTCAAGGGCGGCTTGATCTCCGAGCTGGACCAGCAGCAGGCCGAGGCCGAAGCGGCTTCCGCCCGCGCCAAGGTGCCGCAGATCGCCAGCGCGCTGGCGCAGACCGAAAGCGCGCTGGGCGTGCTGCTCGGCCACTCGCCCAAGCAGCTGGTGGCCGGCGGCATCCAGCGCGGCCAAAGCCTGGACGCGCTGTCCGCGCCGCCGGAAGTGCCGGCGGGCCTGTCCTCCAGCTTGCTGGAGCGTCGGCCGGACATCGCCGCCAGCGAGCAGCAGCTGATCGCCGCCAACGCCCGCATCGGCGTGGCGCGCGCGGCTTACTTCCCCAGCATCAGCCTGAGCGGGGCGCTGGGTTCACAAAGCCTGTCGCTGGACACGCTGTTCACCGGCCCGACGCGGACCTGGAGCTTCGTCGGCAACCTGGCGGCGCCGGTGTTCAACTTCGGCCAGACCGGCTACGCGGTGGACGCGGCCAACGCGCGGCAGAAGCAGGCGCTGGCGCAGTACCAGAAGACGGTGCAGAGCGCGTTCAAGGACGCGCTGGACGCGCTGTCCGGCTACGGCGCGGCGCGGGACATCCAGGCGGCGCAGACCACGCAGTTCCAGGCCTTGAACAAATCGCTGCGTCTGGCGAACCTGCGTTACGACAACGGCTACGCCAGCTATCTGGATGTGCTGGATGCGCAACGCAACAGCTTCCAGGCGGAACTGGGCCTGGTCAGCGCCAAGCTGGACCAGCTCAACGCGGTGGTGGGCCTGTACAAGGCGCTGGGCGGCGGCTGGGAAACACCGGCCAAGTCCTGATCCGCAGCGTCAAACGACAAACCCCGCCTTGGCGGGGTTTTTTTGCGGCGGGATCATGCGCCGACGGTCAAAGCGGGCGCAGCCAGTCGCGTTTGGACGGTTTCATCAAGAAACAACAACAGTGGCATATCTGTCAGTGGTTGTGTCCGGACCCGCTGCTTACCATGCGCTGCGTTTCGACGTCGCCATTCCGCGCGAGGACCCATGGGCACCATCACTCACTCAGACACCCTTTATCCGCACTTGTTGACCCCGGCCGGGCGCGAGCGCCTGGTCGACGAGGCCTACCAAGTGCACGACGCCGTCTTCAGCGGCCTGGACCGGGCGGCCTTTCGCAAGATGGTGTTGCCGGAGTCCGAGCACAGTAGCATTTTGCTGCATCGCGGAGAACACGGCCAGGCGGTGGGCTATTGCGCCGTTCACCTGTTCCAGCGCAGCGCGGCGGGGCGCGAGGTCAAAATCTTGCGGGGTCAAGCCGGGCTGCTCAAAGACTACCGCGGCCGCAACAGCAATATGCCGTTTCTGGCCGGCTGCATGCTGCGCTATTGGCTGCGCAGCCCGTGGCGGCCTATGTACTTTCTGGGTGCGATGATCCACCCGTCCAGCTTCATCCAGATGCATAAATACGCCGCCGGAATGTGGCCCAGCCCGGAGCGGGGCATGGAGCAGCCGCTGGCGCGGCTGGCGGCGGAGTTGTGCGGCAGTTTCGGCATGGCGGTTCCCGCGCCGGAACGGCCCTATGTGGTGAAGCTGGGCATTCTGACCCGAGACAGTCAGACAGACCACCAGTTCTGGCTGCGGCATCCGCGTCCGGCGGCGCGCTATTTTGTCGAACACAACCCGGACTATCACCAAGGCCATGGCTTGCTGGCCATGGCCGAACTGTCGCCGGCGGCCATCCTGAACGGCGTGTGGCGTTATCTGCGCGACCGGCGACGAGCGGAGAGGGCGTAATGGTTTGCCGCATGGAGCCTATGGAATTTCCGCGCGGGGGAGACCGCCGGCTGACTTCAGGTGCGGACGCCGACAATCACGTGGGAGGCCTTGAAGAAGGCGACGATCGCCTTGCCTACGGCCAAATCCAGGCCTTCCGCGCTCTCCTTGGTGACAATGGCCACCAGGGCGTCGCCGCCGTTGAGGCGGATTTCAACCTCGGTATTGACCACGCCTGGACGCAGCGCCGACACCCTGCCTTCCAGGCGGTTGCGGGTGGAAAGTTTGATGCCGGCCTCGGGATTGGCCAGGACCACCCAGGGCGCCTTGATGATGGCCAAGGCTTCGCCGCCCACGGTCAGGCCCAGATTGGCTGTGCTGCGCTGGGTGATGACGGCGGTGATCTTGTTGCCGCCCGGCAGGGCGATGTCGATCTCATCATTGACGACACCGGGATGGATGGCGGCGACCTTGCCTGTGAATTGATTGCGGGCGCTAGTGAGCATGGAATGTCCTTGATGTCGGATGGGTGGGTGTGTTTTCGCCATAGGCAATCTGCCGGCAGTATATGTAGAAGCGGGGACCACGCCTGTAGCTCTTTCGACCTACAAACCTGTTTACGATCTGCTGAGGGTCGGTAGAGAGATTGTGCGATGAGTCTCGGCATTCGAAATGCTCATGTACCACGAATACATTTTGCTTTCTAAGTCGTTTTCACCTTGTCTCGCTCTGGCTCGCTAGGCTTTGAACCCGCTCCAAGCGCCTATTGCGGGAGCACTGTATCCGAGAGCGCGAACTCTAGCGCGGCGCGGATATGAATCCGCGTGGTGTCGAACACCGATACCGGCACGTCGGCCTGGCCCAACAGCAGCGGCAGTTCGGTGCAGCCGAAGACGATGCCTTGGGCGCCGCGTTCGATCATCTGCTGGATCACTTCCAGATAGGCGCGCTTGGTGGCCAGCGAAACCATGCCGCGGCCCAGCTCGTCGCGCAAGGTGCGTTGAATGAAATCGCGCGTATTCTGCTGCTCCGGAATCAAGGCGCGGATGCCTTGCTGGCTTAGCTTGTCCTGAAAAAACGGTAGTTCCATGGTGAACTTGGTGCCTAGCAGGCCGATGGTTTGCAGCCGTTGCCGCGAGATTTCCCGCGCCGTCGCCTCGGCGATATGGATGATGGGGAGAGCGACCGCGGTTTCCAGCTGATTGGCAACAGCATGCGCGGTATTGGCGCACAGCACGATGGCTTCGGCCCCGGCGGCTTTCAAATGCAGGCAGCCCTTGAGCAGCAGCGCATGGGTGTGCTCCCAGTCATCCCATCCGCGCTGCTGGATATCGTTGAAATTCAGCGAGTAGACGATGCATTCGGCGAAGTTGAGACCGCCTAGCGCAGCGTTGACGCCTTCGTTTAGATAACGGTAGTAATCCAGCGTTGATACCCAACTGATGCCGCCTAGCAGGCCAAGTTTTTTCATGGAGGCTCGTTTCGTAATTGGGATGCGGAGTGAAACCCTTTATGCCGCTGCACGGCCCATGAGCGCTTTGGCGTCGATGAGCAGTGGGGCCACGCGAGGGCTGCTTGAGCCGGCATCAATCAACGATAAACAGCTTGGCCCCGGTTTCGGTATGGGACAGGTGCGGCTCGGCGTCGTCGGCCACTTGGTAGCTGATGCCCGGCTTCAGGGTGAAGCGGCGGCCGTCCGCCAGCGTGGTGTGTAGTTCTCCTTCCAGGCACAACAGGATGTGGCCTTTGACGCACCAGTGATCGGCGCGGTAGCCCGGCGTGTATTCCACCATGCGTACCCGGATGTCGCCGAAGCGCTGGGTGCGCCAATAGGCGCAGCCGGTTTCGCCGTCGTGTCGGGTGGGTTCCAGCGCGGACCAGTCGCTGATTCCAAACGGGATGTCGGATATTTTCATGGGCGGCTCCTCTGCAAGGGTTCTAAGAACGTGTTTACGATCTCGCGAGCTAAGGCGAGACAAGGCGAAAACGGCTGAGGAAGCGGAATGTACATAGGGTACATGAGCATTTCGAAGCGGGTTTCAACGCAGTATCGCCGACGCGCAGCAGATCATAAACAGGTTCTAAGCGCTTGGTCATTGTCGCCTATGCCGCCCGGACAACGATAGTCGTTTCACGCTTGAGCCAAGCGCGCGTTCGCCAGCGCCTCCAACTGATCCAGCAGAGTGCCGGCTTCCTCGCGTCGGTCGGCTTCTATCACTTGTTCAATCTCCGCGCACAACTCAGCCACAGACTCCAGCCTCGCCATGGCGAAAGCCCCCTTGGTGGCGTGCAACTGCTGCATCAACAGTGGCTTATCCATCGGCTCCAGCGCTTGTCGCATCAGTACGAGCGAATGGTCTAGTGCGTTCAGCAGTTCGGCGCGCCGGACAGCGGACAAGGGCGCGGGGGCTGTGGGACGCTGGGCGCTGGGGGGGCTCAGTGCCAGGTGTTTGCGGATCACCTGATCCAGCTCTTCCAGGGTAAAGGGCTTGAGCATGAGTTCGTTGATGCCGGCCTGAGCGCAGAGCGGTTGTTCCGCGTTGCCGGCCTGCGCGGTGATGGCGACGATGGGGGCGGAAAAGCCGTTGTCGCGCAGGGCCTGGGCCAGGTTGTAGCCGCTGATGTCCGGCATGCTCAGATCGGTCAGCACCAAGGCGTAATCCTGGCGGGCGGCCAACGCCAGCGCGGCGGCGCCGTTGGCTGCGATGTCCGCCTGGTGGCCCAGTTCACAAAGCTGGTCCTGAATCAGCGACCTGATTGCCGGGTGGTCGTCCACCACCAGGACACGGGCCGCCGGCGCTGCCGGGATCGGCGCGACGGCGGGCGGCTTGACGGTTGGCGCGGCGGCGCAAGGCGGCAAGGGCAAGGTGGCGACGAAGGTGCTGCCCACCCCGGGGATGGAGGTGAATTCAATCGTCCCCGCCAGCAATTCCGCCAGCTTTTTGCAGAGCGACAGGCCCAGGCCGGTGCCGCCGAAGCGGCGGGTGATGGAGGGGTCTGCCTGAGAGAACTCGGTGAAGACTTGATCGTGATATTCGGCGGGAATGCCCACGCCGCTGTCGCTCACGCCAATGACCACCGGCGAATCCGCGCGGCTGTCGTCCTGCAGGTAGACTTCCAACTGCACCTCGCCGCTGAGGGTGAACTTGATGGCGTTGCCAAGCAGGTTCAGCATGATTTGCCGGACGCGGCCGGGGTCGCCCAGATAAGCCGGCGCTAATTGCGAGTCTATCATGCAGGAGAATTCCAGGCCCTTGGCACGGGCCAGTGGCTCCATGACGGCCGCGGCTTCGCGGCCGAGCGCGGCCAGATCAAAGGGGATGCTCTCCACGCTCATCAGCCCGGCCTCCACCTTGGACAGGTCCAGAATGTCGTTGATGATGGCCAGCAGCGCCTGCGACGAGTGCTTGGCTACGGACAAGCGCTCTTGCTGCGGCGCGGCCAAGCCGGCCCGGCCTAGCAGGTCCAGGCTGCTGACGATGGCGTGCAGCGGAGTGCGGATCTCATGGCTGACCATGGCCACGAAAGAGGACTTGGCCTGGTTGGCCGCTTCCGCCGTTTGGCGCGCGGCTTCCAGCTGGCGTTCCAGCGCCTTGCGCGCGGTGATGTCCACTACATTGCACAGCAGGACCCGGATGCCCTGATAGCGCGTGGCCATCGTGGTGCTGTGCAAGGCCATGGCGCTGCCGTCCGCCAGTGCAAACTGGATATCCCGGTGGCAAGGCGTTGTGCCGAGGGGGGACGCGGCCAGGTGAGCGTCCAGCAGCTGCAGGTGCAGGGGCGGGCGGGAGATGGCACCTTGCCGCGCCCACTGGCGCATCACTTCGTTTTCCAGCAGCACGGAGCCATCGGCGATGGACAGCAGTGTCAGGCCTGAAGGCGAGGTGTCCACCATGATGCGATTCAGATTCTCGCTTTCGTAAATGCGTTGAGCGTTGCTAAAAGCGGGTTTGAAGATTCTCCGGTCCAGCAACAGGATGAAGGTCCACAGACAGATCAGGGCGAACAGCAACGCGCTGAGATTGATGATCAGCGGCAGCCTCACGTCATTGAGCAAGCCATGCCAGGGAAACACTTGGATATGAACCCAACCCGGTGTGGGCAAGCGGGCGCGCAAGATGAATAGACCATCGCGGTATTGGAGGTCCGACACTGTATTGCTGATTGCCGGCAAGGCCATTTTGCGCAGTGCCGCGATGAGCTGCGCGCCTTGGGCCGCCTGGTGGCCAATGCTTAAATAGAACGCCCCCGAGGGGCTGGCGAGCAAGGTGGTTTCATCATTGATGTCCGGGCGCCAGGTGTTCAGCAAGGTATCGATGCGGATATCCCGGGCGAACACGGCGAAGGGCTTGCCGTGGGCCATGGCGGTTTGAGCCAGGCGAATAGTGGGGTGCTTGGTCAGTGGAGTGGCGGCGGAGCCTAGCCAAACTTGTTGGCGTTTGCTTTGGCTATCGGCGGTTGCTACGGGAGGCAGCATGGTCATGTTGGCGAAAAACTCACGCCACAGTTGAGTTCTTGCTCTTTGATCACTTTGCGCCAATGGCGACAATGGAGGAGGGACTATCGCCAGAAACTGCTGGTCCGGGCTATACAGATATGCGGTTAAGGATTTCCGCAATTCGCAGTCCCCTCCGCATAGAGAGCTGGCGACATGCTCCGCTAGGACAAGATAAGGCTCGAAACGTGAAGCTGGATACTGGGAGGATAGCTTGCCCAAGGCCAGTGTTGGGGGGAGAGTGGGGGAAGCTTGCAGCCAAGCTTGACCGTTACTCGTGGTGAACTGGCGTAGCAGTGTTGGGCTCCTTCTAGGCAGGGTTAACCAGGCAGCCTCCGCCTGGCTCACCTGATGGTAGAGATCAATCGCATGTCCTCTTAGCACCACCTTCAAGGCCGTGTTTTCCGCGTTGAATACCTGATGGCGGTCGGACAACATCTCCTTGCCGGAAAGCCAGAGCGTCAGCATGGTCAAGGCCAACAGGGTCAGCGAAATCGCGATGCCGCCACCAAACAGCGTGACGCGTTGGATGCGCCGCAAGCGGCTGAGGGGCTGGCTTTGGGGAGCGGGCGAGCTTGAGTTGCGCATGCGGCTTCCGGAAGGTGACTTGGCTAGGCGATTGACCATATTCAGGATATTTGCTTAGCTATAAAAATAGAATGTCTTGAAAACAATTGTTTAAATTTCATGTGAACGACATGGCGACAGCGGAAATAAAAGTCTTCTTGGTGGATGACCACCCCTCAGTGCTCAGCGGCTTGGAGCACGCTTTGCAAGGGCAGCGCTCCATCCGCGTGGCGGGCAAGGCCAATAGCGCCACCGCTCTGTGGGACATGCTGGCCAGTCAGCCTTGCGACGTGCTGGTATCCGATTATTCCATGCCCGGCTGTGAATCCGGCGACGGCGCGGCCATGTTCGAGCGCTTGCGCCGGCTGTACCCGGAACTGGGCATCGTGGTGCTCACCATGATGGACAACGCCCTGGTGGTGCGCTCGCTGCGCGGCTTGGGCATTCACTGCATCCTGAGCAAATCCGACGCCGTTGAGCACCTATTGCCGGCGGTTTACGGCGCCATGGCCAAAACGGCCTACTTCTCGCCGGCAGTGGCGCGTTTGCTGGAGGTCGACCACCTGGCCCAACCCGCCGACAAGCGCGCCTTGACCGCGCGCGAAGCCGAGGTGGTGCGGCTCTTTGTCGCCGGGCTCACCGTCAACGACATCGCCGCCAAACTCAAGCGCAGCAAGCAGACCATCAGCACCCAGAAAGCCAGCGCCATGCGCAAACTGGGCGCGCAACGCGACGCGGACCTCTTGCTGCTGTACAAGTCCTGATACCTTCCTTTTCTCCCGGCGGCCCTTCCTTGGGGCCGCTTCCCCGCCGCGGGTTCCCGCGCATCCTGCCTGTCTGCTAACGCAAAGGCCGGTCAGTATAGTCGTTTTAAGGTGTGATCCCCGCTGCGCAGCGCGCATTTCGTACTGGTCAAATATCCCCGCGCGCTGAGCATGGCTATGCTGCCGGATTGGATTTCGCCTGGGCCTGAAAGACGGCAGGCAGGCGAGCATGGCGTTTAGATTGAACTGGGTGCTCTGTTGATGGCGGGTGGCGTTTTAAAGTCTGGCGGTGCGCATGGGCACGCTTAAAAGAATCCTGGGGCTGTTGGCCGCCGTTCTACTGGCGCTGAGCTTATGGGAACTGGCCCAGCGTTGCTTCATCCTCAGCCCCTCGTATCAAACCGGCAAAACCCCGCAAGATTACGGCGTGACGTACCAGGAGACCTGGTTGCCGGTTGCCAAGACGGAAGGTGGCGGCCTGGTGCATGTATGGTGGTTGCCGGCCGAATCGCCCGCCGCGCCGGCGGTCTTGTTTCTACACGGCAACGATAGCACGCTGTACACCGATATTGATTTGATCCTCCGTCTGCGCCGGCTGGGCCTGGCGGTGATGGCGATCGACTACCGCGGCTACGGCGGCGGCGCCTGGTACTTGCCGTCGGAGCGCTCGGTTTACGCCGACGCCCGGGCCGCCTGGCAAGCGTTCATGAAGCTATCGCCGGAGGCGTCCAAGCATCTGGTGTACGGCCATTCCTTGGGCGGGGCCATCGCCATGGATTTGGCCGCGGTATCGCTGGGGGTGGACGGGGTGATTATCGACGGCGGTTTCTTGTCCATCGCGGACATCGCTAAATCCCATACCGCCTCATGGCTGCCGTTTGACGCGCTGATCCGCCATAACTTTTCCTCCTATTCCAAACTGCCGGCCATTGCCGCGCCAAAACTATTCATTCATTGCTCCGGCGACGAGGTGGTGCCGATCGAGTTAGGTGAACGTCTATATCAACTCAGTCCGCAGCCTAAAACAAAGTTGTTTATGAGGGGCGGAGATCATGATGGTTGTTATCGGCGTGATGGGGAAGTATGGGCTACATGGGTTGCCGATATCGCTGGAAAGAAGTGAAATATTTTTTGGACTAAATTGCCTAGTTGTGAAAATTGAATGATGTTGATTTTTAAAGTAGTTGGTTGTGAATTTTTTATTCACTTTTCGTTGTTATGAAAGTAGAGGTTGTTTGATGGTGTCTTAGAGTTGCGAGTGTGTTTTTCGTACTAGTCATATTTGTTTCGATAAAGGGTGGTGCAATAATAATTGCTCCTGTTAAATTTTTAGGGAGTTGCTATGAAGTTTGTGTCATCTTTTGTTGTGGTGTCCAGTGTTTTTTGTGGAGCTTTTGCCCAGGCTGAGGAAAAGAAAGAGCTTCAAGCAACTTCTTTGTTCGAAGTTGTTGGAAAGATTAAACCAACGGCATGTAACGTGGTTTTGCCTGGTGGCAATGTGTGGGACTATGGAACCATTCCCGCTAGCGATATTAAAAATGCTAAAGGTGATTTTTATAAAAGAGTCGGTGTAACTCATAATTTTCAAATTGTTTGTGATCAAGCAGCAAGTGTTCGTTATCGTTTGATGGATCAGAGAGATGCTGCTAATGATTCTACGCGTTTTTCCCTTGTTTTGGATTCAAGTGGAGAGGGTATCGGCTTCCACACAATGAATTATATGGATTTCAAGGTGAAAGGGTCGGATGGCAAAGAGGTTGCTGGTGCTGTTTTAGGTGATAGTGTAGATCAGGTAAGTTGGAAAAAAACAGGTCAAGACTGGTATCAGCGCGCGTCAAGATTCTATACCGCTGTTGGTGCTGAAGGTAGTCCTGTGAATTTTAATGTTTTGGAGCAAAGATTTACATCTGTAATTCAATTGGATAAGAAGTTAGATGTAAAGAGTGAGGAGAGCTTTAGAGGTGGGGTTTTGGTTGAGCTGTACTATTGATGAATTTTTGACTGAAATTTTTGTGATTGAGTAATTCACCTTGGTGTATGGTGTAATTTTTCCCTCCCCACAGGGGTGGGGAGGGGCTGCAATGAAATCTTTTTATAAAATAATTTGGTGTTTTTTTTCTATTTTTCTACTTTGTAAGGTAAGTTTCTGTGTGGCAGAGGGGATGTTACCTGAGACATCTTTGGTGATGTTGGATGAGGCTGTCGGTGACTCCGCTATATTGTTAAGAAATACGGATAATCAACCACTGCTTTTATTCTCAAAAATTAAAAACTTACCAGATGATGATAATGAACATGTGTCAGTAATGTTAACTCCGCCAGTGACGCGTGTTGAAGCTGGTGAGCAGCAGCAAGTACGTTTTATGTTGCAGAGCAATAAGCCTTTGAAAATGCAGCTAATGAAGAGAGTGATTTTTGAAGGTATCCCACAGAAGATAGGCGGTGTGGGGGTAAAGGTTGGTATTACCATACGCCAAAATCTACCTTTGGTAATTCATCCAAAGGGTTTGCCAGAAAACCGTGAACCATGGAAATTATTGAAGTGGTCATTGGGTGACGGACAGTTGAATTTAGAAAATGATAGTCCCTATGTGGTACGCATGGCGCAAGTGGTGCATCTCAAACCACAGGGCACTGCAGTGCAGTTGGGGCATAACTATGTGTTGCCGGGACAGAAGCTATCATTTCCGGTAGCAGATGCCGAGGCGGAGGCTGTCACGTTGTACCCAGCTACCTTGTATAGCTACTCAGTAGGTGGCTATGACGCACCTTTAACGGTCAAGGCCAGCTAAATTGGTTGTTTGGAGAGAGTCCCTGCCCCAAAGCGAAAGTGGAGGGGCATCGGTAGGTACCCTGCAGTCTGTATGCCGTTGGCGCGGGCGGCCACTGGAAACAGCCTTGCTGTTAGCGCTGGGCGCGATGCCGTCGCTGGGTGCGGAAGCCGCTGTCGACGCGGTGTTCGATACGGAGATTCTGCGCGCGCGCGGCCTGGACCCGGCCTTGGCCGAGTACTTCCGCGGCAAGCCGCGCTTTGCCGAGGGCCGGCAGCAGGTGACCTTGCTGCGCAATGGCGAGGTGCTGGGCGAGGTGGAGGCGGAGTTCGACGCGCAAGGCCAGCTGTGCTTCAGCCCTGCATTGCTGGAGTGGGCGAGTTTGCAAGGTCCGCCGCCGGATGAGGCGGAGGGCGTCTCCGTGGCGCCGGCCTGCTACGACTTTGTCGGCGCTTGGCCGCAGACCCAGGTGCAGTTGAACCCCAATCTGAACCGGGTGGCCTTGCTGGTGCCCACCGCGGCCATCCTGCCGCAGCCGCAAGAAGAGATTCAGCTGGAAAGCGGCGGCGTCGGCGGCATGCTGAACTACGACCTCAGCGCGAGCAGCTATCAGGGCCTGGGCAGCGGCAGCCGCAGCTTGTCGCTGGATACCGAGGCCGGCGTCAACGTTGGCGACTGGATTGTGCGCAGCCGCCAGTTCTACTACTCCAATAACGGCCAGGGGCAGTTCAGCGATCTGGGCGCTTACGCCCAACGCTCCTTCGTCTCCCAGCGCGCGCGTCTGCAACTGGGGGTGATCAATGTCGACAGTCCGCTGTTTGCCGCCGGCCAGTTGCTAGGCGCGCAATGGACGCCGGAGAGCGGCTTGGAGCAGGGCGGCCCCGGCGCGCGGGTGGAGGGCATCGCCAATAGCGTGGCACGGGTGGAAGTTCGGCAGGCGGGGGTGCTGATCCATGTTGCGCAAGTGCCGGCCGGGCCCTTCTCTTTTGATAACCTTCGTCTCAACAACCGTTATGTCGATCTGGAGGTGACGGTGGCGGAGAGCGACGGCGGCGAGCGGCGCTTCACCGTGCCGGCGGCAAGCCTGGGCTTGGATGCGGCCGCGCCGCTAGGCTATTCGCTGGCCATGGGCCGCTTGCGCGACTATGCCGACGACGGCGAGGAACCCTTGTTGTTGACCGGCTCCGGCAGTTGGGCGCTGGGGGCGCGGGCGCAAGGGACGCTGGGCGCGCTGAGCACGTCGCAATACCAGGCCCTGGGCCTGGGGGCGGATATCGGCCTGAGCGCCGATACCAGCTTGAGCGTGCGCGGCGTGAGCTCCCATGCGCGGGAAGAGGGCGTGTTCGGCCATCAATCCAACTGGGCGATGAGCACGCGGATGAGCGAGGCGATGAGCGCGTCCTTGTCGGCCTCGTTTCAATCCGAGGGCTACCGCGATCTGGGCGAGGCGACGGCGGTTTATGGGCGAGGACAGCTTAGTGAAGCGCGCAAGCGCCGCACCCGCGCCCAGTATTCCGCCTCTCTGGGCTGGAGCCATCAGCGCGCGGGCAGCTTCCGGCTGTCCTACTCCTCCAGCCGCAGTTTCGACGGGCATGTCAGCAGCCGCTGGCTGGGCAGCTGGGGCCGCTCCTTCAAGTGGATGTCGCTGAATTTGAACGTGGAGAACGGCCGCAACTCCTTTGACGGCCGCCGTTATCAAGCCTGGTATCTGAATTTCAGCCTGCCGTTGGAAAAGCGCCGCATCAACAGCACCGTGCGCAGCAGCGGCGGCGACACCAGCCTGAATACCTCGGTCAGCGAAACCGTCAACGAGTATTGGGGCTATCAGCTGAGCGCGGAACAGAGCCGCCGCGGCACTGGGGTGAGCGCCAATGTCAACGTGCAACCGCGTTACGCCAGTGCCCGGCTGGGCATGGGACAGAACTACGCCGGCCGCCATTTTTCCGCCGGGCTGAGCGGCGGCCTGGCCTTCCACCGCGATGGCGTCACCGCCTCCCCGGCGCAGATCCAGGACAGTTTTGGCGTATTGTCCACCGGTAAGGTGTCCGGGGTGCGGGTCAATACGCCGGGCGGGGCGGTGTGGACCGACGCCGGCGGCCGCGCGGTGATCCCCAGCTTGACGGCTTACGACGTCAGCCGCTTGGAAGTGGACGTGAAGAGTTTGCCGCGCACGGTGGAGCTGAAAAACGGCTACAAGGAGCTGAAAGTCAGCCGCGGCGCGGTGCGCCATGTCGAATTCGACGTGTTCCAGACCCGCCGCGTGTTGTTGGAAGTCAAGGACGGCATGGGGCAGCCGCTGAGCGCCGGCGGATCGGTGCTGACGGCGGAAAATCGCTTCGTCACCACCGTGGTGGAAGGCGGCAAGGTCTTTCTCGACAATGCCGAGCCGGGGCAGACGCTGACCGTGACCACGGCTAACGGCAACCGTTGTCAGCTGGATTTCGCGCTGCCGGAAACGGTGGACGAGCAGGTGTTTTACGAGCAGCTGGATGCGGTATGTCGGGCGGAAGCGTGAGCGAGGAGCAAGGAATGAAGTCGATGATTAAGCGGGCAACGGCCGGTCTGGCCGGCCTGCTCTTGTGCCAGGCCGTGTTGGCCGACAACTGCGTGATGCGCTTGAGCGGCGAGCAACTGGATTACGGCGTGTTGAACAAGGGCCAGTTTGGGCGATCCCAAGCCGGAATGCAGGCCTTGGGCAAGCGGCGGATGACGCTGAGCATTCAATGCGAGGCGCCAAGCGCCATCCGGCTGCGGCTGGAGGCGGAGCCGGCCGCCAAGGGCATGGCCTTGTGGAATGGCAAGGGCCATTACCGGATGAGCATGGGCGCGGCGCAGCTGGACGGCCAGCCGGTGTTGCTGGCGGCCGCGCGCACCGAGCAGGCGACGTTGGAGCAGGCCGCGGCGGAGGTGGCGATGGACGCTGAGCATAGAATATGGGCGGTGGCGGACGGCAAGCCGGCGCGCGGCAAGCTGTTCACGGCGCAAATCTGGGTGGACGCGCAAGTGGCGACCAATGCGCTGCGCGCGCGCGATGTGGAGCATTTGAACAGCGGCGGGCGCTTGCTGCTGGAGACGGGGGAGCGCTAAGAGCCTGCTCATAGTCTGCTGCGCGTCGGCGATACGGCGTTGAAACCGGCATTCGAAATGCTCATGTCCCCCCCTCGTAGTTATCGCTTGTTTTCGCCTTGTCTTGCCCTTGCTCGCAAGCCTTTGAACAGGCTCTAAGCGCTGCTTTCGCGCGGCGGGGCGGGTATTGAATCCGCGGCTTTTATTGCCGGGGCTGACCTGGCCAAGCAAGACAAGCGCAGCGTCGTGAGGAATAGGGCAGAGAGAGGCACTGCTCCGCCAAGTTCCTCTTTACTCCAAAAGCCTCCCCTCCTTGACCCTCCCCGCTCCGTCGGCGACAATCCCCGAGCGTCGTTCTCATTAACGGCGCCGGGATTGGCGTCCCGCCCTGTACACAACGGATTCGCACCTTATGGGTGCGGTCCTGCTTTACTATGGCTGTGCCACTTGGCAGGTGCATGGTAGGAGAGTGTCATGCACTCGCCGGTTTGTGTACACGGTAACGCCAATCCTGCCACGCGCCTGCCCAATACCTCGCTTTTCAGGCAGGTGGTTTATCTTGTGTTACAGCAGGAGAAACAGCATGTCCCTTATCCTACCTCGCCGTCGTCGCTACAAACTGGCCGCCATCGAACAGCAGGAAATCCTGCTCCCCTTCGTTCGCTACACCCCTGAGCGCGACTATCCGCATTACTGGCAGATGCCCGAAACCTCCGAGGACTTCGACGCCATGTGCGCCTACGGCCGCGAATGCGCGGCCCATCTACTGCAATGGCTGAAGGACAACCGTTACTACGTGGGCTGCGGCCTGTTGGGCCGGGTGGCGCGCGACATCAGCTTTGACGACCGTGAGCAGCGCGGCTACTGGATAGGCTTTTTCAACTATCTGGAGCAAATGCTGTTCTTGGGCGCGCAGCAGGTAAAGGTTTACCGCCACGTGGACAGCCAACATCAAATGCACGCCGGCAAGACCAGGCGCAGGCAGTTGGAGGAGCGTTTTAGCCGCATCGGCCGTTAAAGCAAGGGGCGGCGGCCTTGACTGGCCGCAGCCCTGCGCATCACAGAGCGGAGCCTTGCGGAGCTCCGCCTCGTCTCCCGGCCCGTCTTGGGCTTGTTTGACTCCCCCTTGGTGAGTGGCTTCCCTTTCCAGTGGAAGTCAGCCGCGGACCCAGCCTGCGGCAATCGGCCATGCAAATAAGAAGCGGTACAGCCGAATGGCCGCTTGTGCAATGGGATCCCCTATTTTGGGCCAGAGCGCGGTCGTCACCGCGCAAACGCCGGCCGCTGCGGCTAGCGCGCCCAACATGTCCAGCGGGAAGTGCACGCCTACGAATACGCGCGCCCAGGCGACGGCTATGCCCAGCGCCAGGATGGCGACACCCAGTTTGAGCATGCCGGCAAACAGCAGAGTCAGGCCGATGCAGGTCAAGATGGTCATGTGATTGCTGGGGAAAGAGAAGTCCGGCGCATGATCCGTCCAGAGATGCCCAAGGCCTATCACGAAGGGCCTTGGCTGCGGATATCCCAGGCCGATTAACCCGTTCACCCCTAAAGCCAGCAGGACGACGAGGCATGCCTTGACGGCTTGATGGCGAAGCTTGTCGTCGCCCCACAGCCACAGGGCGACCAAGAGTAGCGGGATGATGTAGATCAGATCGTTAGCGATGACAACGGCCACGCGGATTAGCCAGGCTGGCGTGTTTTCATTTGCGTTCAATAGTAAAAATAGCGTGTGGTTAAGCGTTTCAAGGTGATTCATGGTGGTTTTATCTTACGCGTGATTATCTGGAACGTAGGGAGCCTGGGGACTAGGCGCGGCGGCTATGCGGTGTTGGCGGTTATTGTTAGTCGGCCTGGTTTTGACTGGGAGGATCTGCGTGCGTCGCCGCCGCGCCGCCTGGTTGAGTAAGCGGCAATTCGCATAGGAGCAGAACGGCGTGCACCTTGCGCAGTTCTTCTGCGTGCTCGGCCATGAAGTCCCGTAGGCGCTGCTCGGAGTCCAGCAGCTCCAGGCATTGCGGGTGCCGCATGCCTGTCAGTTCCGGATGGCTGTGCGACAGCCGCTGGCCAGGCAGGTAGCCGGCGCTGACTGGGTGGAGCGTCGCCTGCAGGATCTTCGCCTGTTGGGCGAGGGTCAGTAGGCGGAGAGCAAGAGCCGGCGCGCTCAAGCGATGCCAGAAGCGCGTTGCTTTGGCCTTGGAGGCCATGGGGAAATATAGCCGCAAGGCGACAATGTGCTGTGGGCTGGGGTTTGAGGTCATCGAGCCTGTTCCATAGGGGGTGTTCACGGTCTTGCAAGCCAGAGCGTGGCAGCCTTACGGGCTGTCTGATGTTTTGCTCCCCGATGTTTCCTTCTTTTCTTTTGTTGGCGCGCGCTGCTCTTCTTTGCGGAGCCGCGCCAGGTCCGAAATGCGCAGCCCCTCGGGGATGGAGCCGCGATATTTGCTGCGACCCACGCGCTGGGCGTGATAAATGCCGGTATGGCCGGAGAGCAAGTAAGCGGTGATGCAGCCGATGGCGGCTAAAGGTCCGATATCCGCCCCAAATAATTCCATCGCCATCAGCGTGGTGGCGATGGGGGTGTTGGCGGCACCGGAAAACACGGCGACGAAGCCGATGCCGGCGAGCAGGGGAAAAGGCAGATGCAGCAGCGGCGCCAGGGCGTTCCCCAGCGTTGCGCCAATGTAAAACAGCGGGGTGACCTCTCCGCCCTTGAAGCCGGTGCCCAGCGAAACAATCGTAAACACCAGCTTGCCAAAGAAATCCCAGGGGGCCACCGGCTCTTGAAAGGCGCGCACGATGTCGGGAATGCCCAGGCCGATGTAGTGGTAAGCATCAAGCAAGTACACCGCCGAGGCGACGACAATGCCGCCGACAAAGGGACGCAGCGGCGGGTAGGCGATGAAGCGTTTGACCACGGCGCTGAGCGAGTGAGCGCCTGTTGCGAACAGCATCCCCACAAGACCAAACACAATGCCTGCGGCCACCACGGCCAGCACGCTCCAGAAACCAATAGGCACAACCGCGCCTATCGCATAGTGAGTGTGGCGCACCCCCCAGGCGAGGCATACCTGATCGGCGACGACGCCGGCCACAAAGCAAGGAAACAGCGCGTCATACCGCATGCGTCCGATAGCAAGAACTTCAAGCACAAACACAGCGCCCGCCAACGGCGTGCCGAACACGGCGGCGAAGCCGGCGCTCATGCCGGCCATCAACAGAATGCGTCTCTCCTCGGGCTTCATGCGGAACGCGTGAGTCAGCTGATCCGCCAGCGTGGCGCCCATTTGCACGGCGGTGCCCTCGCGGCCAACCGATGCGCCGAACAGATGGGAAATAATGGTGCCGCCCAATACCAGAGGCGCCATCCGTAAGGGAATGACTTTCTTGGGCTCGTGGATTTCGTCAATGATGAGGTTGTTGCCGCCATCGACGGTTTTGCCCAGCCGGTGGTAGATCCAGCCGACACCAAAACCAGCCACTGGCAACAACCAGATGACCCAACGGTGGGCTTCGCGCCAAGCTGTGGCTTGATCGAGAGAGAGTAGAAAAAAAGCCGAGATACTGCCTGCAAGTAAGGCAATAAGGCTGGCAATCACGAGCCACTTGCCTACGTAGGGCAGTAGTTTAAGTTGTTCGGGGCGGTGTAACGGACGCATTAGTCATGCCTGTATCAAAGGGATTGAGGCTGACCAAGGGGAAAGGTATATGCGCGTGCGCACCCACATTCCCGACCAAGGCCAGGTTTATGTAGGCGTCATCAGCAGCTTATTGCTGCGGTTCAAGTGAGGAGGAACACCATCTCCCAATAGGAGGGGAATATATCGCATCATTTAATTGCAGTCCAGCGGGCTATGAGCGTTTCGGGCCCATGTGGTCAGGGCGGAGTGATCCCCTCTATTCGGCCAGACGCCTTAGAACCTGTTCATAATCTGCTGCGCTGCGGCGATACGGCGTTGAAAACCGCTTCGAAATGCTCATGTACCACGTGTACATTCCGCTTTCTCAGCCGTTTTCGCCTTGTCTCGCCCTTGCTCGCGAGATTTTGAACAGGCTCTTATAGGGGGCTGCTTTGTTTCCTAGCCGGTGAGGCGGGCCGCGCGGGGTATTTCGTATTGTAGTTGTCCAATACGGACTGTCTAGCCGAGCGGGCCCGCCCATCATGTCGCGCAGCCGCAAGCGTTTAGGGCAGCGAGGCACCGCTTGGTTTGAGAACCTGTTCAAAGCCTTGCTTTTGCCGGGCTGAGCGCAAACACGCTCAAAAACTGTATCAATATGAAATATGCTTTGCCGCCTTAATTTAGTACTGGTCCTATTAAAATTTAGAAAATTAAAGTGTAGCGTTGCGCTTGGCATTATTCATGGCGGTGGGGCATGTCATAAATGATTCCGCATTGTCGCGCCAAGCTCATGGCGGCTTAGAGCCGCTAAGAAAACCTCGCAGAAAACCTGAGCCAAGGCGCGCTGACGCAGGCAGTACAAGTCGTACGACAAGGAGGCGCAACGCAGGATCAGGGGTTTTGTTAGCGGGTATTAAGTGGCGCGGCTTGGAAGTGCGATGCGTTATGGTGGTATGTACATTCCGCTTCCTCCGCCGGTTTAGCCTTTTCTCGCCTTCGCTCGCGAGACTGTAAACACGTTCTTAACGCCACGCTTTAGGCAAAGGTATAGGTATCATGCCGCAGTTATTTCAAGTCTCTGTCGACAACGCTTTACTCAACGCTTGTTCCCAGGAAAACCAGCCTATTCAGCTAAGCATCAGCATTGGAAATCATAAAGTCAGCGACATCACTTTAAGCCAGGGCGATATTGAAAATATTGTTACGCATAGCGCGGCTTTTTCAGTGAATGACCTTAAGGCGGACAATGGGATGACCACCATTGTCTTGCAGCTGTCCTCAGGTTTGTGTGAGCAGGATATCTTGAAGTCCATGCATGCCCCATGGCGCGCCTACTCATTGCCGACAGAAGCGCGTAATACCCCTCAGCACATCATGCTATCTGGAGCCTCTGGAGATCATTGGTAGGTTTGGGTCTGCCAATTCAACAGCCGCCGATCAACATCGGCCTTGGGGGCAAGCCGGCGCGCAGCCAGTTTGAACCTGATGCGGCGTAGCTTGCCGGAAGGCGCTAGCGTATTCGCCGTTAAACCACCTAATTTGGGGCTTTATATGAATATTTTGCTATTGTCGGCATTCCCCGCCGAATCCGCTCATCTGTCGCAGCAATTATCCGCGACGTGGATGCCGGATCCTGTGCTCGGCGCCTTGTCCTGTCGCAGCCTTCAATACAATCTCCACCAACTTTACCTGGCCGAGACCGGCGTGGGCACGGAAGACGCCGCGTTGACCACGCTGGCGCTACTGCAACAGCGCGATATTGATCTGGTCTTGTTTTTGGGGACTTCCGGCGCGGTGGGGGATGGCTGGGGGATTGGCGATGTCGTTGCCGGCAACAAAGTCGTGCAGATGGATCTTTACGGCATCGACAAGATCCTGAAAGGCACGCCGTTTGAGTCCTGTCTGTTTAACAGCAATACCCATGGCCAGCTGGAAACGGAATGGGACGCGGACCCCTATTGGCTGGCGAAGCTGAAAGCCCTGCCCAGGGTGAAGCCGGGGCTGATCTTCAGCAGCAACCAGTTTCCGGTGCCCGCCGACAAGTTTCCCGCAATGCTGGAACTGGGCCGCGGCGTGATTGAAATGGAGTCCTCCGGCGTGATGCGCGCCGCGCGCCGGGTGGGTTCCACCCCGGTGCTGGTCTTGCGGGCGGTCAGCAATATCATTGACGGCCAAGGCCAGGATACCGGTACGCCCGAGCATGGCATTGAGTTGTGCGCGGAGCGGCTGTCCGCTACCGTATTGAAGCTGCTGTCCACTATTTGAAACCTGCCAAGATGCTGTTCAAAGTCCCGCTTTGGCTCGCCGGGCTTTGAACAGGCTCTTTAAACCTTCCCTCCCGCTTTCCGCCTGTCCGGGCGGCCGTCTCCGGCTTGACGCTACGCCCCCATCTCAGTACTCTTTGCCTCGCGCTGCGCCAAATAACGCCGCGCCGGGCAGG
Organism: Chromobacterium sp. IRSSSOUMB001; assembly: GCF_023507765.1. NCBI lineage: Bacteria > Pseudomonadati > Pseudomonadota > Betaproteobacteria > Neisseriales > Chromobacteriaceae > Chromobacterium > Chromobacterium sp. IRSSSOUMB001. The sequence goes on from NZ_JALCYU010000001.1 coordinate 399,275, forward strand.
CAAGCCTATCAATCTCCGTGATCGCAGTCATGTTGCGTCCACTTGGGCGCTGCACGTCTGTTGCCACGCATCTGCATCTGAGCAGGGCGTGGCAGGGAGCCTCTCGGGGCTGCCGGTCGACATCACGGAGAACCGGTCTTGCCACCTTGTCACGCTCCTGCTCGTATCCGAGCAGGCTTCCAAAGCTGACTTGGAGATTGCAATGACTCCACTGTTTTCCCTTCTTCCTTTAGCCAAACCGCCCCCGGTCAACGGGCAAGATCAACTGCGCCTGCTGTCCCAAACCTTGGACGCTTGTGCGCTGGCCTTGAACGGCTTCTCTCTATTGCGTTCCACCTTGGCTGCCATCCAGGCCAAGTCCATTCCCGGCTCCCACCAATATTTATTGGCGCGTCTATCCATCGAAGTGCTGGATGACTATGCCGCCCGCCTGCAACAACTCAGTTCCGCCGTTCAAGACGAGCAGCAGGAAACGGCGCCATTGCTTTTCCATGCAGGCGTCGGCGGGGGCGTGCGCGCCACTTGCCGATAGCAAGGCGATAGCCGCGGTGTCTGTTCGCGGCCTCAGAACCTGTTGACGATCGCTGCGCGTCGCGAGACGTGGCACGGTGAGTACCGTTTCGAAATGCTCATGTACCACGCGTACATTCCGCTTTCTCTGCGGTGTTCGCCTTGCCTCGCCTTAGCTCGCGAGATCGTAAACACGTTCTCAAGCGCTCAATCCAGGAGTTCAATTAGGAGTTCAATCTCCTACCGTCTTTAGGAGAGCCTTATGTCGCAATGTCATGAGTTTGCCTCGCGCCACAGCAAGGCGCTTGCCATGAAGCCCTTCTGTTTCGCCCAGGAAGGGGAGGCGACATGAAACCCACCGTGATGCAATTGCACAGGGACTTGCTGTCAGGCAATACCAGCAGCGTGGCGCTGACGGAGCGGGCGCTGGCCGCCATCGTCAGCCACCAGGAAGCCGGCGAGCGGGCTTTCACCCTGGTGGACGCCAGAGCCGCGCTGGCCACGGCCCGGCAGGTGGACGCCGCCGGGCTCTATCCCACTCCGCTGGCCGGCATTCCCGTATCGGTGAAGGATCTATTCGATATCCAGGGGCAGGTCACCACCGCCGGCTCCGTGGCGTTCAAGCGCAACCCGCGGGCGCCTCGGGATGCGGCCGTGGTGGCGACGCTGCGCGCTGCCGGCGCGGTATTGCTGGGGCGCACCAATATGAGCGAGTTCGCATGCTCCGGCCTGGGGCTGAATTCGCACTACGGCACGCCGCGCAATCCCGGAGATCCGGAGCGCGTGGCGGGCGGCTCCAGCTCCGGCGCGGCGGTCAGCGTGGCTCTGGGCATGAGCGCGGCCGCGCTGGGCGCCGATACCGGCGGCTCCGCGCGCATCCCCGCCGCTTTTTGCGGCCTGGTTGGCTTTAAACCCACCGCGCGGCGGGTGCCGATGCAGGGCTGTCTGCCTTTATCGCCGTCGCTGGATTCCATCGGAACGCTGGCGCGTTCGGTTTCTTGCTGCGCCATCCTGGACGCGGTGCTCAGCGGCGGCTGGACGCCCTCCCACGCGCGCGGCCTGCCGCCAGATGTGACAAAACGCCGCTTTTACGTGACTGACGATTATCTTTCCCAACACGTGGACTCCGCGGTGGCGCAGGCCTTCGACGACGCCCTGGCGTGCTTGTCCCGGGCTGGCGCTCGCATCATCCGTTTCGATTTTTCGGAGTTGGGGCGGATTGCGGACATGGAGGCCCAAGGCGGGTTGGCGGCGGCGGAGGCCTGGCGCTGGCACGGCCCGCGGCTGGAGGGCGAGGGCGGCGCTTGCTATGACCCGCGCATTGCACAAAGCCTGCGGCAAGGGGCCGGCCTGAGCGCGGTCAGGTATCTGGAGCTGGTGGAGCAACGCCGCGAGCTGCAAGCAGCCGCCGCGTATCGCTTGTCCATGGCCGATGCCTGGCTGATGCCCACCGTGGCGATTTTGCCGCCCAAGCTGGCGGAGTTGGAGAACGAGGACGTTTACGCTCGCCTGAACCGGCTGGTTCTGCGCAACAGCGCCGTCGTCAATCTGTTGGACGGCTGCGCGGTCAGTCTGCCGCTGACGGATCAGATCGGCTTGAGCGTGTGCGGGCTGCATGGCCGCGACTCCCATATTTTGAAAATCGCCGCCGGCGTTGAACGCGCGCTGGCTCACCCATAAGGAGAGCGGCGATGAAAGACCAATTGCCCGTGATGGAGCAACTGAAACAATTGAATCAGGATTTGCTCGAGGCCCGGCCGGATCAGACCGCCTTGTCTTTGCTTGGCCGGCAGATGGCCGAGCAGTGCGCGGAAATGGACGCTTGCCTATTGCAAGGCTTGATGGAGATTCGTTCGGCTCATGTCGGCTTGCAAGCCATCCTGACCTTGCTGCAACGTCGCGACGAGCCCTTGCTGTTCAGCAGCGAGGAGGCGGTGGCTTTGTTGGAGCCGGTGCAACAGTGTCTGTGTCACGGTTTGAACGGGCTTAACCGCCTGGTTTGAGCCATGCTTCCACGCGCGCAAAAAAAGCGTGGCTGCGCCGGCTTTTCGTACTGGTCAGATATTTTTTCGCGGAGCGTTTGCGCATACTTTGCCCATCTTATGCGGCGTTCTTTGCATAGGGTCTCACGCCGATCCCCCGGTGTTGAGCTGCCTAGTGTCTATTGCAAACTCCCCATGTTTGCCTCCCTCTCCCTGCGTGGAGAGGGATATTTTTTTAACCGGAATCCCGCTCCGGCCTGTCGGCATGCGCTGATCGCGCCGTTTGCGAGCCATCTGCTAGGAGAAAGCATGAACTTCAATATGAATGCCGCCCAGTTCCAGCACAAATTGGCCGAAATGGAGGAGGAAAACCTCATGCTGCGCTTGCAGCTGGATGTTTACCGCGATGAGCTGTTCAAGAAGTACGAGTCGTTTCTCGATGAGAAACTGACAACGGAAATGGAGAAAAAACTGAGCCTGGACGTGCGCAAGGCGGAGGCGGACATGCGGCATAGGTTGCAAGAGGAAATCAAGCTGCTGAAAGAGGAGTTGCAGCGCCTGCGTGGGCCGGCCAAATCCGAAATCAAGCTGAACAAAGTGGACAAGCCGGTTGAGGTGCCGACTTTGTTGGCCACGGCCTGAGAGTTAACCCCGCCCTTGAACGCGAGGCATGTACTGAGACGGAGCCCGGCGGCGGAATCAATGGAGTGTAGTGAATGAGAGTGTTACTGTTGTTGTGTTGGTTTGTTCTGGCGCTGGGCGCGGCGCAAGCGCAGATCGTGGTAGGGAAGGATTACCTGGTGTTGCCCAAGCCGCATCCGGTGTCCAGCGGAGATCAGATCGAGGTGGTGGAGTTTTTCTCCTACCCATGCCGACATTGCTACTCTCAAGACGCCGCGATATCCGCCTGGCTGAAGACTCAGCCGGCGGATGTGCGCGTAGTACGCAAGCATGTGGTGTGGGGCAAACCGATGGAAGGGTACGCGCGGGTGTTCGCCACCTTGAACGTATCCGGCCTCTCGGACCGTCTGCATGGCGCGGCCTTCCGCGCGGTGCAGCATGACAAGGTCGATTTGAGCAAGGAGGCGGAGTTTGAGAAGTGGTTGCGCCGCCAGCCGGGCGTGGACGTTGCCAAGACCATGGCGGTGTATCGATCCTTCGCGGTGAAGGCTCAAGTGGAGGCTATCGCCCAGTTCACCAAGGATTACCGTATCTTCAGCACGCCCATGCTGGTGGTGGACGGCAAGTACGCGATTGCCGCGGCCCCGCCGGAGCGTACGCGGGAGGTGTTGGACGTGCTGGTGGCCAAGGCGCGCGTGCAAAGAGTCGCCGGCCAGGTCTAAACAGGCACCGGCGCTCTGTTTTACCGCGCCGCGGCCCTAGTGCGGCGGCGCCTGGGTTTTTGCCCCCGTGCGCAAACGGGGTATGATGTCAGGCCGTATCATCATTGCGTTTGCACACTCCGCCGCCCATGTCTCAGCACACTTTCTCCCCGGATGGGAACGCCCATCTCAGCCCCAAGGCCTGGTATCAGGCCGCCAGCGAAAAACCCGGTTTCATCCACGACGAGGCCCAGGCCGCGGCGATTGAGGAACTGGACCTGCTGTGGCACCAGCTGGTGGAGTTCAAGAACAAGCGCAACCGCTTCCTCGGGCGCAGCCTGCGCAGCCCGGACGTGCCCAAGGGCCTGTATTTCTGGGGCGGAGTGGGACGCGGCAAGAGCTTTCTGATGGACGCCTTCTACGCCTGCGTGCCGTACCGCCGCAAGCGCCGCATTCATTTCCACAACTTCATGGCTGAGGTGCACCGCGAGCTGCGCGCGCTGGCCGGCAGCAAGGACCCGCTGCTGGCCTATGCCGACAAGATCGCCCGCGATACCCGCCTGCTGTGCTTCGACGAGTTCCACGTCAGCGACATCGCCGACGCGATGATGTTGGGCCGGCTGCTGTCGGCGCTGTTCGAGCGCGGCGTGGTGCTGGTCACCACGTCCAACTACGCGCCGGACAGCCTCTATCCCAACGGCCTGCAACGGCAGAACTTCCTGCCCACCATCGAGTTGATCAAGCGCGAGCTGAAAGTGCTGAACGTGGACGGCGGCAACGACTACCGTCTGCGCGAGCTGACGCGCGAGCCGCTGTTCATGGTGCCGGCGGACGCGGCCAGCGAGGAGAAAATGGAGCAGCTGTTCCAGCGCCTGAGCCACGGCGTGGAGCAGAAGAAACGCTCCATCCAGGTGCTGGGCCGCGAGATTCCGGTTAAGCGCCTGGCCGCCGGGGTGATCTGGTTCGATTTCCTGGCCCTGTGCGACGGCCCGCGCGCGCAAACCGACTACCTGGAAATCGCCACCGAATACCATACTGTCTTCGTCAGCGGCATTCCCAAGATCACCGCGCGCGAGGCGTCCATCGCCCGCCGCTTCACCTGGCTGGTGGACGTGTTCTACGACAACCGCGTCAAGCTGGTGGCCTCCGCCGCCGCCGAGCCGGAGCAGCTGTACACCGAAGGGGTGCAGGCCGGCGAATTCTTCCGCACCGCCAGCCGGCTGACCGAGATGCAGTCGCGCAGCTATCTGGAGCTGCCGCACCAGTCCGTCGGCCAGACTCACGACCAGCCGCCGGCCGGCGTGGTGCTGTAAACGGCGACGCGCATGGACGCCGCCGGCCTGCTGCAAGAAGTGCGCGCCTGCCGGCTGTGCGCGGACAGCCTGCCGCACGGCCCGCGCCCGGTGCTGCAATGGCATCCGAACGCGCGCATCCTGATTGCCGGCCAGGCGCCGGGACGACGCGTGCACGCGTCCGGCCTGCCGTTCGACGACCCCAGCGGCGAGCGTTTGCGTGATTGGCTGGGCGTGGACAAGACGGTGTTTTACGATGAGACCCGCATCGCCATCCTGCCGATGGCTTTCTGTTACCCCGGCACCGGCAAGTCCGGCGATCTGCCGCCGCCGCCTCAATGCGCGGCCGCCTGGCGTCAGCCCTTGCTGGCTGGCCTGCCTCATCTGCAATTGACGATTTTGCTGGGTCAGTACGCGCAGCGTTATCACCTGCCTGGGCGTTATCCGCGGCTGACCGAGGCGGTGGAGCGCTGGCGCGAGCACTGGCCGGCGCTGCTGCCCTTGCCGCACCCCAGCCCGCGCAATCAACTGTGGCTGCGCCGCCATCCCTGGTTCGAGGCCGAACTGCTGCCGGCTTTGCGGCAGAGGGTGGCAGAGGTGCTGGAGCGCGGCTGAGAACCTGTTTACGATCTGCTGCGCGCTGTGAAACATGGCTCGGTGAGTGCAACTTCGAAATGCTCATGTACCACCTGTACATTCCGCTTTCTCAGCCGTTTTCGCCTTGTCTCGCTCTTGCTCGCGAGACTGTGAACAGGCTCTAAGCACTATTTACCATCGATGGTTTTCCAAGGAGGCTGCAATGTGGCGACGCTGGATCTGGAATGGCAAGCAATGGTTGTTTGACTGGGGCGTGCGCCAGCAGCGGCGCTGGGCAGGGCTGAAGCCGCGACGGCGCAGGCTGGAGCAGGGTGAATTGAGCTGGTTGGAGCGCGCCGCGCCGGCGGGCGCGCCGGTGCTGGTGCTGCTGCATGGCTTTGGCGCGGAAAAAGACCACTGGGCGATGCTGGCGCGTCGCCTGCCCAAGTCATTCCGGCTGATAGCACCAGACTTGCCAGGCCACGGCGACAGCATGTCCAACCTGGACATCAGCTACCGAGTGGAGGCGCAAGCGGATCGGCTGCGCGCGTTTCTGGAGGTTTGGGGCGTGGAGCATGTCCACTTGATCGGCAATTCCATGGGCGGCGCCATCGCCGCCAACTTCGCCGCGCGTTATCCGAGGCACGTGGCCAGCCTGACCTTGCTCAACGCCGCCGGCGCCGGCGTCAGCGCCAGTGAAATGGCCGAGCTGTGGCAGCGCAGCGGGGAAAATCCAATGTTGGATATGAGCAGCGCGGACGGGGTGCGAGCGATGTTGGACTGGGCGATGTACCGGCCGCCGCCGGTGCCCGGCTTCGCCATCGAAGTGGCGGCGGCGCGCAAGGCGGAACGCGTTGAGGTGGAGCGCAAGATTTTCGACGACCTGTTAGACAGCGTGGACCAGCGGCCCTTGCTGGCAAGCATCCAGGCGCCGACTTTGATCGTCTGGGGCCGCGAGGACCGCATCCTGCACGTGGAGGACGCGGATTGCTTCGCCGCCTCCATCGTCGGCAGTGAAAAGCAGGTGTTGGAGCAGGTGGGCCATCTGCCGATGATGGAGCAACCGCGCCAGGTGGCGGACCTGTGGCTGGATTTTGCGCGGAGGCGGGCCATGTGATGGTGGTGCAGGACTCAAAGCCATTCCGCGAGGTGGCTTTTAGATTGATTTGAGAATGTTTTCCTCTTCAGAATCTCTCCATTAATCTGATTTTCCAGCCGATTTGCATTCTTTTAGGGTTGGATTATTCATTTTAATTTTTGGGGAGATCATGAAGTTTCAATACTTGGCGATCAGTGCCGCTCTGCTTTTGGGCAGCGTCCATGCCATGGCTGCCGATGCCTATACTTTTGAGTTAGTCAATAATGGCTCTTGTCCGATTAAATACACGCTAAGCGGCGAGGGTCCGCAAACTCCGGTGGAGGCCGGCAATAAAATCGTCAGGACGATAAGCAATGATAGTGTTGCGATTTATCCGGGTTTCAACCGCTCTCCCGGTAGGTGCCATACCGATCAAACCCTGGAATTGGACATGGTTGGCGAAGGTGCGGCCCAATTGCTGAGTTCCAACTGGGAGGGCACCAGCAAGCCATTGCTGATCAAGGGTAATCTTGGCGTGATGACTTTCCTGTTTGACAAAGAGGTCAAGCAGGGCAGCAGTAGCGCTATCGGTGTGATTAATCGCAGTTTTAATCAGAAGAATGGCAATACCCGCCATGTGAAAATCGAGGTGGCGGCGCCGATGGCACGTTGATGTCTGCGGTTAATGGCGCGGCCTGTCCGGCGCGTTGAGCCTTGCGTAAGCAAGGCTTTTTTGCGTCTCGGCGGTCGAACAAAAGCCGCCCGGCGCGTCGGCGCCGGGCGGCTTTGGGCACTGCGAAGCAAGAGGACGCTTAGGCGCGCTTCTTGAATTCGTTGGTGCGGGTGTCGATTTCAATCTTTTCGCCGGTGTTGACGAAGGCCGGAACCTGAACTTCGAAGGTGGTGCCCACCAGGCGAGCCGGCTTCAGCACTTTGCCGGAGGTGTCGCCGCGCACGGCCGGTTCGGTGTATTCCACTTCGCGGATCACGGTGGTCGGCAGTTCAACGGAGATGGCCTTGCCGTCGTAGAAGGTCACTTGGCACACTTCTTCCATGCCGTCGACGATGTAGTTCAGCGTGTCGCCCAGGTTGTCGGCTTCCACTTCGTACTGGTTGAATTCGGTGTCCATGAACACGTACATCGGGTCAGCGAAGTAGGAGTAGGTGCAGTCCTTGCGGTCCAGCACGATGACGTCGAACTTGTCGTCTGCGCGATATACGGCTTCGCTGCCGGCGCCGGTCAACAGGTTCTTCATTTTCATTTTCACAACGGAGGCGTTGCGGCCGGATTTGCTGAATTCAGCCTTCTGCACGACCATCGGGTCGCTGCCTACCATGAATACGTTGCCGGCGCGGAGTTCTTGTGCGGTTTTCATTACTAAAAGTCCCAAACTCTTGATTGAAGTCGGAAAAAAGGTTTCCGAAAAACGGCGTATTTTAGCCGATTTCCCGGACAAAGTGCAGTAGTCTGTCGCCCAGATCACCGTCCGCCAGCAATTTTTCCGGCCAGATGGCGGCGTGTTCGCGCCATGCGGGCAGCCAGGCGGCCAATTCCGTCCATGCGGCGGCCATATCGGCGCCGTGGTTCCAGGCATGGCTGGCGGCTGTCAGCGCTTGCGCCGCTCCGACGGGCAGCGCCGCGCCGTACTGTGACAAAAAGGCATCAAGCTTGGCCAGATGGGCGTCGTCGTCCTGCGGATAGATGTGCCAGAGAAACGGCCGGCCGGCCCATTGCGCGCGCACGAAGCTGTCTTCGCCGCGCACCAGATTGAGGTCGCAGGACCACAGCAGCAGGTCGTAGCTGTCCTGGTCGGTCATCGGCAGCACCTTGACCGTCAACTGGCCCTGGCGCGCCAGCATGCCGGCGCGCAGAGGGTGGCCGAAGACGCGGGCCGCGTCCGGCAACGCCTTGCCTTCCGGCAGCAGGCAGGTCACCGGCCGCTCGCCCAGCGCCCAGGCGGCCAGCAGGCTGGTGACGGCCGGGTTTTCATAGGCGAACAGGCTGACCCGCCATTCGTTCGCCGCTGGTTCCGGCAGCTCCAGCAACTGCCAGTAGGCGCATCGCGCCAGCGCGTCGTCCTGCCATTGGCGGCGGACGTCTAGCAGGCCCTGCTCGCAGATCAGGCCGCCGGTGTCGGCGCCGAAGCCGGGAAAGAAGAAGTGCTTGGTCAATGGCAAGCGCGGGTGCGGCGAGGGCTGGCGGTGACAGCCGCGGGTCCAGTCTTCCGCCGACAGGTATTCCAGATTGATCCATACCGGCTTGACCGCCTTGGCGGCCATCGCCTGTTCAAAGCGCTCCGGCAGCCGGCAGCCGAAGGCTTCGATCACCACGTCGGCGGGCACGGTATCGTCGGGAGGGCCGTCCGCCGGCCAGTGGCGGATGTCGATGTCGGCCAGGCGCTGGGCCGGCAAGGCCGGGTCCAGCTCCGGCGCGATGCGGGCGAAGCTGGCCAGGTCGTCCACCCACAGCCGCACTTCCAGGCCGAAGTCGTGGGCCAGCCGGCGCGCCAGCCGCCAGGCGACGCCGATGTCGCCGTAGTTGTCGACCACGGCGCAGAAAATATCCCAGTGTTTGCGTTCCATTGGCGGTGCCGCGCGTGAAAATGGCGGCAGCTTAGCACGCCGCCGCGGGTTAATGAAAAACCCCGCGCCGGAGCGCGGGGTTGCAAGCAAGTCGGCGCAACGCAGCATCAGGCGTTTTGCGCGCGGTGATCGCTTTTAGAAGATGGACATCCACAGGCCGGCGGTAGTCGCGGTCATGAAGCCCGCCATCACCGCGGCGGCCAGCGCGCGCATGCCGATCTGGGCCAGTTCCTTCTGTCGCGACGGGGCCAGCGCGCCGATGCCGGCGACGCAAATGCCCACCGAGCTGAAGTTGGAGAAGCTGGACAGCGCGAAGGTGGAAATCAGGATGGCTTGAGGCGACAGGGTGCCGGCGGCCTTCATCTTGGCCAGGTCCAGGTAAGAAATGAACTCGTTGACCACGATCTTTTGGCCCAGCAGGCTGCCCACTTCCAGGGTTTCGTGCCAGCTCACGCCCATCATGAAGGCGAACACGCGGAAGGCCTGGCCAAACAGGTATTGCAATGTCAGCCCGTCGAACACGCCGTTGGTGGAGGCCTTGATCATCTCGTTGACGCCCAGCGCCGCGCCGATGCCGTCCTTCACGACGAAGTTGGCCAGCGCGATCATGGACACAATGGCCAGGATGATGGTGGCCACCGCGGCGGCCATCTTCATGCCGGACATCGCGCCGTTGACGATGGCGTTGATGAAGCTGCCCTGATCGTCTTCCTGGCTGTAGTCCAGCTTGTCGCTGGAGGTATGGCCGCGATCGGTTTCCGGGTAGATGATTTTGGCGAATACCGCGGCTGCCGGCGCGTTCATGAAGGAAGCCATCAGCAGATAGGTGGCGAACTTGGCTTGTTCCGCCGGATTGCTGCCGCCGAGGAAGGCGACATAGGCGGCCAGTACGCCGCCGGCCAGCGTGGACATGCCGGCAATCATCACGCAGGCCAGCTCGGAGCGGGTCATGTGCTTGATATAGGGGCGGATCAGCAGCGGGGCCTCGGTCTGGCCGAGAAAGATGTTGCCCGCCACGGTCAGACTTTCCGGGCCGGACAGCTTCATGCTGCGTTTCATCACCCAGGCCATGCCGGCCACCACGCGTTGCAGGATGCCCAGATGGTAGAGCAGGGCGCTGAAGGCGGAGAAGAAGATGATCACGGGCAAGACCATGAAGGCGAACAAGAAGCCCATGCTGCCGTTGGGTTTGGCCAGGTCGCCGAACACGAAGGTGGCACCTTCGCCGGAGAAGGTCAGTACTTTGGCGAAGCCGGAGCCGAAGGCTTCGAACACCGCGCGCGCGGCCGGTACGTAGTTGATGACCAAGAACAGCGTGCTTTGCATGATCAGACCGATCAGCACGATGCGCCAGTTGATGGCTTTGCGATTGGTGGACAGCGCATAGGCGGTGCCCAGCAGGAACAACATGCCGACGAGAGCTTGTAAGGTATTCACGAACAACCCTGAGATGAAGGTGCGGAAGCTGACCGGCTGGCGCATGGCGCCGGGCCAGGCGGATCCAACGATTATTAGATGATGATTAGCTAATATTGCTCAAGGTGCGCGATTTTACAGCAAAAATCGGAGAACGAAAGCGATTGAAGCGCTTTGTCCTTGATTTTATTCGATTTGGGTGAGGGTTCGGTCCGCTGCGGGACAATGGGGCGCACCGCGGCGGGTCGGAAAAAACCGGCGCACGGACGGCGCCGGGAGTGGTTTGGACGGGTGGACGGCGCTTTAATCGCCGCGCGGAGCATCGCCACCGCCGCCGTCCTTGGGCTTGTCGTCGTCCATCAGAATGCGATGCGCCGGGCCTTCCATATCGTCGAACTGGCCGTTGCGGGTGGCCCACCAGAAAATGCCGCCGATGACGAAGGCCAGCACCAGGCTGAGCGGAATGAGCAGATACAGGCTTTCCATCAGGATTTCCGTTTGACCAGTCGGAGGGCGTTGCCGACTACGATGAGAGAGCTGGACGCCATGCCCAGGCTGGCGATCCACGGCGTAACGTGGCCGGTGATGGCCAAGGGCAGCGCCACGATATTGTAAGCGGCGGCCCACCACAAGTTTTGACGTATCACAGACAAGGTCTTGCGAGACAGTTCGAAAGCGCTGGCGATTAGCCCCAGCCGGTCGCCAATCAGTACCATGTCGCCGCTGGCGCGCGCCACGTCGGTGCCGCCGCCCATGGCGATGGATACGTCGGCCTTGGCCAGCACCGGCGCGTCGTTGATGCCGTCGCCCACCATCAGCACGCGCTTGCCGGCGGCTTGCAGCCGGCCGACGTAGGCCAATTTATCCTCTGGCGCGGCGCGGGCGATATGCGCGTCCATGTCCAGCTGGCGCGCCAAATTGGAGACAGGGCCGGCGCCGTCGCCGCTGAGCAGATGCACGCGCAGGCCGTGCTGTTTCAGCTGGCGCAACAGCGGCGCGGCATCGGCGCGCACGGCGTCGCCGATGGCGAACAAGGCGACCAGTTCCGTTTCATCAGCCAGCGCGATCAGGGTTTTGTCGCCGTGCCAGTCTGCGGAAGGAAGAGGGCAGCCGCCCAACTGAGCGGCGATGAATTCCGGCGAGCCTATGCGCCAGGCGCGGCCATCCAGTTGACCGGTCACGCCCTGGCCGGGGTGGTTGCGCAGCGCTTCCGCCGCCTGCTGCGGGCCGTCGCCGGCGGCGGCCAGCAAGGCGCGCGCCACCGGGTGCTCCGAACCCTGCTCCAGCGCCGCCGCCGTGGCCAGCGCCGCCGCCGCGTCGCGGCCGGGCGCTGTCCAGCTGTCCAGCAGCCGCATATCGCCATGGGTCAGGGTGCCGGTCTTGTCGAAGACCACGTCGCTGATCTTGGGCAGGGTTTCCAGCGCGTGGCCGCGGGTGGTCAGCACGCCCAGCGCCGCGAGGTGGCCGGAGGCGGCGGTCAAGGCCGCCGGGGTGGCCAGCGACAGCGCGCAGGGACAGGAAATCACCAGCACCGCCACCATGATCCACAGCGCGCGGTCCGGTTCGATGTAGTGCCAGCCCAGGTAGGTGCCGGCCGCGGCCAGCAGCAGCAACGCGACGAACCAGCTGGCGAAGCGGTCGGCGATCACCGCCAGCCGCGGCTTCTCCGCCAGCGCCTGATCCAGCAGCCGCACGATGCCGGCCAGCCGGGTGTCCTGGCCGGTCTGTTCCACCCGCACCACCAACGGGCTGGCGGTGTTGACGCTGCCGGCGATCACCGCTGCGCCGGCGTCCTTGCTCACCGGGCGGCTTTCGCCGGTCAACAGCGCTTCATTGCTGGCGCTATGGCCGTCCAGCACCAGGCCGTCGGCGGGAATGGTCTCGCCGGGTTTGACCAGAATCACGTCGCCGGGGCGCAACTGCGCCACCGTGGTTTCCTCGCTTTGGCGGTTATCCGGCCAGCCGGTCAGGCGATGAGCGAAGGCGGGGATCAGCTTGACCAGGCTTTCCGTGGCCTCGCCGGCTTTGCGCCGGGCGATGCCCTCCAGGTAGCGGCCGCCCAGCAGCAGGAACACGAACATCGACACCGAGTCGAAGTAGACGCCGTGTTCCACTTTGTTGATCAGCGCCCAGAAGCTGGACAGGAAGGCGGTGAGGATGCCGATGGTCACCGGGGTGTCCATGCCCACGCGCCGGGTTTTGAGATCGCGCCAGGTGGCGCGGTAGAAGGGCACGGCGGAGTAGAGCACCACCGGCAGAGTCAGGATGAAGCTGGACCAGTGCAACAGCCATAGAAAGTCCGGCGTGATCTCGCCGTCCGGCGCCAGATAGATAGGCACCGCGTACATCATCACCTGCATCATGGACAGGCCGGCGGCCCACAGGCGGTTGATCGCCTGCTTGCGTTCTTTCTGGTTCAGCGCTTCTTGGCGCTCGGCGTCGTAGGGGTGGGCGCGGTAGCCGATGGCGCTGACCGCTTCCAGGATGGCGGACAATTGAACCCGGCTATTGTCCCAGCGCACGCGGGCGCGGTGATTGCTGTAATTGATGTCGACACTGACGATGCCGGGCAGCTGGCGGATGTGCTGCTCGTTGAGCCAAACACAGGCGGCGCAGGTGATGCCTTCCAGCATGAGGGAGGCTTCTCGCAGGTTTTCCGCTTCAAAGCGCACAAAGCTGCGCTGCAGCTCGTCGGAATCGTAGAGTTTGATCTGCTCCAGCAGCTCGAGCGGCACCGGTTCGGCCTGGCGCGCGCCCTCGGTGCGGTGCTGGTAGTAATCGGACAGGCCGGACTGAATGATGGTGACGGCTACCGCCTGGCAGCCGGCGCAGCAGGTGGGCTGATCGACTTCGCGGTATTTGACCGGGAACTGGACGTCGGGCGGCACCGGCAGGCCGCAGTGGAAGCAGTTTTCACTCATGATGGCCGATTGTAATCAATCCGACCGCGTTTGGCTTGCGCTAGCGTGTTGGAATAGGCCGCGTCAGCCCCCATTCTGGGGCTGCTGGTCTGAGGCGGGAGCCGCTTAGGCGGTGCGCAGCTGCGGTTCGACGCCGCGCAAGCTCAATTGCTTCAGAATGCGGTTCAGGATCACGCCGTACATCGGCAGGAAGAACAGCAGGCAGATCAGCAGCTTGAAGCTGTAGTCCACCAGCGCGATCTCCACCCAGTTGGCGGCCATGAAGGGATCGCTGCTCTGGTAGAAGGCGATGAAGAAGAAGGCCAGCGTATCGCTGATATTGCCGAACAACATGGCCGAGGCGGGGGCGATCCACCAGGTTTTCAGCTGGCGCAGGCGGTTGAATACCTGCACGTCCAGGATCTGGCCCAGCGCGTAGGCGGCGAAGCTGGCGACGGCGATGCGGGCGACGAACAGGTTGAAGCTGGTCAGCGCGGCGGCGCCTTGCCAGGCACCCTGATAGAACAGGGTGGAGATCAGGTAGGAGATCGCCAGCGCCGGCAGCATCGCCGCGAAAATGATGCGGCGGGCCAGCGGCGCGCCGAATACGCGCACGGTTAGATCGGTGGCCAGGAAAATAAAGGGAAAGGTGAACGCGCCCCAGGTGGTGTGGAAGCCGAACACGGTGATCGGCAGTTGCACCAGGTAGTTGCTGGACGCGATGATGGCGATGTGGAACAGAGACAGCCACAGCAGCGCGGACAGCCGCTGTTGGCGGGTAAAGCTAAACATGATGTCGGCCTTTTTATTTGGATGGGGTGAGGGAACCCAATGCAGATTCGGTTGGCCCGGTCCGGCGAGGCTGGAACAGGGCAAGGGCGCAGATGATACGCGTCCGCGTCCGCCTTGGCAAAGGTATTTGACATTGCTAATCAGTCGCTTGAGAGCGAAAGGAGGGGGTATGTTGGCAGTCGTGCAGTCGGCTCCGGGCGGAGTCGACACCCTGCGCTTGGACGAGATCGCGCCGCCGCTTCGCGGCGCCGGGCAGCTATTGGTGCGGGTCATGGCCGCGGGGGTCAACCGCGCGGACCTGGCGCAACGCGCCGGGCATTACCCGCCGCCACCGGGCGCCAGCCCAATTCTGGGCCTGGAAGTGGCCGGGGTGGTGGAGGAGGCGGATGCGGGCTCGCGCTTCCAGCCCGGGGACGCGGTGTTCGGCCTGATTGGCGGCGGCGGCTACGCCGAATACGCGCTGCTGGACGAGGCGCTGGCCATCGCCAAGCCGGACTGGCTGTCCTGGGTGGAGGCGGCCAGCCTGCCCGAGGCCTGGATGACGGCCTGGTTCAATCTGGTGGAAAAGGCCGGCTTGCAGGCCGGCGAGACCGTGTTGGTGCACGCCGGCGCCAGCGGCGTGGGCGCGGCGGCGATCCAGTTGGCTGGTCTATTGGGCGCGCAGGCCTACGCCAGCGCGGGCAGTGAGGAGAAAGTGGCGTTTTGCCGCGAATTGGGCGCGGCGCAGGCGTTCAACTACCGGCAGACGCCGGCCTTCGGCGCCTTGGTCAAGGAGTGGGGCGGCGCCGACGTGGTGCTGGACCCGGTGGGCGCCAGCTATCTGAACGACAATGTCTCGGTCTTGAAGCCGGATGGGCGGCTGGTCAATATCGGCCTGCTGGGCGGGGCCAAGGCGGAGTTGAACTTGGGCGCGCTGCTGATGAAGCGCATTGCTGTGATCGGTTCCACGCTGCGGCCGCAGCCTTTAGAAGTGAAGGCGCGCTTGGCGCGGGCGGTGGAGGCCCGGGTTTTGCCAGCCTTGGCGCGGGGCGAGCTGCGTCTGACGCTGGACTCGACCTATCCCTTGACCCAGGTGGCCGACGCGCACGCCTATGTCGAGGCCAACCGCAATCTGGGCAAGGTGGTGTTGACGCTGTTTCCGGTGCTGGCGGGCTGAGCGGGTTTGGGACGAAAAAAAGCGCGCCCGAGTGGGCGCGCTTTTGCGTTGGGGAAGGGGGCTGATCGCTTCTTGGAACGTGTTTACGATCTCGCGAGCAAGAGCGAGACAAGGCGAAAACGACCGAAAAAGCGGAATGTACGGTTGGTACATGAGCATTTTGAGGGTGTTTTCAACGCTGTATCGCCGAAGCGCAGCAGATCGTAAACAGGTTCTTAAGCGTGCATCCGGTTCAACTGACGCGCGATGATGTCGTGGTTCAGCCACAGCACCGGGCCGGCGGGCGCGGCGGCTTCGTGGAACATCAGCGGGCCGGTGGCGTCGATCACCAGGCTGCTCAGGTGGTCGGTGATCAAGGCCTTCTTGTCCTGGTGCATATCCACGATGGCGTCGGACGTGCCTATCATCACCTCGGCCAGCTCCGGGCTGTTCGGCATCGGCCAGGCGTCGAAATTGCGGAAGCCGCGCATCACCTCGCCGCTATTGAGCGCGTTTATTTTTTCCAGCACTTCTTCCAGCGTGTGGCCGTCCTGCAGCAGCGCGGCGCAGGCCTGCCATTGCGCGTCGGCCCAGGCGCCGCCGTCCTCGCGCTTCAGCGCGCGTAGCAGCGCCAGTAGCGGCAGCTCCACGCCGACGAAGATGTCCGAGGAGTTGGTGCGGATTTCCGGGCAGTTGAACACCGTGGCCTTGATGCCTTGTTCCCAGGCGGCGCGGGCGACGTTTTCCAGGCGCATCTTGGCGTAGCCCTGGGTGTAGTTGGTGTAGGTCTGCCACTGGTAGTCGCCGTCGATCAGGATCTCGGTGCCGTGGTAGCCGTAGGCGGTGTAGCGCACCTGGCCGCCGGCGGCTTCCAGCCGGTCGCGCAGCGCGGCGCTGCCGTCTATCAGGTGCTGGAAGGTGTTGGCGGTGACTTCGTCGAAGTTCTGCAGGATCAGCTTGCCCAGATCGCTGTCCAGCAGCGCCTGGGTGGACAGGAAGCGCTCGCCGCGGCCTTTGTAGACGCGGTTGGCGATGGCCAGGAAGACCTTGGCTTTGGGAATGCCGCCGGCCATGGTATGGGCGAAGAACACGTTGCGGCCGTCGGCTATCATGCCTTCCAGCTGGGCCATCGCTTGGGCGACGCCGTCCTTGAAGCGCCGCACGCCGATCTGGCGGCATTGTTCGATGTGCTCCCAGTCCAGCTTGTCGTCCTGCCAGCTTTTCAGGGTCAGCGCGGCCAGCAGTTCGGTCGGCGTCGGCGCGCCGTCTTGGTCGAAGCCGGCCATCAGCGGCACATTGATAACGCGGCCGCCGAGGTTGGCCTCGGCCGCGGCCAATTCTTCTTCGTTCAGCGGGCGCAGCTGGTTGTTTTCGTCGCGGCGGCCCACGGTCATGCCGATGATGTCCATGCCGGCCTTGCGCGCTTCGTTGATCAGGCCGTTGGCGTAGCCGCGGCCGAACAGTTCGCCGAACAGGACGAAGACGTCGCCGGGGCGGAACAGATTGCTTTGCGGAAGCTGTCTCAGGGCGCTTGTTTTAGCCATGTCTTTTAGTCTTTCTTGATGTGGGCCGGCGCGGCGCATATTGGCGGGGCCGGTCACTTGGATATATTGGAGTGATTGCTCGGATCGGGGGCATTTTACCCGCGATCCGGTTTCAGGTGTTCAGTTGGACGGCAACGGCGACAGCGCTTCTATCAAGGCCACTTCCTGCGCGTAGCTGAGCGCCTTCATCTTGGTCAGGAGCTTTTCCCCGTCCACCTTCCATTGCTGGTCCAGCTCTTCTTCGATGATGCGGGTCTCCACCGCCAGCCACACGCCGCGGCAGGCGGCGGCGTCGTCGAAGTGCACGCCTTTCAGCACCTGGGCGATCAGGTGCAGTTCCGGGTCGCTGAACTGGCGCGACAGCAGCGCCTGTTCGCGGCGCACGATTTCGGCGTAGCGGTCGCAGATCTGCCGCACCCGCGCGGCGTCGCCGTAGTGGGCCGGCTCGTCGTCCGGGGCGCTCAGCGCGCCGTGCTGGAACCAGGCTTCCAGCGCCGGCTTCAACTGCGGCAGGTCCTCGTGCCATACGCGGGTCAGTTCTTCGCGGAAGCGGGCGTCGTCGGTGAAGGACAGTTCGTCGAAAGGCATGGCCGGCACCACGCCTTCGTCCAGCGCGCGCTTGCCTACCCAGATCCGGCCTTCTTCGTCGCGGCTGACCGCGGCGCGCCAGACCGCCTGCTCTTCAGTGGCCAGGTTGTCGACATGGATTTCGATGTAGGGCGGGGCGATGTCCTGCTCCTCGTCCTCGGTGACGAAGCGCAGCGTGATGTCGAACAGGCTGTGCTTGGAGATCTCCAGTAGTTGCAGTCCGTCTTTGTGGCCGGCCAGCAGGTAGCGGTCGCCATTGTCGTAGACGGCCACGTCTTCTATGCCCGCGGCCGGCTTGATCAGCGTGGCGGACAAGGCGTCTGCCAACTGGTTGGCGTCGTTGTGCTGGACGGCGTAGCCGGTGCGGTAGGCCTCGTGCTCCTTCCATAAGGCGTTCCAGTCGTACATAGCGCGTTTCCTCGTCGAAAATCGGTTTGCCGCGCAGTGTACGCAAAAGCCCAACGCTTGTCGTCCGCCGGAATTTTTGGTAGGGACTGTTTTTTGTGCTATTATCCAGCGATTTTTCTGTATCCATCCTCCTCCAAAAATGACCCGACAAATTCGCAATATCGCCATCATCGCCCACGTCGACCATGGCAAGACCACGCTTGTAGACCAACTGCTGCGTCAATCCGGTACCTTCCGCGAGAACCAGCAGGTGGACGAGCGTGTAATGGACAGCAACGATCTTGAAAAAGAACGCGGCATCACCATTCTGGCCAAGAACACTGCCATCGAATACGAAGGCGTGCACATCAATATCGTCGACACTCCGGGACACGCCGACTTCGGCGGCGAAGTTGAGCGCGTGTTGGGCATGGTGGACGGCGTGCTGCTGCTGGTTGACGCCGTAGAAGGCCCGATGCCGCAAACCCGTTTCGTTACCAAGAAAGCGCTGGCGCTGGGTCTGCGCCCTATCGTGGTGATCAATAAGGTGGACCGTCCGGGCGCGCGTCCGGATTGGGTGGTGGATCAGACTTTCGACCTGTTCGACAAGCTGGGCGCGACTGACGAACAGCTGGACTTCCCGATCATCTACGCTTCCGGCCTGAACGGTTTCGCCAAGCTCGAGCTGGAAGAGGTTTCCGACAATATGCGCCCGCTGTTCGACACCGTGCTCAAGCACGTGCCGACCCCGCCGGGCAGCGCCGACGCGCCGCTGCAGCTGCAGATTTCCGCGCTGGACTACTCCACTTACACTGGCCGCCTGGGCGTGGGCCGCGTGCTGAACGGCCGTATCAAGCCGGGTCAGCAAGTGGTGGTGATGAACCATGACGATCAAGTGGCTTCCGGCCGCATCAACCAGGTTCTGGGTTATCAGGGCCTGGACCGCGTTCCGGTTGAAGAAGCCGAGGCGGGCGACATCATCATCATCTCCGGCATCGAGGATATCGGCATCGGCGTGACCATTTGCGACAAAGAGCAGCCGGTAGGCCTGCCGATGCTGTCCGTGGATGAGCCGACGCTGACCATGGACTTCATGGTGAACTCCTCGCCGCTGGCCGGCACCGAAGGCAAGTTCGTGACCTCGCGTCAAATCCGCGATCGTCTGACCAAGGAGTTGCTGACCAATGTGGCGCTGCGCGTGGAAGACACCGGCGACTCCGATGTGTTCCGCGTGTCCGGTCGTGGCGAACTGCACCTGACCATTCTGCTGGAAAACATGCGTCGCGAAGGTTTTGAAATGGCCGTGGCCAAGCCGCGCGTGGTGTTCAAGGAGATCGACGGCCAGAAGTGCGAGCCGTACGAAAACCTGACCATCGACCTGGAAGACGATCACCAGGGCGGCGTGATGGAAGAAATCGGTCGTCGCCGCGGCGAACTGACCAATATGGAATCCGACGGCAACGGCCGCACTCGCCTGGAGTACCATATTCCGGCGCGCGGTCTGATCGGCTTCCAGTCCGACTTCATGACCATGACTCGCGGCACCGGCTTGATGAGCCACGTGTTCGACGACTACGCGCCGGTCAAGCCGGATATGCCGGGCCGTCACAACGGCGTGCTGATCTCGCAAGAGAACGGCGAAGCGGTGGCTTACGCGCTGTGGAAGCTGGAAGACCGCGGCCGGATGTTCGTGGCCCCGGGCGAGAAGCTGTACGAAGGCATGATCATCGGTATTCATAGCCGCGACAACGATCTGGTGGTGAACCCGGTCAAGGGCAAGCAGTTGACCAACGTGCGCGCCTCCGGCACCGACGAAGCCGTGCGTTTGACCACGCCGATCAAGTTGACCTTGGAGTCCGCGGTGGAGTTTATCGACGACGACGAGTTGGTGGAAATCACGCCGAAGTCCATCCGCATCCGCAAGCGTTATCTGAACGAATCGGATCGTCGCAAGATGGCCAAAGCCAACGCCGCGTCCTGATTCGGGCTGGCCTTGCAAAAACCGCCGTTCCCTTGATGGGGGCGGCGGTTTTTTATTTGTCAGAGGTCTAGGGTGGCGAGTCTTTGCCGGCAGGTGTGTGCTTCGGTTAGGATGCGCTCGAACAGCTCGGCAACGCTGGGCACATCGTCGATCAGGCCCTGGGCCTGGCCAATCAGCTGCACGCCTTTGTTGTGGTCGCCGTCCTCTATCGCCAGCCGGATGGATTCTGTGGCGGCGCCGAACTGCGCCAGTTGCCGCAGTGCTTGGGGTTGGCTCAGCAGGCCGCCCAGCACGACTTTGGCGATGGGCATGCCCAGCTTGCGCGCGGCGGCGCTGGCGCGCCAGGCGGCGGCCAGCAGGCTGAGCGGCTTGCGCGTGGCTTGGCGAGCGGCGGGGGTGTCCATCACTCGGCACCACAGGCCGTCGAAGTTCTTGGAGTACAAGGTGTCGGCCACGCCGCGTTGCCGAATCATCTCCTTGGTGCGCTGGTGCACAGGGCTTTCCTTGCTCATGGCCAGTCGCGTGCCCATTGCCACGGCATCGGCGCCCAGCGCCAGCGCGGCAATCAGTCCCTGGCCGTCGGCAAAGCCCCCGGCTGCGATGATGGGTAAGGCGCTGGCCTTGCGGATGGCCGGGATCAGTGCCAGCGAGGTGACGGCGCCGCCGTGGGCGGCGGCCTCGTGGCCGGTGACCAGCAGGGCGTCGGCGCCGGACGCTTCCGCCGAGTGCGCGTGCTTTTCCGTCACCACGGTGGCGATGGCCTTGCCGCCGTAGGCGTGAGCGCGTTCAATCAGCCAATCGCCCTTGCCCAGCGAAAAATTGATCACAGGCACGCGTTCTTCCAGGGCGACCATGGCGTTTTCCTTGGCGCCTGGCATCATGAGCGTGCAGCCGACGCCAAAGGGCCGGTCGCTCAGTTCGCGCACGCGGCGGATGGCTTGTCGCGTCAGTTCTGGCGTCAGCGGGCCGGTGGCGAGTATGCCCAGGCCGCCGGCGTTGCCGACGGCGGCCACCAGTTCCGGGGTGGCGATGTAGCTCATGCCGGGGCAGATCAGCGGGCGCTGGATGTCGAGCAGTCGGGTAATGGCGGTTTGCATGGGGCGGGGCTCGCTTTACAATATCGGTCGGTCGGGGGTTGGCGGGCGCAATGGGCTGGACCCGGCGCTGTCATTGTTGTCGGCTTTGCCGGAAAATTCAAACGATTGTTTAAATATGCTGCTGATCGTGTTGCTGGGCTGGCTTTACGTGGTGCTGATGCTGGCGGTGGCGCAGCACAGCGTGCTGGCTTCGCTGTCCACGCTGTTCTTCCTGGGCGTGTTGCCCACCTTTTTTGTGGCGCGGATGACGCGGCGCAAGCTGCGCCGCCAGCGTGAAAAAGCCCGCGAGGCGCGCGACGAGGCTTGAGCGCTCCGCCGTCCGGTGTTAGAATCCCGCGTCCCTTGCCATCCTGGCGGGGGAAAATCATCTATTACGCACATCCGCGCCAAAGGGTGCCTCGTTTCGAGGTTGTCTGCGCGGATGGAGGCTTAACCCTTTAAGGAGTTTTTGCATGTCCACCAACGTTACCATGCGTCAAATGCTTGAGGCCGGCGTTCACTTCGGCCACCAAACCCGCTTCTGGAACCCGAAGATGGCTAAGTACATCTTTGGCAGCCGCAACAAGATTCACATCATCAACCTGGAAAAGACTCTGCCGCTGTTCGTGGAAGCCCAGGAATATGTGCGTCGTCTGGCCGCCAACAAAGGTTCCATCATGTTCGTGGGCACCAAGCGTCAGGCTCGTGAGATCGTACGTGAAGAAGCTGCCCGTTGCGGCATGCCGTTTGTTGACCACCGCTGGCTGGGCGGCATGCTGACCAACTACAAGACCGTGAAGCAGTCGATCAAGCGTCTTGAAGAGAAGCGCGCCATTCTGGAATCCGCTGGCGATACCGGTTACAACAAGAAAGAACTGCTGGACCTGCAACGCGAAGTCGACAAGCTGGAGCGTTCGCTGGGCGGCATCAAGGATATGAAGGGCCTGCCGGACGCCATCTTCGTTATCGACACTGGCTACCAGAAGGGCACCATCGTCGAAGCCAAGAAACTGGGTATCCCGGTTATCGGCGTTGTTGACACCAACAACACCCCGGACGGCATCGATTACGTGATCCCGGGCAACGACGACTCCAGCCGCGCCATCCGTCTGTACGCTCGCGGCATGGCCGACGCGGTGCTGGAAGGCCGCGCCCAGTCTCTGCAAGAGATCGTGGCTGCTGAATCGGCTCAAGCCGAGTAAGCAGACGAAAAGGGGGCGCAAGCCCCTTTTTTTAGACCCACGTAATCAAAATCATTAGGAGTGCGAAGTATGGCGGAAATTACCGCAAAAATGGTTTCGGATCTGCGCGCGGCTACCGGCCTCGGCATGATGGAATGTAAAAAAGCTCTGGTGGAAGCCGAAGGCGACGCTGCCAAAGCTGAAGAAATCCTGCGCATCAAGTCCGGCAACAAGGCTTCCAAGATGGCTGGCCGCGTGGCCGCTGAAGGCATCATCGGTTCCTTCGTTGAAGGCGGTGTTGGCGCCCTGGTGGAAGTCAACTGCGAAACCGACTTTGTTGCCAAGGACCCGACCTTCCTGGCTCTGGCCGCCGCTGCCGCCAAGGCGGTTGTGATTGCCAACCCGGCTGACGTGGAAGCGCTGTCCGCTGTGGAAATCGACGGCCAGTCCGTTGAAGACATCCGCAAGGCCGCCATCGCCAAGCTGGGCGAGAACATGACCATCCGTCGTTTCGTTCGCTACCAGACCGAAGGCGCTATCGCCACCTACCTGCACGGCGCCAAGATCGGCGTGATCGTCGACTTCGCCGGCGAAGAGCAAGTGGGCAAGGACGTGGCCATGCACATCGCCGCTTCCAAGCCGATCTGCGTATCCAAGGATCAGGTTCCGGCCGAAACCCTGGAACAAGAGCGCAAGATCTATACCGCTCAGGCCGCCGAATCCGGCAAGCCGGCCGACATCGTCGCCAAGATGGTGGAAGGCCGCGTCAACAAGTTCCTGGCCGAAGTGACCCTGATGGGCCAACCCTTCGTCAAGAACCCGGACGTGACCGTTGAAAAGCTGCTGGCAGAGAAGAAGTCCTCCGTCAAGGCGTTCGCCATGTTCGTAGTGGGCGAAGGCATTGAGAAGAAAGTAGTAGACTACGCCGCTGAAGTGGCTGCAGCCGCCAAGCTGTAAGATCTCAGTCGCGAGACGTATTGACGGCACCCTGCCTAGCAGGGTGCCGTTTTGCAAACTAAAAACCGAATATCCAGCCAAACCGAGGTTACCATGAGCCAAGTTCCTGCCTATAAACGCATCCTGCTGAAACTGTCCGGCGAGGCCCTGATGGGCGATGACAACTATGGCATCAACCGCACCACGATCGAGCAAATCGTGGGGCAGATCAAGGAGGTGGTGGAGCTTGGCGTGCAAGTGGGGGTGGTGATCGGCGGCGGCAACATCTTCCGCGGCGTGGCGCCGGCGGCTGCGGGCATGGACCGCGCCACCGCGGACTATATGGGCATGATGGCGACGGTGATGAACGCGCTGGCGCTGAAGGATGCGATGACCAAGGCTGGGTTGATCGCGCGAGTGCAATCGGCGCTGACCATGCAGCAGATCGCGGAACCTTATGTGCGCGGCAAGGCGATGCAGTACCTGGAGGAGGGTAAGGTGGTGATCTTCGCCGCCGGCACCGGCAACCCTTTCTTCACCACCGACACCGCCGCGGCGTTGCGCGGCATGGAAATGAACGTGGACATCATGCTGAAAGCCACCAAAGTGGACGGCGTGTACACGGACGACCCGAAAAAGAACCCGGACGCGATACGTTACCAGACCTTGACCTTCGACGAGGCGATCTCGCGCAATCTCAAAGTGATGGACGCCACCGCCTTCGCGTTGTGCCGCGACCAAAACCTGAACATCAAGGTGTTCAGCATCTTCAAGAGCGGTGCGCTGACCCGGGTCGTGCTTGGCGAAGATGAAGGCACGCTGGTACACTGCTAAGTTTGAAAATTGCTGAAGGCGAAAGCGGCAATGGCCGTTTTCGCCTTGTCTTTTTAAGTTTCGATTTGGAGTAGACATGATTAACGACATCAAGAAATCTGCCGAGCAGAAAATGCAGAAGTCGCTGGAAGCGTTTAAGACCGACCTGAGCAAAGTACGCACCGGTCGCGCCCATACCGGCATTCTTGATCATGTCATGGTGGACTACTATGGCAGCGACGTACCCATCAGCCAGGTGGCCAACGTGACGCTGGTGGACGCACGTACGATCGGCGTGCAGCCCTGGGAAAAACCGATGCTGGCCAAGATCGAAAAAGCGATCCGCGACTCCGACCTGGGCCTGAACCCGGCCTCCATGGGCGAGATCATCCGCGTGCCGATGCCGATGCTGACCGAAGAGCGTCGCAAGGACCTGATCAAGGTGGTGCGCGGTGAAGCCGAGGGCGCGCGCGTGGCCGTTCGCAATATCCGCCGCGACGCCAATAACGAGTTCAAGAACCTGCTCAAAGACAAGGCCATCACCGAGGACGACGAGCGTCGCGGCCAGGATGAAATCCAGAAGCTGACCGACAAGTACACTGTCGAAATCGACAAGGCCCTGGCCGCCAAGGAAGCCGACCTGATGGCCGTCTAAGGAGCGCCGTACCTTGTTTGCAAGCTCTACCAAGGATGTGCCGGAGGTGCGTTCCGTGCCGCGGCATATCGCCATCATCATGGATGGCAACGGCCGCTGGGCCAAAAAGCGTTTTCTGCCGCGGGTGGCCGGCCACAAGCGCGGCCTGGACACCGTGCGCGAGATCGTCGGAGCCTGCAAGGAACTGGGGGTCGAATGCCTGACCCTGTTCGCCTTCTCCACCGAGAACTGGCGGCGTCCGCAGGAGGAGGTGTCCTTCCTGATGGACCTGTTCATTCGCGCGCTGGAGCACGAGGTGAGCAAACTGCACAGCAACAATATCCGTTTGCGGGTATTGGGTTCTCGCGAGCGTTTCAGCGCTGATCTGCAGGAACGCATCCTGCGCGCCGAGGAAAAGACCGCCGGCAACGATGGTCTGGCCTTGAACATCGCCGCCGATTACGGCGGCCGCTGGGATATTCTCAACGCGGTCAACAGCCTGATCGCAGAGGGCGTCACCCATATCGGCGAAGAGGCGCTGACCCAGCGTCTGTCGATGCCGTGGGCACCTGAGCCGGACCTGTTCATCCGTACCGGCGGCGAGCAGCGCATCAGCAACTTCTTGCTGTGGCAGTTGGCTTATTCCGAACTGTACTTCACCGAAACGCTGTGGCCGGACTTTGATCGCGCGGCGCTGGAAATCGCCATCGGCTCCTACCAGTGCCGCGAGCGCCGGTTTGGACGCACCAGCGAACAATTGCCCGAGCATCTGCGCCGGGATGGGCGCTAAGCCATGCTGCTGACACGCGTTCTGACCGCTCTGGTGTTGTTGCCGCTGATGCTCGCAGCGCTGTTTCTATTTCCGGCTGAAGCCTGGGCCGGCTTCTCCTGGCTGATCATCGTGCTGGCCTTGTGGGAATTCAGCCGCATGGCCGGCATGGCGGGTGCAGGCAAATGGCTGTATCTGGCCGTTAGCAGCGCGCTGGCCGCGGCCGCCTGGTTCGGCCATTACCGGCTGGGCCCGGTTGAGCACGCGCTGACGCTGGCGTTCTGGCTGCTGTTGGTGCCGTGCTGGTTGGCCAAGCGTTGGCGCATCCGCCAGGGGGCGACGGCCTGGCTGCTGGGCTGGCTGCTGATGTTGCCGGCCTGGTTCGCCTTCCTGGAATGGCGGCCGCACCCTGGAGCGGCGGACGCCTTCGCCTTGCTGGCGGTGATGGGCTTGGTGTGGGTGGCGGATATCGCCGCTTATTTCTCGGGCAAGGCGTTTGGCCGACGCAAGCTGGCGCCGTCCATCAGCCCGGGCAAAAGCTGGGAAGGGGTGTACGGCGGCGTGATCTGCGTGGCTCTGTACGTGGCGCTGGTGGATCATCTGGGCTGGATAGACATCGGCTTGCCGATTTGGGCGCTGTTGTTGTTGGCGCTGCCGCTGAGCGCGGTCAGCGTGATGGGGGATCTGCTGGAATCCTGGTTCAAGCGGGCGTCGGGTATCAAGGACAGCAGCCGGCTGCTGCCCGGTCACGGCGGCGTGTACGACCGTATCGACAGTCTTATCGCCGTCCTCGCCGTCAGCAACGCGCTGCGCGCTCTGGGCGGCATGTAACCGCAGGAACACTTTCAATGACGAAACCGCAAGGGATTGTCGTTCTCGGCGCCACCGGCAGCGTGGGCGTCAATACGTTGGACGTGGTGGCGCGCCACCCGGAGCGTTACCGGGTGGTGGCGCTGAGCGGCAACCGCCAGGTGGATCGCCTGTTCCAACAGGCGTTGCAATTCCGTCCGGCCTATGTGGTGACCGGCGACGCCGCGTCGGCCGACGCCTTGCGCGGACGCTTGGCCGAGGCCGGCGTGGACGCCGAGGTGCTGCACGGCCCGGCCGCGCTGGTTCAGGTGGCTGCGTTGCCGGAGGCCGAGGTGGTGATGGCCGCCATCGTCGGCGCCGCCGGCCTGCCGTCCGCGATGGCGGCGGCGCGCGCCGGCAAGCGCATTCTGTTGGCCAACAAGGAATCCCTGGTGGTGGCCGGCCGTCTGTTCATGGACACGGCGCGTCGTCACGGCGCGACCCTGTTGCCGGTGGATAGCGAGCACAGCGCCATCTTTCAGTCGCTGCCGCACGACTACGCCGGCAACTTGGACGCCGCCGGCATCCGCAAGATCATCCTCACCGCTTCCGGCGGTCCCTTCCGCCAGTCTTCTGCTGAGGACTTGCTGCGCGTCACTCCGGATGACGCCTGTCGTCATCCCAACTGGGTGATGGGGCGCAAGATTTCCGTCGATTCCGCCTCCTTGATGAATAAGGGGCTGGAAGTGATCGAGGCGCATTGGCTGTTTTCCGCGCCGCCGGAACGCATCGAAGTGGTGGTGCATCCGCAAAGCGTGATTCATTCCATGGTGCAATATCGCGACGGTTCGGTGATGGCCCAGTTGGGCGCGCCGGATATGCGCACCCCTATCGCCTGTGCGCTGGCCTGGCCGGAGCGGGTCGAGGCCGGCGTGGGCTCGCTGGACTTTTCCTCCTTGTCCAACCTCACTTTCGAAGCGCCCGATCTGGAGCGTTTCCCTTGTCTGAAACTGGCTTTCGACGTGTTGCGCCTGGGCGGCGACGCGCCGGCGGTGCTGAACGCGGCCAATGAAGTCGCCGTGGATGCCTTCCTGCACGGACGCCTACGTTTTGTCGACATCCCCACGGTGGTATCCGCCGCTCTGGACGGCGTTAGCCTGGTGGGTAGCGACTCGGTGGAGGCCTTGCTGGCCAAGGATGAAGAGGCGCGCGCCTTCGCGCTGCAACAGGTGGCCGCATGCTGACCCTGCTCGCCTTTCTGGTCGCCATCGGCGTGCTGGTGACCTTTCACGAACTGGGCCACTATTGGGTGGCCCGCTTGTGCGGGGTCAAGGTGCTGCGCTTCTCCATTGGCTTCGGCAAGCCGCTATGGACGTATTGGCGCAAGGGCACCGAGTGGGTGATCTGCCCGATTCCGCTGGGCGGCTACGTGCGCATGCTGGACGAGCGTGAGGGCCCGGTGCCGGAAGAACAGCGTCCGCAAGCCTTCAACAATCAGCATGTGCTGAAGCGCATCGCCATCGTAGCCGCCGGCCCGCTGGCCAATCTTCTGCTGGCGGTGCTGCTGTACTGGGTGGTGATGGCGCAGGGCGTGACCCAGATCAAGCCTCTGGTCGGCACTGTGGTGGCGCAGACTCCGGCCGCAGCGGCCGGCTTCGCCCCTGGCGACCGGATACTGAGCGTGGCCGCCCGCCCGGTGGCCAACTGGCAGCAGATCCGTCTTGCCCTGGTGGAGGCGGCGATGTCGCCGGACGCCACCGTGGTGCAGGTGGAGACCGCGGCAGGCGCACGCGCTGAGCGCCGCATCGACCCGGCTCGCTTCGGCGACAAGGCGGTGGCCGCGATGCAGCAAGGCAGCGCCGGCCTGACGCCGGGGCGCTTTTTGCCGGTGATCGGCGCGTTGGAAGAGGGCGGCGCAGCACAAAGCGCCGGCCTCAAGCCGGGCGACAAACTGCTGATGCTCAATGGCAAGCCGCTGAGCAACTGGGAGGGTTGGGTGGCCGAGGTGCGCAACAGCCCCGGCCGGGATCTGGAGGTGAAGATCCTGCGCGGCGCGGACGTGATGAGCATCAAGGTGCGGCCGCAGGCCCACCAGCAGGACGGCGAAGTGGTGGGGCGCATCGGCGCTGCGCCGCAGGCGGACGCAGGCTGGGGCCGGCAGCTGCTGTACACCGAACATTATTCGACCGCGCAGGCCGGTCTGGCCGCCCTGGCCAAGACCTGGGATACCGGCTGGATGAGCGTCAAATTCATGGGGCGCATGCTGATGGGTCAGGCGTCGCTGGATAATTTGTCCGGTCCGCTGACCATCGCCAATGTCGCCGGCCAGACCGCGCGCGAGGGTTTGACGCCTTATCTGGAGTTTCTGGCGCTGATCAGCATCAGCATAGGCGTGCTAAATCTGCTGCCGATTCCAGTTCTGGATGGCGGGCACTTAATGTATTATGTCGCGGAGTTGATCAGAGGCCGCCCCGTCAGTGAGCGGGCGCAATTGTTCGGACAAAAAATTGGCTTCATCTTGCTGGCGTCTTTGATGGCGTTTGCCTTGCTGAATGATTTCAGCCGCCTATTTGGGGGTTAAAACCGATCTATGAAATTGAAATTGCTTGCAGCAGCCGTATTGGGCTTGACTACGGCCTCCATGGCCTGGGCTGTTGATCCGTTCGTCATCAAGGACATCCGAGTCGAGGGCCTGCAGCGCACCGAACCCGGCACCGTGTTCAATTATCTGCCGGTCAAGGTGGGCGACACCTTTAACGACCAGAAGGCCAACGAGGCGATCAAGGCCTTGTTCGCCACCGGCTTCTTCAACGATGTGCGCATCGAGTCGCGCGACAGCGTGGTGATCGTGGCCGTGGCCGAACGCCCGGTGGTCAGTCAGCTCAACATCAACGGCGCCAAGGAGTTCAGCAAGGACCAACTGAAAAAGGCCTTGAAGGACAACGGTTTCGCCGAATCGCTGATTTTCGATCAGGCGTTGCTGGACGGCGCGGTGCAGGAACTCAAGCGCCAGTATTACAGCCGCGGCAAGTACTCCGTGGAAGTGACCCCGTCGGTGACCAAGCTGGAACGCAACCGCGTGGCGGTGACGCTGGACATCAACGAGGGTGTGACCGCGCGCATCAAGGAAATCCGCATCGTTGGCGCCAACGCCTTCAAACAGTCCGAGCTGATTGATCAGTTCAGCCTGACCACCGGCGGCTGGTTGTCGTGGGTGACCAAGGACGACCAGTATTCCAAGCAGAAGCTGACCGGCGATCTGGAAAAACTCAAGGCCTTCTACCAGAACCAGGGTTATCTGGAGTTCAACATCGATTCCACGCAGGTGTCGATTAGCGCCGACAAGCAGGATATGTTCCTGACGGTGAATATTCACGAAGGCAAGAAGTTCACCATCTCCGACATCAAACTGGCCGGCGATCTCAAGGTGCCGGAAGCCGATCTGCGCAAGCTGATTCAGGCCAAGTCCGGGGACACCTTCAACAACGAGCGCATCACCGAGTCGGTGAAATCGCTGAGCGACCGCCTGGGCCAGGCCGGCTACGCCTTCGCCAACGTCAACGTGCTGCCGGACATCGACCACGAAAAACAGACGGTGGCCTTCACTTTCTTCGTGGATCCGGGCCGCAAGACCTATGTTCGCCGCGTGAACATCGCCGGCAACACCAAGACCCGCGACGAAGTGATCCGCCGCGAATTGCGTCAGCTGGAAGGCGCCCCTTACGGCGCGGACAAGATCAAGCGCAGCAAGGAGCGCGTTGAGCTGTTGGGCTATTTCGAGGACGTCAACATCGAAACCCCGGCGGTGCCTGACGCGGCCGATCAGGTCGACATGAACATTAGCCTGAAGGAACGCTCCACCGGCAGCGTGTCCGCTGGTATCGGCTTCGTGCAGGGCGAGGGCGTGCAATTGTCCGCCAACCTGTCGCAGAGCAATATCTTCGGTTCCGGCAAATACATGTCGCTGGGCCTGTCCACCGGCAAGGTCAACAAGAACCTGTCGTTGTCTTTCACTGATCCGTACTTCACGCCGGACGGCGTCAGCCTGGGATACGACTTGTACAACCGCGTCTACAACCCGGACGCCACCAATATCTCCGCGTACAAGACCAGCACCATAGGCGGCGCGGTGCGCTTCGGGGTGCCGGTGACCGAGTACGATCGCATCAACTTCAGCATCGGCGCGGAAAACACCAAGATCAGCACTTACAATAACAGTCCGCAGCGTTACAAGGACTTCGTCAACCAGTATGGCAGCAACAACAACACCTTGCTGGGCACCATCAGTTGGGGCCGGGACACCCGAGACAGCGCGCTGTGGCCTACCCGCGGCGCGGTCATCAAGGTGGGCGCGGACGCCGGCCTGCCGGGCGGCGATCTGCAGTACTACCGCCTGACCCATCAGCAGACCTGGTTCTTCCCGCTGACCAAGACCTTCACGTTGATGCTGAACGGCGAGCTGGGCTACGCCGACGGCTACGGCAAGACTTCGCGTCTGCCGTTCTTTCAGAACTTCTACATGGGCGGCCTGGGTTCGGTGCGCGGTTACGACACCAGCAGTATCGGCCCGCGCGACACCAACGGCGATTACCTGGGCGGCACCCGCAAGGCGGTGGCCAACGCCGAAGTGCTGTTCCCGTTCCCGGGAATGAAGGACAATAAGTCGGTGCGCACCAGTCTGTTCTTCGACGCCGGGACTTTGTGGGATCCGACGGTGGCGGGCAGTTCCGCTGGCGACGGCATGCGCTATTCCGCGGGCGTGGCGCTGACCTGGTTGTCTCCGATCGGTCCGATGAAATTCAGTATCGCCAATCCGCTGAAGAAGAAGGACAACGACAAAGTCCAGCGCTTCCAATTCCAGCTGGGTACCGTGTTCTAAAATTGACGGGGTTGTTATATGAAAGCATTGCAATGGGCGGCCGTGCTCTTATCCATGGCCGCCATGTCGGCCCAGGCGGCCGAACTCAAAATAGGCTATGTCAACACTGAGCGCATCTATCGCGAAGCCGCGCCGGCCATCGCCATCCAGAAGCGTCTGGACAAGGAGTTTGGCGAGCGGCGCAATGAGCTGAAGAAGATGGAGGCGCGCGCCAAGGAGCTGGAGTCTCAGTTGGCCAAGAGCAGCTTGAATTCCGACGACCGCAAGCGCTACGAGCGTGAGTACGCGGCGCTGGACCGGGATTACCGGGCCAAGGGCCGCGAGCTGTCCGAGGACTTCAACCAGCGCCGCAACGAGGAGTTCGCTTCGGTGCAGGAGCGGGCTAACCGCGCGCTCAAGCAACTTGCCGAGCGCGAGCAGTACGATCTGATCCTGCAAGACGTGGTGTATGTGAACCCCAAGTACGACCTGACGCCCAAGGTTTTGAAGGAACTGGACCGCTGAAGGCAGGGCGGGGCGGCGTGAAGGCCGCCCCGGATGCGCGCGGCTGCGGCCGGTGCGCCAACACATGATTACGGGAGCAAGCCGACCCCAGGTCGGCTTTCGTTTTTGATGGCTTATACCCTCTCATTTATTATCGAAAGGTTGGGCGGCGAGCGGGCCGGCCCGGACCTGACGGTCGGCCGCCTGGCGCCGCTGGAAGCGGCCGCGGACGGCGACATCGCCTTTCTGGCCAATCCCAAGTATCGCAAGCAGCTGGACGACAGCGGCGCCAGCGCAGTGATCGTTTCGCCCAAGATGGCGGAAGAGCTGGCGCAGAGCGAGGCCTGGAGCCAGCGCTCTTGGATTGTCGCCGCCGACCCCTATCTCTACTTTGCGCGCCTGGCGACTCTGTTCCACCCGCAGCCGCAGCCGCAAGCCGGCGTGCACCCCAGCGCGGTGCTGGGAGAGGGCGCTCAGGTAGCGGCCAGCGCCGAAGTGCGCGAGCACGTCAGCATCGGCCGCAACGCCGTCATCGGCGAGCGCTGCCGCCTGCTGCCGGGCGTGGTGGTGGGAGACGACTGTGTGCTGGGCGACGACGTGGTGTTGTACCCCAACGTCACGCTTTACCACGGCTGCGTGCTGGGCAATCGCGTCGGCGTGCATTCCGGCAGCGTAATCGGCGCCGACGGCTTCGGCCTGGCCTGGGAGAAGGACCACTGGTTCAAAATTCCGCAAACCGGCCGCGTCATCATTGAGGACGACGTGGAAATCGGCGCCAACACCACGGTGGACCGCGGCGCGATGGCGGACACCGTCATCAGGAAAGGCGCCAAGGTGGATAACCTGGTGCAGATCGCCCACAACGTACAGATCGGCGAGCATTCCGCCATCGCAGGCTGCGTCGGCATCGCCGGCAGCGCCAAGATCGGCGCTTACTGCACGGTGGGCGGCGCGGCGATGTTCGTCGGTCATATTGAAATAGCGGACAAAACCCATATCGGCGGCGGCACCCTGGTGTCGAAGTCGATCAAGACGCCGGGCACCTACGCCTCGTCTTACCCATTACAACCGATGAAAGAGTGGCTGGCCAACGCCGTGCACGTCCGTCATCTGGACGATATGGCCAAGCGGCTCAAGCAGCTCGAGCGCGAGCTCAAAGAAATGAAGAATCAGGAGGAATCCCCCAATGTCTGAACACGCCGTCACCATCGATGTCCGCGAAATCATGCGCTATCTGCCGCATCGCTATCCTTTTCTGCTGGTGGACCGTGTCACCGAATTCGAGGAAAACAAGCGCATCAAAGCGCTGAAGAACGTCACCATCAACGAACCGTTCTTTGTCGGCCACTTCGAGCAATACCCGGTGATGCCGGGCGTGCTGATCATCGAGGCGATGGCTCAGGCCGCCGGCATCCTGGCCATCCGCAGCCAGGGCGAGCGCGCCGAGAACGAGTTGTATTTCTTCGTCGGCATCGACAACGCTCGCTTTAAGCGCCAAGTGGTGCCGGGCGACCAACTGACATTCGAAGTGGAACTGATCACCAGCAAGCGCGGCATCGGCAAGTACTCCGCCCGCGCGCTGGTGGACGGCCAACTGGCTTGCGAAGCCGAAATCATGTGCGCCAAGCGCGAGGTGTGATCATGGCCATCCATCCAACCGCCATCGTCGACCCCAAGGCCCGGATCGCCGACGACGTCGAGATCGGCCCTTACTCCATCATCGGCCCCAACGTCAGCATCGGCAGCGGCAGCTGGGTGGGCCCTCACGTGGTGATCGAGGGTCATACCGCCATCGGCAAGAACAACCGCATCTTCCAGTTCTGTTCGCTGGGCGCCCAGCCGCAGGACAAGAAGTATGCCGGCGAGCCGACGCGTCTGGAAATCGGCGACAACAACACCATCCGCGAATTCTGCACCTTCAACACAGGCACCGCCCAAGACGTGGGCGTGACCCGCGTTGGAAACGACAACTGGGTGATGGCCTATGTGCACGTCGCGCACGATTGCCAGGTGGGCAACAACGTGATTCTGGCCAACAACGCCACGCTGGCCGGGCACGTGCAGCTGGGCGACTGGGTAATTCTGGGCGGCTTCACCAGCGTGCATCAGTTCGCCATCATCGGCGAGCACGCGATGACCGCCTTCGCCAGCGCCGTGGCTCAGGACGTGCCGCCGTTCGTGATGGCGCACGGCAACCGTGCGGTGCCCTCCGGCATCAACGCCGAAGGCATGAAGCGCCGCGGCTTCAGCGCAGAGCAGATCCGCCGCGTGCGGGGCGCCTACAAGACGCTGTACCGCCAGGGCCTGTCCTTCGAAGACGCCAAGGCCGCCATTCTGGAGGAAGCCGCCGCCGGTCACGACGAGTTGGCGCCGTTCACCCGCTTCTTTGGCCAGTCCGCCAGAGGCATCATTCGCTAAGATCCATGCCCGACACTTTGTTTAAAAGCAAGCGGGCACTGAAGGTCGCCATGGTGGCTGGGGAAGCCTCTGGCGACCTTCTTGCCGCCCACCTGATGGACGCGCTGCTGGCGCGCTATCCCGACATCGAGTTCGCCGGCATCGGCGGCCCGCGGATGGAAGCCAGGGGCTTCGTCAGCCATGCGCCGCAAAGCCGGCTGGCGGTGATGGGCTACGCCGAAGTGCTCAAGCGTTTGCCGGAGCTGCTGCGCATCCGCCGTACCCTGCGCGACCGCCTGATTGCGGAGAAGCCGGATGTTTTCATCGGCATTGACGCGCCGGACTTCAATCTGGATCTGGAGGCCGCGCTCAAACGCGCCGGCATTCCCACCGTTCACTACGTCAGCCCCTCGGTTTGGGCCTGGCGTCCGGAGCGGGTGCAGAAGATAGGCCGCAGCGTCAGTCACATGCTGTGCTTGTTCCCGATGGAGCCTCCCTTGTACCGCCAGGCCGGGGTGCCGGTGACCTATGTCGGCCACCCGTTGGCCAGTGAGATCCCGTTGAGGCCGGACCAGAGCGCGATGCGCGAACAACTGGGGCTGCCGCAGCGCGCGCCGGTGTTCACCCTGATGCCGGGCAGCCGCATCGGCGAACTGGAGCACATGGCGCCGCTGTACATCGAAACCGCCAAGTTGCTGCTGAAAAGCTATCCGGACGCCCAGTTCCTGGTACCGCTGGCCACGCGCCCAACGATGGAATTGTTCGACCGCATGCTGACGCGCTGCAAGGGCTGGGATCTGCCCTTGCGCAAGCTGTTCGGCCACGCGCAGATGGCGATGATCGCCAGCGACGCGGTATTGGTCACCAGCGGCACCGCCACGCTGGAAGTGGCGCTGACCAAGAAGCCGATGGTGATCAGCTACAAGCTGTCCGCGTTGACTTACCGCCTGGTCAAACGCAAAATCCGTCTGCCCTACGTCGGCCTGCCCAATATCCTGTGCGGGCGCTTCGTGGTGCCGGAACTGCTGCAGAAACAGGCCACGCCGGCCAAGCTGGCGGCTGAGATGCAAAGGCTGTACGAAGATCAGGACGCACGCCGCGAGATGGTGCAGACCTTTACCGAGCTGCATCAGTCGCTGCGTCAGGACACCGCCGCGCTGGCCGCGGAAGCGGTGTTGCAGGTGGCGGGGCGGCAATGAGCGGGCTTGATCTGGAGAGGATCGCCGGCGTCGACGAGGCCGGCCGCGGCCCGCTGGCCGGCGCGGTGTTCGCCGCCGCGGTGATTCTGGACCCGGCGAAGCCTATTGCCGGCCTGGCGGACTCCAAAGTACTGAGCGAGGCCCGCCGGGACGAACTGGCGCTGCTGATCAAGCGCGACGCGCTGGTCTGGTGTATCGCCAGCGCCAGTGTCGAGGAAATCGACAAGCTCAATATTCTGCACGCCACCATGCTGGCGATGACACGCGCGGTGCAAGGCCTGCAGCCGCAGGCGACGCGCGCGCTGATCGACGGCAACCGCGTGCCCAAGGGGCTGCCGGTGCCGGGGGAAGCCATCGTCAAGGGCGACGCCAAGGTGGCGGCCATCTCCGCCGCCTCCATTTTGGCCAAGACCGCGCGCGATGCCGAACTGGTGGCCCTGGACGCCCTGCATCCGCAATACGGCTTCGCCCGCCACAAGGGCTATCCCACCGCCGAACACCTGGCCGCGCTGGAACAGCACGGCGCCTTGCCGGCTCACCGCAAGAGCTTCGGCCCGGTCAAGGCCTGGCTGGCGCGTCAGCAGGGACAGTTGTTTTGAGCGGCGAGGGCGCCAAATCCTGCTTCCCGCCGGTAGCGAGGCCGGACGCCCGCGTACTGGTGCTGGGTTCCTTGCCCGGCGACGCCTCCTTGCAGGCTGGCCAGTACTACGCCCACCCTCGCAATCAATTCTGGCCGTTGATGCAGGCGATCACCGGCCGGCCGCTGGCCGAGCTGGCCTACGCCGAGCGCCTGGAGGCGTTGCAGCAGGCAGGCGTGGCGTTGTGGGACGTGATTGCCAGCGCGCGGCGCCGAGGCAGCCTGGACGCCGACATCCGCGATCAGCAGGCTAACGATCTGCGGGAACTGGCGCAAAGCCTGCCGCGGCTGCGCGCGGTTGCTTTCAACGGCGCCACCGCCGCGCGCGCGGCCGGACAGCTGGACGGGCTGGCCCTGGACATCCTGGCCTTGCCTTCTTCCAGCCCGGCGCATACCCTGGCGTTTGACAGAAAACTTGAAGTTTGGCGGCAACTGGGACGATATTTGTAGTTGACGATGGCCAAATGCGCTTGTCGTCGCGATGAAACCACCTGGGGGAGCGAATATGGGCCATTACTGCATATGGTTTGTCACGCCGGACGACAGCGTGATGCGCCGGGCCGAAGTGGTGATCAACGGCGTGATCCATTGCCATCAGGTGCTGGAGGAAATCGAGGCGCAGCTGGCGGTGGACTGCGGCCTGACCCAGGTGATGATCGTCGATTGGAAACGTTTTGAAACGCCGGAGCCCGCCAGCAAGCTAGCTCATGCGGCCTAAGAGCCTGTTCAAAGTCTGTTGCGCTTCGGCGATACGGCGTTCAAACCGTCTTCGAAAAGCTCATGGACTGGATGCGCATTCCGCTTTCTCAGCTGTTTTCGCCTGTCTCTCTCTAGCCGGCAAGATCGTAAATACGCTCTAGGCGGCTAGCTCTTTGGTAGGAGTCAAGCCCGCGGGCGGCCATGCTATCATGGCCGCCTGAATCTTTATGGGGGCGTCTGCGCCATGCGCGTGTTGGGTTTCGCCGGCTATTCCGGCAGCGGCAAGACCACCTTGCTGGAAAAACTGATTCCCCGGCTGACGGCGCGCGGCCTGCGCGTCGCCGTGATCAAGCACACTCACCACGATGTGGACTGGGACACCCCGGGAAAGGATAGCTGGCGCCACCGTCAGGCCGGCGCGGCGCAAGTGCTGCTGGCTTCGGCCCGTCGCCGTATGCTGGTGGAGGAGCTGGCGGACAGCAACGAGCTGCCGTTGGCCGCCCACTTGGCCATGCTGGGCCCCTGCGACCTGGCCCTGGCCGAAGGCTTCAAACAGGAAGCCATTCCCAAGATAGAAGTGGTCAACAGCGCTTTGGCCGCGCCGGCCTTGCATCCGGCCGATCCGCAAGTGCTGGCCGTGGTCGGCGACTTGCCGCAGGCGCTGGACATCCCCTGGTTTCACCGCGACGACGCGGACGCTGTCGCCGCCTTCCTGATTTCAAGATTGGACCTGTCCCATGCTGAGCTTTGAACAAGCCCGCGACTGGCTGCTGCAGCGCGCCCAGCCGCTGGCCGCCACCGAACAAGTCGAATTGCTGGCCGCGGCCGGCCGCGTGCTGGCCGAGCCGGTGCTGGCCACGCTGGACGTGCCGCCGCACGACAATAGCGCGATGGACGGCTACGCTTTGCGCGCCGGGGAGCAAACCGCGGCGATGCCGGTGTCGCAGCGAGTGCCGGCCGGCAGCGTGCCGCAAGCGCTGGCCGCCGGCAGCGTGGCGCGCATTTTCACCGGCGCGCCCATTCCGCCCGGCGCCGACGCCGTCATCATGCAGGAGCAGGCCGAAACGGCCGACGACGGCACAGTCAGTTTCAGCCAGCCGGCCTGCGCCGGCCAGAACATCCGTCGCCGCGGCGAAGACATCCGCGCCGGCCAGGAAATCCTGCCGGCGGGCAAGGTGCTGAACCCCGCCGACATTGGTCTGGCTGCGTCCATCGGCGTGGAGACGCTGACGGTGTTCCGCCCGTTGCGGGTGGCGGTATTCTTCACCGGCGACGAACTGGTGGAGCCGGGCCGGCCGCTGGCCGCCGGCCAGATTTACAACTCCAATCGTTATTGGCTGGCGCCGGCGCTGATGCGCCTGGGCTGCGAGGTGATTGATCTGGGCATTGTCCGCGATTCTCTTGGCGCCACGCGCGAGGCGCTGCGCGACGCTGCGGATGCCGCCGATGTGATCATGACCTGCGGCGGGGTGTCGGTGGGTGAGGAAGACCACGTCAAGGCCGCGGTGGAGGC
Source organism: Chromobacterium sp. IRSSSOUMB001 (assembly GCF_023507765.1). Taxonomy (NCBI): domain Bacteria; kingdom Pseudomonadati; phylum Pseudomonadota; class Betaproteobacteria; order Neisseriales; family Chromobacteriaceae; genus Chromobacterium; species Chromobacterium sp. IRSSSOUMB001. Next base: position 437,366 of record NZ_JALCYU010000001.1, read on the forward strand.
CGAGGGCTCGCTAGACCTGTGGAAGCTGGCAATCAAGCCGGGCAAGCCGCTGGCCTACGGCAAGGTGGGGCAGGCGGATTTCATCGGTCTGCCCGGCAACCCGGTGTCCGGCTTCGTCACCTTCCAGGTGTTGGCGAGGGCCTTCCTGGAGCGGCGCGCCGGCCTGCCGGTATCGGCGCTGACGCCGGAAGGCCCTTATCCGGCGGCTTTTGATTGGACCCGGCCGGATGCGCGCCGCAGCGAATTCATCCGCGTGCGGCGCGTGTGCGTGGACGGCCGCTGGCAACTGGAGCTGTACCCGCAGCAAGGTTCCGGCGTGCTGATGTCCTGTGCCTGGGCCGATGGCCTGGTGCGTTTGGAGCCGGGTCAGGCCGTGGCGCGCGGCGATATGCTGCCCTATTTGCCGCTGGTGCAGTGAGTCGTGCCCACCATCCGTTTCGTCGATGAAAACGGCGCGCTGCTCGGCGAACAGCAGGCGGCGGCTGGCGATAACCTGCTGGACCTGGCTCGGCTGGCGGACGTGCCCCTGCACTGGCGCTGCGGACAGGGCACGTGCGGCACCTGCAAGGTGAGGCTGGCGACACCAGAGGCGGAGCAGCGGCCCAGCCGCAAGGAGCGCAACGTGTTGCTCCGCGCCGGCGCCATCGACGCCGCCCAGGCCGCCAGCGAATGCTGGACCGAAGCGCGGCCTTGGCGGCTGGCCTGCCATTTGCATCTGAGCGAGGAAGACTGGGAAGTGGAGTGTCCGGCGTTTTGAGCGCCAAATACACAAGGGCCCGCATGCGGGCCCTTGTGTGTTGGGAAGGCGTTTACGATTTTGCGAGCGCTAGCGAAAACGGCTGAAAAAGCGGAGTGCGCACACGATGCATGAGCATTTTGAGGCCGTTTTCAATGTCGCAGCGCCGACGCGTAGCAGATCGTCAACAGCCTCTTGTGATGCGTTACTCGGAAGCGCCGACCTGTTCGCAAGTGTCGTCCTCGCCGGTTTTGGGCTCCGGACATTCCGGGCGCAGCCAATGGCGCAACATGGTCAAGGCTACCGCTAGCAGGGTGGGGCCGATGAACAGGCCTATCACCCCCCAGGCGATCAGGCCGCCGATTACGCCCAGAAAGATCAGCGACAGTGGCATCTGCGCGCCCTGGCTGATCAGCAAGGGCTTCAGAATATTGTCTATGGTGTTGATCAGCAAGAAGCCCCAGACCAGCAGGAAGATGCCAAGGCCGGTGTTGCCGGTGTAAAACACCCAGGCCGCGGCCGGCAGCCAGACGATCAGCGTGGGCATTTGCGCCACGGCGACGATGAAGCAGAGGAAGCCCAGCACCAGCGCGCCGGGCACGCCGGCGATCAAAAGGCCGATCACGCACAGGATGGTCTGCGCCAGCGCGGTGCCCACCACGCCGGTGGTAACGCTGCGTATGGTGCGGGCGATCACATCCGGCAATTCGCCGGCCGGCGCGCCGCCCAGCTTGATCACGATCAGCTCCACCATGTCCCACAGCCGGTCGCCGTTGATCAGCAGCAAGCCGGACACAATGATGGCCAGCACGATTTCCAGCAGGCTCAGGCTGAGATTGGCGCCGCCGGACAGCAGCCACAACGCGCCTTGGTTGACCGCCGGGCGGATTTTTTCGAAGAAGCCGGGCAGGTCGGCCTGCACGCTGCCCCACAGCTTTTGCAGGCTTTCGCCCACCACCGGGATGTTGGCCAGCCAGGTGGGCGCGTTGGGCAGCGTCAACTGGGTCAGGTCGTGGGTGAGGCCGGACAGGTGGGGCAGGGTGTCGGCCAAGGTCAGCGCCATCAGGCCGATGGGGATGGCCAGGGCCAAGGCCAGCGCCAGCACGATGAGCAGGGCGGCCAATTTGTGGCGCTCTCCCAGCTTTTGCCGTAGTCGGCAATGCATTGGCCAAGCGGAAATGGCAATGATGGCGGCCCAGGTCAGAGCGCCGAGAAAGGGTTGGATCACGCGCAGGCAGGACATCACCAGCAGCGCGATGATGGCGATCTGAAACACCGCCAGGATGCTGACATTGGAGAACGCTTTATTGATGGCCATGGGGCTCTCGGAAAATGAAAACGGGCCGATCGAAAGATCGGCCCGCTGATTCTGCAATGCAATGAGCGTGAATGCAATTGGCGCTTGCCGCTATTGCGGATTCACCGTCGCCAGGGTCTTGGCGAAGGCTTCCGCCTGCGTGAAACCGATCACGCGATCCGCTTCCTGCCCCAGTTTGTCGAACAAGATAATGCCCGGCGGGCCAAACAGGCCGAAACGCTTGAGCAACGCCTGGTGCTCCGCGCTGTTGGCGGTCACGTCGGCCTTGGCCAGCACATAGCCCTGCATTTGGCGGCCGACCGCCGGATTCGGGAAGGTTTCCGCCTCCATCTCCTTGCAGGACACGCACCAGTCGGCGTAGAAATCCAGCAACAGCGGCTTGCCCTCCGCCTTGGTCTTGGCCAGCAGCGCATCCAGTTGTGCGCTGTTGGCCACCGGCTGGAACACCGCCGCGGCCTTGGCCTCCGCCTGGCCCTGGCTCAGCCAGCGCAAGGGGTAGCGCGGGTTGTCGGCGCCGGCCAGCAGGCCGGCCAATTGCGCCGCGCCGATCAGCAGCAGAGCCACCCCGGCGGCCTTGCCCAAGCGGCGCGGAGCGCCGGCGTTGCTCGGCAGCCCCTCCAGCGCGCCCAGGGACACCGCGCTGCCTATCAGCAGCAAGGCCCACAGCAGCATGACCAGCGCGCCCGCCAGGAAGGGCGTGGCCAGCCATATGGCCAGGCCCAGCATCACGACGCCGAAGCCGGCTTTGACTGTTTTCATCCAGCCGCCGGCGCGGGGCAGCACATGGCCGCCGAAGGTGCCGATCAGGATCAGCGGCAGGCCCAGGCCCAACGCCATCGCGTACAGCGCCGCGCCGCCCAGAACGGCGTCGCCGGTGCTGCCGATATAGCCCAGCGCCAGCGCCAGCGGCGGGGCGACGCAGGGGCCGATGATCAGCGCGGACAGCGCGCCCATCGCGAATACGGTGGCGAATTTGCCGCCGGACAGATGATTAGAGGTGTCGGCCAGCCGCGATTGCAACGCCGACGGCAGCTGGATGGTGAACAGATCGAACATGGACAGCGCGAACACCACCATCAGCGCGCTGGCGCTCAGCACCACCGCCGGCTGTTGCAGCCATACGGTGAGCAAGGCGCCGGTGAGGCCGGCGATGACGCCGACCACGGTGTAAGTCAGCGCCAGGCCCTGCACATAGGTGAAGGACAACAGGAAGCCGCGGCGGCGGGTCAGGGTAGCGCCCTGGCCGGCAATCAATGAGGAGACGATGGGCAGCAGCGGGTACATGCAGGCGGTGAACGCCATGCCGATGCCCGCCAGCAAAAAGGTGCCCAATGTGGTCAGCCAACCCTGGGCTGCCAGCTCATTGTTGCCGGCCGGGGACTTTCCCTGAGGGGGCGCCTCCGACAGCCATTCGCCCAGCTTGCCGCCGGCGGACGGCGTGCCGCCCACTTTGAGCTTGTGGGTGTAAGGCGGATAGCACACGCCGGCGTCGGCGCAGCCTTGCAGGCGTACTTGCAACTCAAACTCTGCCGGCGCATTGGCTTGCAGCGGCACCGTTATCACGTTCTTGCCGGTGAATACGGTTTGTTTGCCGAAGTACGGGTCGTTCTTTTCCTTGCCGGCCGGGAACTGCGGCGCGCCCACCAGCTTGGCCGGCTGGCTGCTGATCTGGGTGCGGTCGCGGTACAGGTAGTAACCGGGAGCCACGTCCAGCGTCAGCTTGAGCTGTTCGCCGGCGCGTTCAACCTTGGCGGCGAAGGCTTGCTCCGCCGGCAGCAGGTCGTCCTGGTTGACGGCGTGCGCGGGCAGGCTCAAGCCCAGGCAGGCCAGCGAGACCGCGAGCAAGCCCACGATCCGGGATGAGAGTAGCGATAAGTTGATTGGCACGGGATGACTCTATGGTTTATGGTCGTTAGCGTTTGAATGACCGGCGCGCTCAGGCATTGGTTCCTTGGCGGCCGGGCGGGGCGCGGAGGGCGGCAGACTGGGTTGCCGCCGCGTCTTGCTATGCGAAAACAATATGCATTAAATTCAAATTCCGGGCAAACGGTAAGATAGAATATTTATATAAAAACTAGGGCGCAACACCATACATCATGCGAGAAACGATTCACTTTGCTCATGCCAACAGTTTTCCGGCCTCGGTTTACCGCAAGTTTCTAGCCGCGTTGGGCGAGCGCCACCAAGTGGGCTTCCTCGATGCCATCGGCCACGATCCGGCCTATCCAGTGACAGACTGCTGGCCCCATCTGGTGGAGGAAACCATTGCGCACATCGAAAGCCACTATCAAGGGCCCATCGTCGGCGTCGGCCATTCGCTGGGCGGCTTTTTGATGTTCTATGCCGCATTGCGCCGGCCGGAGTTGTTCAAGCGCATTGTGATTCTGGATTCGCCGCTGATGGGGCCGTTCCGCTCGCGAGGCATTTGGCTGGCCAAGAAGCTGGGCTTCATCGACCGCGTCACCCCGGGCGGCAACACCCTGAAGCGGCGCGATAACTGGGCATCGGTGGCCATGGTTCACGACTACTTCGCCCGCAAGCCGATGTTTGCCCGTTTCGATCCGGACTGCCTGGCCGACTACGCCGAGCACGGCACCGTTGACGACGGCCAGGGCGGGCGCAAGCTCAAATTCCGGCCGCAGATCGAACATGAAATCTACTGCGCGCTGCCGCATGATTTTCCGCGTTATCGCGGACAATTGAAAGTGCCGGCCACCTTTATCGCTGGCACCGGTTCGGATGTGCTCAAGCCGGCTGACCTGCGCTTCATGCGCAAACACTTCAATATTCAGGTGCGGATGCAGCAGGGCAGCCATCTGTTTCCGCTGGAGCGGCCGGAGGAAACCGCGCGGCTCATTCTAGAGCTGCTGGAGGCCTGAGCGTTTCCAAAGGCGGTTTCATGCAAAAACAAAGCCCGGCTAAGCCGGGCTTTGTTCTGTCACGAGGGGCAGGCTTACAGCATCGCCAGCCGCTGGCGCACGCTGCGCTCGATGCCGGCGGCGTCCAGGCCGCAATCGGCCAGCATGCCGGCCGGGTCGCCGTGTTCGACGTAATCGTCCGGCAGGCCCAGTTGCAATACCGGCTTGAGGATGCCCATCGCCTGCATCGCTTCCAGGCAGGCCGAACCGGCGCCGCCCATCACCACGTTTTCTTCCACGGTAATGACCAGATCGTGGCTTTCCGCCAGCCGGCACACCAGCTCCGCGTCCAGCGGCTTGACGAAGCGCATGTCGGCCACGGTGGCGTTCAGCGCCTCGGCGGCGGCCAGCGCCGGCGTTACCATGCTGCCGAAGGCGAGGATGGCCACTTTTTCGCCTTGGCGGCGCACCAGGCCCTTGCCCAGCGGCAACGCCGTCATTTCCGCCTGGATCTCGGCGCCGGGGCCGGTGCCGCGCGGATAGCGCACCGCGGCCGGGCTGTTCATCTGGAAGCCGGTGTACAGCATCTGGCGGCATTCGTTCTCGTCCGAAGGCGCCATCACCGTCAGATTGGGAATGCAGCGCAGGAAGGACAGGTCGAAGGCGCCCGCGTGGGTGGGGCCGTCCGCGCCCACCAGGCCGGCGCGGTCGATGGCGAACAAGACCGGCAGGTTTTGCAGCGCCACGTCGTGGATCAGCTGATCGTAAGCGCGTTGCAGGAAGGTGGAGTAGATCGCCACCACCGGCTTGACGCCGTCGCAGGCCAGGCCGGCGGCGAAGGTGACTGCGTGTTGTTCGGCGATGGCCACGTCGTAATAGCGGTCCGGGTGCTCCTTCTCGAAGCGCACCAGGCCGGAGCCCTCGCGCATCGCCGGGGTGATGCCCACCAGGCGCGGGTCGCGCTTGGCCATGTCGCAGATCCAGTCGCCAAACACCTGGGTGTATTGCGGCTTGCCGCCGCCCTTGCCGCTGGTCAGACCGTTGCTAGGGTCGAATTTGGTGACGCCGTGGTATTTGACCGGGTCGCTCTCCGCCAGCTTGTAGCCGTGGCCTTTCTTGGTGACGATGTGCAGGAACTGCGGCCCCTTGAGGCTGCGGATATTGCTCAGGGTGTCCACCAGTACGTCCACATCATGGCCGTCGATGGGGCCGATGTAGTTGAAGCCGAACTCCTCGAACAGGGTGCCCGGGGTGAAGAAGCCCTTGACGTGCTCTTCCACCTTGCTGGCGATCTCCTTCAGCGGCGGAGCGATGCCCAGCACCTTGCTGGAGCCTTCGCGCATCGCCGCGTAGAAGCGGCCGGACATCAGCTTGGCCAGGTAGTTGTTCAGCGCGCCGACATTGGGCGAGATGGACATCTCGTTGTCGTTGAGCACCACCAGCAGGTCGGTGTCCATCGCGCCGGCGTTGTTGAGGGCCTCGAAGGCCTGGCCGGCGGTCATGGAGCCGTCGCCGATAATGGCCACGCACTTGCGCTCTATGCCCTGAGTCTTGGCGGCCACCGCCATGCCCAGCGCCGCGCCGATGGAGGTGGAGGAATGGCCGACGCCGAAGGTGTCGTATTCCGATTCGTCGCGCTTGGGAAAGCCGGCCAGGCCGCCTTTCTGGCGCATGCTGCCCATGCGTTCGCGGCGGCCGGTCAGGATCTTGTGCGGGTAGGTTTGATGGCCCACGTCCCACACCAGGCGGTCGTCCGGGGTGTTGAACACATAGTGCAGGGCGATGGTCAGCTCAATGCTGCCCAGGTTGGAGGCGAAGTGGCCGCCGGTCTTGCTGACGCTTTCCACCAGAAAGTCGCGCAGTTCCGTGGCCAGCGGCGCAAGCTGCTGGCGCGACAGCTTGCGCAGGTCGGCGGGGCTTTGAATGGTCTCGAGCAAGGGATACATAGTTTTCTGCTTCTCAGAACGAGCGCGCGACGATGTAGTCGGCCAGTTCCTTCAATCGTTGGGCGGAATCGCCAAATCCTTCCAGCGCGGCAAACGCCTCGTCGCGCAAGTCGCGGGCAAACTGCTTGGCTTCGGACAGCCCCATCAGGCTGACGTAGGTGGGCTTGTCGTGGGCGGCGTCCTTGCCGGCGGTTTTGCCCAGCGTAGCGGTGTCCGCCTCGCAGTCCAGCACATCGTCCACCACCTGGAAGGCCAGGCCCATGCGCTTGGCGAACACGTCCAGACGGGCGGTTTCCTCCTCGCTCAACGGCCGGCCGGCCATGGCGCCCAGCAACACCGACGAGCGGATCAGCGCGCCGGTTTTCAGCAAATGCATGTATTCCAGCTCCGGCTGATTCAGCGCCTTGCCCACGCTGGCCAAGTCTATGGCCTGGCCGCCGGCCATGCCGGCGTGGCCGGCGGCGCGGGCCAGGGTGTGAACCATGGCGAGCTGAGCCGCGGGGCCCACGCCCGGCAGCGGCGCGCTCAGCGTATCGAAGGCATGGGTTTGCAGCGCGTCGCCCGCCAAAAGCGCGGTGGCTTCGTCGTAAGCCACGTGACAAGTGGGTTTGCCGCGGCGCAGCACATCGTCGTCCATACAGGGCATGTCGTCGTGCACCAGCGAATAGACGTGGACCATCTCCAGCGCGGCGCCGATGCGGGCCAGGTTGTCGGCCGAGGCCCCCACCAATTCGCCGGCGGCGAACACCAGTAGCGGGCGTACCCGCTTACCGCCGCCCAGGCAGACGTAGCGCATCGCTTCGTGCAGTTTTTGCGGCGTGTGCTGATCGGAGGGCAGCAGCCGTTCCAGCGCACCTTCCACTTGCTGCTGGATCTCGGTCATCCAGGCCATGAAAGGTTTATTGGCCATTGGACAATTCCAGTGGTTTGAGTTCGTTGTTTTCGAGTATTTTCAGTTGCTGTTCCGCGTCGGCCAGTTTGGCCTGGCAGAACTTGATCAATTCTATGCCCTGCTTGTAGGAGCCGAGCGCCGTTTCCAGCGGCATGTCGCCGCTTTCCATCGCCTGGATGATGTCTTCCAGTTGGGCCAGTGCGGTTTCGAAACTGGCCGGCGCTTTGTTGGCTTTAGCCATGGCGTTTTCCTTATGGTGCTTTCGTGGTGGCCGGGCCGTGCGGGCTCCGTCGGTGTCGCGTGGGCGCAGGCGGCTCTTTAAGGCCGTCATTCTAGTCCAATTACAGGGTGCGGCGACAGAGGCGATTGAGCGCTTTCGGCAAGCGTGGATGCTGTTGGGATGCTAACTGCGCGGAAAGGGAACGCGCCTAGCGGACAATTCCCCGTCGTCCGCATTTGCGGTAGGGTGTCGCCAATTGAAAACGACAGAGGCCAGCATGCATTCGCAACCATCCATTCTGATTACCGGCTGCTCCAGCGGCATCGGCTACCACACCGCCTTGATCCTGGCTCAGCGCGGCTGGCGCGTGATCGCCAGCTGCCGCGCCGCCGCCGACGTGGAGCGCCTATGCAGCGAGGGCATGGCCTGCATCCGGCTGGACGTGGACGACGCCGATTCCATTCGCGACGGCCTGGCCCAGGCGCTGGAGATGGCCGGCGGGCGACTGGACGCCTTGTTCAACAACGCCGGCTTCGGCCAGCCTGGCGCGGTGGAGGACATCAGCCGAGCGGCGATGCGCGAGCAGTTCGAGACCAATCTGTTCGGTCCCTGGGAACTGACCAACGCCGCGCTCAAAGTGATGCGAGCCCAGGGTCATGGCCGCATCGTGTTCAACAGCTCCATCCTCGGTTTCGCCGCCATGCGCTGGCGCGGCGCCTACAACGCCAGCAAGTTCGCGATGGAAGGCCTGTGCGACACCCTGCGTCATGAGCTGCACGGCACCAATATCCATGTCTCCCTGGTGGAGCCGGGGCCGATAGAAAGCCGTTTCCGTCCCAATGCGCTGGCGCGTTTCCTGAAAAACGTGGACATCGACGCCAGCCATCATCGCGACGCGTATCAGCAGCAGCTGGCGCGGCTGAAGAAAGAGGGACACGCCGCGCCGTTCACCTTGCCGGCCAGCGCGGTGGCGGAGGCGGTGCATCGCGCCATCACGGCGGCCAAGCCGGCGGCGCGTTACCGGGTGACTTTCCCTACCAAATTGTATTGGTGGCTACGCCGTTTGCTGCCAACCCGTTGTTTTGACTGGGCCTTGCGCGCGGCGACTTAAGGTGGCGCCAAGCCCTTGGCTTAGCATGAGTTTTTCTATGCATAGGCATGTTTTTTCTTTGATGCCATTTTGATAGTTTCTTGTTGATCTAGCCGGCGGATTCGCTTTACAGTCACGGCACTTGCTCATGGCATTTCCTCATGCTGGAGCAGGCATAACAATAGAGACGCCGGGTTTCCCGGCTCCGTGACACAAAGGAGTAAGCGAGATGAATCGCTGGAAATGGCTGCCCCTGCTGCTGGCGGGGGCGGGCCTATTCGCGTCCGCTCAGGCGGCCGATATGAACAAGACGCTGAAGGTGTCTTTCCTAGCGCCTGAGACCGGCTTTGATCCGGCCAAGATGAGCGATATCTATTCGCTGGGCGTGATCGAGAACATTTTCGACAATCTGCTCAGATACGATTATCTGGCGCGGCCGGTCAAGCTCAAGCCGGGCACCGCCCAGGCGCTGCCGGAAATTTCGGCGGACGGCAAGGTGTTCACTTTCAAGGTGCGGCCCGGCATCTACTTTGCCGACGATCCGGCCTTCAAGGGCAAAAAGCGGGAGCTGACCGCCGCGGACTACGCCTACAGCATCAAGCGCTTTGCCGACCCCAAGGTCAGCTCGCCCAACGCCACCTCCTATACCGACTATGTGCTGGGGTTGGCGGAGGCGGGCAGCGCGGCCAGCAAGAAAGGGCGCTTTGATTACGATAAGCCTATAGAAGGCATCAAGGCGCTGGACCGCTATACCCTACAGCTGACGCTGAAAAAGCCCAATTACAACTTTCTCTATACCGTGGCCGCCAAATTCAGCGGCGCGGTGGCGCGCGAGGTGATTGAAGCCTACGACAGCAACACCAACGCCCACCCGGTGGGTACCGGTCCGTTCATGCTGAAGGAATGGAAACCGGGCAACCGCATCATTCTGGAAGCCAACCCTGGCTATCGCAAGGAAGTGTTCTCCGACGAGCCGGCTGCCGACGCGCCGCCTCAGGACCGCGAAATCGCCGAGCAACTGCGCGGCAAGACGCTGCCGGTCATCGGCCGCATCGACATCAAGGTGATAGAAGAAGAGCAGCCGCGCTGGCTGTCCTTCCTCAACAAGCAGATCGACTACATCGGCGTGCCCAAGTCCGCCATTCCCTCTACCGTGCACAGCAGCGAGGCCAACCCCTTCCAGGCCAGCCTCAACCCAACGCTGGCGCAGCGCGGCATTCGCCTGCACCACAACCTGGGCATGGACCTGACTTACGCTTTCTTCAATATGCGCGACCCGGTGGTGGGCGGCTACAGCAAGCAAAAGATTGCCTTGCGCCGCGCCATCGGCATGGCCTACCCCAGTCAGGAAGTGATCAAGCTGCTGTACAGCGGGCAGGCCATCCAGCTGCAAAATCTGGTGCCTTTAAACATGGTGGGCAACGATCCGCGCTTTCACGGCGCGCCGGACTTCAATCCGGCGTTGGCCAACGCGCTGCTGGACCAGGCCGGCTACAAGATAGGCCCGGACGGTTACCGCCGCCAGCCCAACGGTCAGCCGCTGCTAATCACCCAGGCCACCCAAGGCAGCGCTTTCGACAAGCAGTTCAATCAGATCTGGCAGAAGGCTTTCGACAGCATCAAGCTGCGCGTCACCTTCAAAGTGGCCAAGTGGAACGAAAACCTCAAGGCCGCCTACGCCGGCAAGGTGCAGATGTGGTCGCTGGGCGGTTCCGCCGCCATTCCGGACGGCGACGATTTCGTCACCGGCCTGTGGAGCAAGCAGATCGGCGTCGGCAACCTGCCGTTCTTCAGCCGGCCGGAGTTCGACAAGGCCTACGAGGCTTCGCAAGTGCTGCCCAACGGCCCGGAGCGCGACGCGCTGTTTGACCGCATGAATCGGGTGGCGGCCGCCTATCAGCCCTATGTGCTGGGCGTGACCCGCTTCGAAAATATCGTCAGTCACGACTATCTCAAGGGTTACAAACCGCATCCGTTGGCCACGGTAGGCGTGTCCTGGCGTTATGTCGACATCGACCTGAGCAAGCGCCGCTAACCGCCTTGATCCGGGGCGCAGCCGCGCCGCTATATTCTGGAGAAGCAGATGTTCAATTTCATCATCCGCCGAATCTGGCAGATGGTGCCGACGATGTTCGGCGTCATGCTGCTGGTGTTCGTGCTGTTCAACTGGGTGGGCGGAGACCCCACCTACATCCTGGCCGGCAAACGCCTGACGCCGGAAATCATGGCTAATATCCGCGCCCAGTTGGGCCTGGACCTGAGCTTGCCGCAGCAGTTCTGGCTCTTCGTCAAGCAAGTGGCCGCCTTCGACTTCGGCACCTCCTGGTCCACTCAGCAGTCCGTCACCGCCACGCTGGCTTCGCGCATCGGCCCCTCAGTGACGCTGACCGGCACTTTGCTGGTGTTCGAACTGCTGACCGCGCTGCCCATCGCCATCGTCGTGGCTTACTACCGCGGCACCCTGACCGACCGCATGGTGACGCTGATCTGCACCGTGGCCATGTCCATCAGCTCGCTGGCCTACATCATCGTCGGCCAGTACCTGCTGGCTTTCAAACTGGATTGGTTTCCGGTGATGGGCTGGGACGACGACAGCCTGCTGCGCAGCCTGCTGATCTACGTGCCGCTGCCGTTGATCCTGGGCATGCTGGTGTCGCTGGCGCCCAATGTGCGTTTCTACCGCAGCTTCGTGGTGGAAGAACTGGGCCACGACTACGTGCGCACCGCGCGCGCCAAGGGCTTGTCCGAAAAAACCGTGCTGTTCAAGCACGTGCTGCGCAACGCGCTGATCCCGGTGGTCACCGCGGTGATGATGTCCTTGCCCTTCCTGGTGCTGGGCTCGATGCTGCTGGAGCGCTTCTTCGGCATCCCCGGCATGGGCAATGAACTGCTGATGGCGGTGGACAAGAGCGATTTCCCGGTGATCAAGGCCATCACCGTGACCATCGCCGCCGCCGCCATGGTGTTCAACCTGCTGGCCGACATCATCTACAAGTGGATCGATCCACGCGTGCAACTCAAGTAAGCGCGGAGCACAAGACATGACAACATTGCACAATACCGCCGGCGCGCCGCCGGCCGCCCCCTCGCGCAGCCTGTGGGCGCTGGGCTGGCAACGCTTGAAACGCGACCGCATCGGCTTCGTTTCCCTGTGGGTGGTGGCGGCCTTCATGCTGCTGGCCGCCGCCGGCTGGCTCAACCTGGCCGGCCGCGGCTGGAACGACGAAATCGCCGCCTCCTACGCGCCGCCCACTTTATTGTTGGAGAAATACCGCCAGCAGGAAACACCGGCCGCCGCTGGAGGTCTGTCCAGCGCCATCGTGCCCACCGAACGCTTGAAACCGTCGGAAGACCCCATCCATGATTGGCTGGAGGCCGCGCGCCCGCACGCCGCCCAGTACGCGGTGCCGGAAGTGAAGAAAGTGGCGTCGCTGCCCTTCGGCGCGGACCAGCGCGGCCGCGACATCCTGGACAAAGTGATCAAGGGCACCGCGACCTCGCTGCTGGTGGGCTTCTTCGGCGCGCTGCTGTCCATCCTGATCGGCACCTCGCTGGGCGCGATGGCCGGCTATTTTGGCCGCAAGGTGGACGACTTCCTGATGTGGTTCTACAGCGTGTTCACCTCGGTGCCGGACATGCTGCTGCTGCTCGCCTTCGCCGCCGTGGCCGGGCGCGGCATCGCCACCGTCATTCTGGTGCTGTCACTGACCAGTTGGACCGGTACCTTCCGCCTGGTGCGCGCGGAGTTCATCAAGAACCGCTCGCGCGAGTACGTGCAGGCGGCGGACGCCATCGGCGCCAGCCACAGCCGCCGCATGTTCATCCACATCCTGCCCAATGTCTCCCACCTGCTGCTGGTGCAGTTCTCCCTCTTGATGGTGGGCCTGATCAAGTACGAAGTGATCCTGTCCTTCCTAGGCTTCGGCGTGGACGTGCGCCAGGTGAGCTGGGGCTCCATGCTGGCGGAAGTGCCGGAAGAGCTGTTGCAGGGCTATTGGTGGCAACTGGCCATGGTGGTGGTGTTCATGTCCACCCTGGTGACTGCCTTCAGCATGTTGACCGATGCGCTGCGCGACGCGCTGGACCCGCGCGCGGCGGCGAAGTGAGCGGGGGAGAACC